>JAZKFD010000116.1:0-6543 GCA_040386635.1 Pseudomonadota bacterium
TCGAGACGCTGTACTGGGTGCGCGACATCCTCGAAAAAGGCGGCGAGTGGTTTGCCTCGCACGGGCGCAATGGCCGCAAGGGCCTGCGCTCGTTTTCGGTGTCGGGCCGGGTGAAGGAGCCGGGCGTGAAGCTCGCGCCAGCGGGCATCAGCATCCAGGAGCTGATCGATGAATACTGCGGCGGCATGCAGGACGGCCACAACTTCTATGCCTACCTGCCGGGCGGCGCGTCGGGCGGCATCCTGCCGGCGACCATGAACGGCATTCCGCTGGACTTCGACACGCTGCAACCGTATGGCTGCTTCATCGGATCGGCTGCGGTGATGGTGCTTTCCAATCACGACACCGCAACCGACGCGGCGCGCAACATGATGCGCTTTTTCCATCACGAATCTTGCGGCCAGTGCACACCCTGCCGTGTCGGTACGGCCAAAGCCGCCCACCTCATGGAGCAGCCGAAATGGGATCTCGCGCTGCTTGCCGACCTCTCACTGGTCATGCGCGATGCCTCCATCTGCGGCCTGGGGCAGGCCGCGCCAAATCCAATGGACTGCGTGGTGAAATATTTCCCGCACGAGCTGAAGTAAGGGCCCGAACATGAACGCCATCACCCGACAAGAACTCGCGCAACTCGATGTGCCCACCGTCACCTTCAGCCTCAACGGCAGGGAAGTGACTGGACGCGCCACCGAAAGCATTCTGGACATCTGCAAGCGCGAAGGCGTGGACGTGCCGCACCTTTGCTACAAGGACGGCCTTGAAGCCGTTGGCAACTGCCGCTCGTGCATGGTCGAGATCAAGGGCGAGCGCGTGCTGGCGCCCTCTTGCTGCCGCACCGCCGCCAATGGCATCGCCGTCACTACCGACAGCGAGCGCGCGGTCGCATCGCAAAAGCTGGTGCTGGAGATGCTGCTGTCGGACATGCCCGAGGCCGACTTCACGCGCCACAACGAAGTGGACGAGTGGGCCGCCAGGATCGGCGTCGGCAAGCCGCGATTCGAAGCGCGCGCGAGCACGCAGCCCGATCTCTCGCATCCCGCCATCGCAGTGAACCTCGATGCGTGCATCCAGTGCACGCGCTGCCTGCGGGCCTGCCGCGACGAACAGGTCAATGACGTGATCGGGCTGGCATTTCGCGGCGACTCGGCCAAGATCGTTTTCGACATGGACGATCCGATGGGCGCGTCCACCTGCGTGGCTTGCGGCGAATGCGTGCAGGCCTGCCCGACTGGCGCGCTCATGCCGGCGCGCGATGCAGCGCTCAGCGTCCCGGACAAGCAGGTCGAATCAGTCTGCCCGTACTGCGGCGTCGGCTGCCAGCTCACCTACAACGTCAAGGACGACAAGATCCTGTTCGTCGAAGGCCGCGATGGTCCGGCCAACCACGGACGCCTGTGCGTCAAGGGACGCTACGGCTTCGACTACGCGCACCATCCGCACCGGCTGACCAAGCCGCTGATCCGCCGGGAAGGCGTGCCAAAGACCGGCGACTTCGAGATGGACCCGGACCGCGTGATGGAAGTGTTCCGCGAAGCAAGCTGGGAAGAAGCGCTGGAGTTCGCGGGCGGCAAGCTCGCCGCGATCCGCGACCAGTACGGCAAGAAATCACTGGCCGGTTTCGGCTCTGCCAAGGGCAGCAATGAAGAGGCCTACCTGTTCCAGAAACTGGTGCGCACCGGCTTCGGCAGCAACAACGTCGACCACTGCACGCGCCTATGCCACGCATCGTCGGTCGTTGCGCTGCTGGAGGGCATCGGTTCGGGCGCGGTCTCGAACCCCGTGATGGACGTGACCAAGGCGGATGTGGTCGTCATCATCGGCGCGAACCCGACGGTGAACCATCCGGTGGCCGCGACCTGGATCAAGAACGCGGTCAAGAACGGCACGAAGCTGATCGTGATGGATCCGCGCCGCTCGGACCTCACGCGCATGGCGCACCGTCACCTGCAGTTCAAGCCCGACACCGATGTGCCGATGCTCAACGCAATGATGCACGTCATCGTCAATGAGGGCCTGGTCGATGAAGCCTTCATCGCCGAGCGCACGATCGGCTACGAAGAGCTGCGCAAGAACGTCGAGGGCTACAGCCCCGAGGCGATGGCGCCGATCTGCGGCATCGACGCCGACACGCTGCGCTATGTGGCGCGGCTGTACGCCAAGTCCAAGGGCTCGATGATTCTGTGGGGCATGGGCGTATCGCAGCACGTGCACGGCACCGACAACGCGCGCTGCCTGATCGCCCTCGCCCTGATGACCGGCCAGATCGGTCGGCCTGGCACCGGCCTGCACCCCCTGCGCGGACAGAACAATGTGCAGGGCGCGTCCGATGCCGGCCTCATCCCGATGATGCTGCCCGACTACCAGCATGTCACGCGGCCCGAAGTGCGCGCCAGTTTCGAGAAAGCCTGGAAGCTCGCGCCCGGCACGCTGGATGCCGACGTTGGCCTGACGGTGGTCGAGGTGATGCACGCGATCAAAAAAGGTGGCATCAAGGGCATGTACGTACAGGGCGAGAACCCTGCGATGTCGGACCCGGATGCGAACCACGCCCGCGAAGCGCTGGCTGCGCTCGATCACCTGGTGGTGCAGGACATCTTCCTGACCGAAACGGCCTACCTGGCGGACGTCATCCTTCCCGCGAGCGCCTTTCCTGAAAAGGACGGCAGCTTCACCAACACCGATCGCCTGGTGCAGATGGGCCGCAAGGCCATCAACCCGCCCGGTGATGCGCGGCAGGATCTCTGGATCATCATCCAGATCGCGAATCGCCTCGGATGCGGCTGGCACTACAACCATGTGTCCGAAGTGTTCGACGAGATGCGCCACACCATGCCCAGCATCGGCGGCATCACCTGGGACCGGCTCGACCGCGAACATGCGGTCACCTACCCCTGCGTGAACGAAGGCGATCCGGGCGATCCGGTGGTGTTCATGGAGACATTCCCGCGCGACAGCGGGCGCGCGAAGTTTGTTCCGGCCGACATTATTCCGGCGAACGAGCGACCCGATACCGAATACCCGATGGTGCTCATCACGGGCCGGCAGCTGGAGCACTGGCACACCGGCAGCATGACGCGCCGCGCGACCGTGCTCGATGCGATCGAGCCGGATCCGGTTGCGCTCGTCCATCCGCTGGACCTCGCCGCCATGGGTGGAAAGCCGGGCGACCTGGTGACCATCGAATCACGTCGCGGCCAGGTGGCCCTGTACGCGCGGGCCGACGAGAGCTCGCCACGCGGCGCGGTGTTCGTGCCATTCTGCTACTACGAGGCGGCGATCAACAAGCTCACGAATGCAGCGCTCGACCCGTTTGCGAAGATTCCGGAATTTAAATACTGCGCGATCCGCGTGACGCTGGGCGGCGAGGAGCCGGAGCAAAGCAGCTTTGGTGGTGGGCAGGCGCTGGAGGCATCTCGCACCCTGTAGGCGGGAGCCGGTAGTTGGGGCGCAGCGCGGCCCGCCTGCCCACAGGCTGGCACGGAAGCTGCACAATCGGGTGCAATGACACTCTCCGCTACCGCCCCTAATTCACTTCCTGTCGCGGCCTCGGTTCCACCGATCCGATTGCGCTACCACGTCGAACTCAACTACGTGGTGAACTCGCCCACCTGCGACTTCATCTTCAATGTCCAGGCTGCTCGCACCCCCGCGCAGCGCATCATCTGGGAACGTGCCGATTTCGGCCAGCGCGCACAGGCTACGCCCTGGGTTGATCCCGCGACGCAGACACGCTGGATGCGGGTGAGCGCCCCTGAAGGTCCGCTTCGCGTGTACTGCGAAACCGTGCTTGACCTGATTCAGCACCGCGCGTCCCCGTCCTCATTACCGGAAATGCCGATCGCTGCGCTGCCTGCAGAGGTGCTCACGTATCTGTACCCCAGTCGCTACTGCGAGTCGGACCGCCTGCACCGCTTTGCGTTCGCGCAGTTTGGCGGTCTCTGGCAAGGTTATGACCGGGTGCGGGCGATTCGCGACTGGGTGCAGCAGCATGTCGAGTTCACGTCCAACTCGTCGCAAGGCACCACTTCGGCGTGCGACACGCTGGTCACCAAGCAAGGTGTCTGCCGCGACTTCGCGCACCTCATGATTGCGCTGTGCCGGGCGGTCAACATTCCCGCACGGTTTACAACGGGCTTCGACTACGGCGCCGACCCTGCTCTGGGGCCACCGGACTTTCACGCGTACGTGGAAGCGTACGTCGGCAATCGCTGGTTCATGTTCGATCCGTCGGGCACCGCCATTCCGCAGGGGTTCGTGCGCCTCGCCGTTGGCCGCGACGCCGCCGATGCCGCGTTCGCGTCCATCTTCGGCAGCGTTCACTGGGAACCACCGGTCATCGGCATCGAAGCCATTGCCGGCGAGGACGGCGTCGTGCGTACGCCCATGCACATCGACGACGCACTTTCGACCGACGCCGGGCCAGGCAATGCGTCCTGAATGAACTGATTAATTGGAATCTGACCCCGCTTAAGTAATTGGGGTCAGATTCCAATTCTCAGGTGTCTTTTGGTTGCTGCGTCGAGGAAGGCGGGCTTACGGACGGGCTCTCGGGCTCCGGCTTGACCTTTCTCGGGTCAATGGAAGCGCCGGGGTCCTCCTCGCCAGCAACGGATTGGGTGAGGTCGATTTTTTTCAGCGGCGCGGGCGATGGCGTTGGGGCAGGCATGCAGGCATTTCACCCCAAAAGCGATCCGTCAGGTGTTACCGGCCGCGCCAGGTGGGCGGGCGCCTGGCGGTGAATGCCGAGACACCTTCGCGAAAGTCTTCGCTGCCGTAGGTGCGTTCAATGAGGTCGCTCACGTCCGGTAGATTGGCCAGGAGCAAGCGTTGCAGCGCCTGCTTGCTTACGGCCTGCGTCACCGGAGCGAGCGCGGCGAGCTTGCGACACAACTCATCCGCTTGGGCGTGGATGAGCGCAGGCTCGATCACTTCCGACAGATAGCCGCAAGCAAGCGCTTCCGGCGCGCCGATGATTTCGGCCGCCAGCAACATCCGCTGCACACGGGGCCTTCCGAATGAAGCGATCAGCCGCGTGAGGTTCGATGCCGACAGGCAGTTCCCCAGCGTTCTTGCAATCGGCACACCGAAGCGCGCAGACGGCGTTGCGATCCGCACGTCGCAGGCGGTCGCAATCACCAGCCCACCGCCGACGCACCAGCCTTCGACCAGCGCGACCGTGGGGATCGGCAGCGACTCAAGCGGTGCGATGCACTCGTCGATGCGCTGCTCATACGCAACGCCGTCACGACCGTCCTTGAACGCCTTGAACTGTTCGATATCGGTGCCTGCAACAAAGGCTTCTCCGCCTGCCCCACGCAGCAGCGCCACGCGAACCCCAGGCTCGCGCCGTAATTGCTCGCAGGCCGCGACCAGCCCTTCGTACATGGCCCACGTCATCGCATTGCGTGCCGCAGGACGATCGAATGTGATGGTGGCTACGGGGCCATCGATGACCAAACGGGTTGCGCCGTCGACCGACGCAGGTTCAGCGTTGTCACTCATGCTTCGAAGGCGCCCTGCTCTCGCAGCTGCGCTTGCGCAGCCTCATCAAAACCGAGTTCTGAAAGCACCTCGCTGGTGTGTTCACCGAGCAAGGGTGGATGGCGTTGCACCTGCTGCGGTGTACCCGACAGCTTCACCGCAAAACCGATGTTGGGCACCTTGCCTTCGATCGGATGGTCGATCTCGATGCGCATCTCGCGCGCGCGCCCATGTTCGCTTTCGAACGCTTCGGGGTAGGTGAGGATAGGCCCTGCGGGAATGCCCGCCGCCAGCAGCGTCTCCACCCAGTAATCCTTGGTGTTCTGGCGGAAGGTCTGCTCGAGCTCGCCTTCGAGTTCAGCGCGGTGCTGGAGCCGCAGCGAAATCGTGCTGAAGCGCTCATCGGCCAGCAATTCGATACGCCCGATCACGTTGCACAGCAGCTGCCAGAGTTTCTGGTTGTTGGCGCCCATCACGAAGTAGCCGTCGGACGACCGCATCGCCTGATACGGCGCGGTCATCTTGTTCGAGGTGCCCAGCGGCTGCGGTGGCTTGCCCGTGCCCCAGTAATCGCTGGTGTCCCAGATCGAAAACGCCAGCGCCGAGTCGAACAGCGATGCATCGATGTGCTGGCCCTGCCCTGACTTCTTTGCGCCGATGTGCGCGGCAAGCGTCGCATACACGGCGAAGAGCGCGCAGCCGATGTCGGCGACCGGCACTCCCGCTTTCACGGGCGGTCCACCAGGGTAACCCGTGACGCTCATCACCCCGGACATCGCCTGTGCCATCAGATCGAACCCCGGACGATCGGACCAAGGTCCGGTCTGGCCGAAGCCCGAAATGCTGGTGTACACCAGCTTCGGATTGATTTCCTTGAGCACGTCGTAGCCCAGGCCCAGGCGCTTCATCGCACCGGGCCGGTAGTTCTCGATCAGGATGTCCGCATCCTTGGCGAGCTGCAGCAGCACCTCGCGGCCCGCCTTGCTCTTGAGGTTGAGCGCGACGCTTCGCTTGTTGCGGTTCATGTTGAGGAACCCCATGCTGTCGGGGCCCTTCATCTTG
>JAZKFD010000116.1:6553-23804 GCA_040386635.1 Pseudomonadota bacterium
CGAGCCGCGCGTCTGGTCGCCGCCACCGGGCGGCTCGATCTTGATCACGTCGGCCCCGAGGTCCCCGAGCAACATGCAGGCATAGGGGCCTGCCATCACCTGGCAGACATCGAGGACGCGAACGCCCTCCAGGGGCAGCGGGCGCGGTGCGGTCATCTACGGTTTAGCCTTCACCCTTGACGCCGCCGTCCTTGATGATTTTTGCCCACTTGATCTGCTCGGCATGCATGAAGTCGCCGAACTTCTCGGTCGAGCCGCCGCCGTCCTGCGCGCCGGATGCTGCCAGGCGCTCCATCACGTCGGGCATCTGCATGACCTTGTTGATGTCTTCGTTCATGCGCTTGGCCATCGCCACCGGCATCTTGGAGGGGCCGGCCAGGCCGTACCAGGTCGTGGCTTCGAAGCCGGGGAAGCCCGACTCCGCCATCGTCGGCACATTGGCGTAGGCGGGCACGCGCTGCTGGCGGGTCTGCGCAATCGCAATCGCCTTGCCGCTTTTGACGTGCGGCGTCGCAGCCGTCATCGTGTCGAAGCTGTACTGGATGGTGCCGCCGATGAGGTCGGTGAGCATCGGGCCGGAGCCCTTGTACGGCACGTGGATCGCCTTGACGTTTGCAGCGAGCATGAACATTTCAAGCGCCAGGTGCTGCGCGCTGCCGGTGCCGGCGGAACCGAAGCTGATCTTGCCGGGGTTGGCACGGCACAGGGCCACCAGATCCTTCACCGTCTTGGCCGGCTGGCTCTCGTTGCAGATGAGCAGGTTGGGTGTGACGCCCACCAGCACGATCGGCTGGAAGTCCTTGGCGGGGTCGTAGTTGACCTTCTGAAGGCCGGGCGTAATGGCCTGGCTGTTGATGTGTGCCATCAGCAGCGTATTGCCGTCACCGGCCTGCTTGGAGACAAAGTCGGCGGCGATGGTGCCCGAGGCACCCGCACGGTTTTCCACGATGACCTGGGTCTTCCACATGTCAGCGAGCTTTTGCCCGATGACACGCGCCAGGATGTCGGTGCCACCGCCGGGTGCGAAGCCCACGATGATGCGAACCGGGCCCGCGGGCAGCGCCTGCGCGCGAAGCATCGGCGATGCGAGGGATGCGGCTGCTGCTGCGGTACCGGCGACGAAAATTCTGCGTTGCATGTGAGTCTCCTGTTTTTGAATAAACGGTTCAGGCCGCTTTTTGAAGCGGCTGCGACGCGGGGTGCGACGCGAAGAAATCCATTGCGGCCTGTACGCCGGAGCCTGCGAGCTTCACGCCCGAAAGCTTCATGCCCATTTCGCAACCGGCGAGCGCGCCCATCAGCGTGAGGTCATTGCAGTCCCCCAGGTGCCCGATGCGGAACATGCGTCCCTTGACTTTGCCAAGACCCGTGCCCAGCGAGCAGTCGAAGCGCTCATAGATCACGCGCCGCACGGCATCGGCGTCGATGCCTTCGGGCATCATCACGCCGGTCAGCACGGGGGAATAGACGGCAGGGTCGGCGCACTGGATCTCCAGGCCCCAGGCCCTGACTGCTGCGCGCACGCCCTCGCCCCAACGCTGGTGCCGCTCGAACACGGCGGGCAGGCCGCCATGCACCGGCGACAGCAGCATGTCGCAGGCTTCGGCCAGTCCGTAGAGCAGGTTGGTGTTGGGGGTGTACGGCCAGTAGCCGCTCTTGTTCATCTCGATGATTTCATCCCAGGCCCAGAACGCCTTGGGCAATTTCGCGGACTTGCTCGCCTCGATTGCCTTGGGCGACACCGCGTTGAAGCTGATACCCGGCGGCAGCATCAGACCCTTTTGCGATCCGCTGATGGTGACGTCAACGCCCCAGTCGTCATGCTTGTATTCGGCCGATGCGAGACCCGAGATGCTGTCCACCATCAACAGCGCCGGATGCTTAGCGGCGTCGATCGCCTTGCGCACGGCCAGGATGTTGCTGGTCACGCCGGTTGAGGTTTCATTGTGCACCACGCACACGGCCTTGATGGCGTGCTGGGTGTCGGCCTTCAGCCGCTCTTCGATGAGGTGGGCCTGAACGCCCTTTCGCCAACCCTCAGCGCCCGGCAGGCCGAGGAACTGGGGCTTGAGGCCCAGGCGCTGCGCCATCTTGTTCCACAGTGATGCGAAGTGGCCGGTTTCGTACATCAGCACCTGGTCGCCCGGGCTCAGCACGTTGGCAAGCGCTGCTTCCCAGGCGCCGGTGCCCGACGCCGGATAAATGATGACGGGGTGCTTCGTCTGGAAGATCTGGCCGACGCCCTTGAGCACCTGCAGGCCCAGCACACCGAATTCAGGGCCGCGGTGGTCGATGGTCGGCAGGCTCATCGCGCGAAGGATGCGATCGGGCACGGGAGACGGCCCGGGAATTTGCAGAAAGTGGCGGCCGGTGGGGTGAAAGTCGAGCGTAGGCATGGCGGATCTCAAATCAGGATGCGGGGAATTTTTGCATACAAAACGGGATTGTCAACTAGTGGTCAGTACGGATGCGGTGCTTTACAGCTGTCATTTTTGCATACAAAATGATGTGATGACCGCTGAAGTGATAGCCATCCCCCGCGCCGCCCTGCATGACCAGGTAGCTCATCGCCTCCGGCAAATGCTGGTTGAAAACCGCATCGCACCGGGCGCCAAGCTCAATGAAAGAGAACTGGCCGAAGTGCTGCAGGTGTCCCGCACGCCGCTGCGCGAGGCGATCAAGATGCTGGCCGCCGAGGGCCTGGTGGAGCTGGTTCCCAATCGCGGCGCCATCGCCGTCCTGCTGACCGAAGCCGACGTGCTCAACACGTTCGAGGTGATGGCGTGTCTCGAAGCGCAGTCGGGCGCCCTTGCCGCCGAGCGCATCACCGACGCCGAGCTGGCCGAAATCAAGGCGATGCATTTCGAGATGATGGCCGCCTATACGCGAAAGGACTTGTCCAGCTACTACAGGCTCAACTCAAAGATCCACAGCGCCATCAACGCTGCCGCGCGGAACCCCGTTCTTTCCAGCACGTACAACCAGGTCAATGCGCGCCTGCAGGCACTTCGTTTTCGCTCGAACCAGGACGGCGAGAAGTGGAAGCGCGCGATGCACGAGCACGACCGCATGATCGAGGCGCTGTCGGCGCGCGATGCAGACGCCATGCGCGACGTGCTCGTCACGCACCTGAACAACAAGCGCGATGTGGTGGTCGATCAACTGCGACGCGGCGTCAACACGCAGCTGGCCGGAGTCCGCGAATGAACGCCCCCCTGCCCCTGAAGGTCGCACGCCAAGCCGAAGGCCAGGCTTATGAGACGGTTGCGCGCGCAAGCAACGAAGTTGCCGGCCGGCTCGCCGCACGCCTGGCCGCCGAGACGGAAGGCGAAGTGCTGTTCTCCGCAGCCGATCGCGGACGCTATGCGACGGACGCATCGATCTACCAGGTCATGCCCATCGGCGTCTTCGTCCCACGGTCTGGCGACGAAGTCAAGCTGGCGCTGGACATCTGCCGCGACTTGAAAGTGCCGATCGTGCCGCGCGGTGGTGGCACCAGCCAGTGCGGCCAGACAGTCGGCGCGGGCCTGGTCATCGACCACACCAAATACGTTCGCAATATCCTGCAGGTCGATTCGTCGGCGCGCACCGCCGTGGTCGAGCCGGGTATCGTGCTGGATCACCTCAACGCCGCGCTGAAGAAGACGGGCCTGTGGTATCCGGTGGACGTTTCCACGAGCGCGCAGGCCACCCTGGGCGGCATGGCGGGCAACAACTCGTGCGGCAGCCGCAGCATCGCTTACGGCAACATGGTCCACAACGTCCTGGGCATGACGGCCTGGACCGCCGATGGCGCACTCCATGATTTCACACGATTCGAAGATTGCGTGGGCACGGCGCGCGAACTGGGTATGCGTGTGCGCGATCTGGCAACTGCGCTTGCACCCGAAATAGACAAGCGCTGGCCCAAGGTGCTGCGCCGGGTCGCGGGCTACAACCTCGACATCTTTCGCAACCAGAACGAGAAGCCGTATACCGCCGATGGTTCGGTGAATCTGGCACATCTGCTCGTCGGTAGTGAAGGCACGCTGGCGCTCACGAAGTCGCTCAAGCTGCAACTCTCGCCGCTGCCCCGGCACAAGGTGCTGGGCGTGGTGAATTTTCCCACCTTCTACAAGGCGATGGATACCGCACAGCACATCGTCGCCTACGGCGGCACCGGGCAGGATGCCGTGCTCTCGGCCGTCGAGCTGGTAGACCGCACGATGATCGAGCTGTCGCTGCAGAACCCGGCATTCGCACCGGTCATACGCAGTGCCGTGATCGGCCGGCCCGATGCTGTGCTGCTGGTCGAGTTCGCGGGCGACGACCGCGACGTGCTCGTGCGCAAGCTGGCCGGCCTTGTCGAGCTGATGGGCGATCTGGGCCTGCCGGGCTCGGTTGTGCAGATGACTGACGAAGGTCCGCAGAAGAAGCTGTGGGACGTGCGCAAGGCGGGGCTCAACATCATGATGAGCCTCAAGGGCGATGGCAAGCCGGTGAGCTTTATCGAAGACTGCGCGGTGCCGCTGGAACACCTCGCCGAATACACCGATGGCCTCACGCAGGTGTTTCGCAAGTACGGCAGCAAAGGCACCTGGTATGCACACGCCTCGGTTGGCACGCTGCACGTGCGGCCGATCCTGGACATGCGAAAAGACGGCGCCCCCAAGATGCGCGCCATCGCTGAAGAAGCGTCTGCGCTGGTTCGCAGATACAAAGGTGCCTACAGCGGCGAGCATGGCGACGGCCTGTGCCGCGGCGAATGGATCCAGTGGCAGTTCGGGCCGAACATCACCGAGGCATTCGCGCAGATCAAGACCTTCATGGATCCGCAGAACCTGCTGTCTCCGCAGCGCATCATTGATCCGCCGCGAATGGATGACACGCGCCTGATGCGCTTTGCGCCTTCGTATCGGGTGATACCGGTAAGGACCGCGCTGGACTGGAGCGCATGGGATGTGCAGAACGATCCGGCCACCGAGCGGACCTCGGCGCCGGGCACAGGCGCCGATCCTGCACAGGGCTTTGCCAAGGCCGTGGAGATGTGCAACAACAACGGCCACTGCAGAAAGTTCGATGCGGGAACCATGTGCCCGAGCTACCGCGTGACGCGTGACGAGAAGCACCTCACCCGGGGCCGCGCCAACACGCTGCGGCTTGCGCTTTCGGGTCAGCTGGGTGCAGAAGGTCTGGCCTCCGACACGGTGAAGGACGCGCTCGACTTGTGCGTGAGTTGCAAGGGCTGCAAACGCGATTGCCCGACCGGCGTGGACATGGCGAAGATGAAGGTGGAGTTCCTGCATCACTACAAGGCAAAACACGGCTACACGCTCAAGGACAAGCTGGTCGCGCGCCTGCCCGACTATGTGCGCAACGCCAGCCGGTTTGCCTGGCTGCTCAACCTGCGCAACCGCAGCCCGCTGCTCGCAGCGCTGGGCGAAAAAGTGCTGGGGCTGTCGGCAAAGCGAAGCCTGCCCGAGTGGCGGGCCGACCATTTCTTCAACAGTGCCACCCAGTCGGCGAGCCGGGATGAGGTGCTCGCGGCCACGCAACCGGTGGTTCTCTTCGTCGATACCTTCAACGGCTTTTTCGAATCCGAAAACGCCCATGCCGCGTTCAAGCTGCTGCAGGCCGCCGGCTACACGGTGCATGTCGCAGCGAAGGCCAGGCCGGATGGCGGGCATCTTTGCTGCGGCCGGACATTCCTGGCCAGCGGCATGGTCGATGAAGCACGCGCCAGGGCGAAAGAAGTCGTGGAGTCGCTGCTTCCGTTTGCACAGAAGGGCATTTGCATCGTCGGGCTGGAGCCGTCGTGCCTGCTGACGCTGCGCGATGAAACGCTGGCCATGGGTCTGGGCGATGACGCGCAGCTCATCGCGGGGCAGGCTCTCTTGCTGGAGGAATTTCTTTCGCGCGAACTGAAGCTCGGAAAGCTCGACGCGCTGAAGGTGCGCTTGCGGCCGCTCAACAAGCAGGTCCTGCTGCACGGTCACTGCCATCAGAAGGCGTTCGACGCGGTCAACCCGATCATCGATGTACTCAAACTGATCCCGGGCGTGCAGCCCGAGCTGATCGAGACGAGTTGCTGCGGTATGGCAGGAAGCTTCGGCTATGAGGCCCCGCATCATGAAGTGTCGATGAAGATGGCTGAGTTGAGCCTGTTGCCCGCGATCAGGAAGCAGCCCGATGCAATCGTGGTGGCCGATGGCACAAGCTGCCGCCACCAGATCCATGATGGTGCACAGCGGCAGGCCGTCCACGCCGCCGTGTTGCTCGCGGGTCAGCTTTGAAGCCGGGCGCGCGGCACAATCGGTGCAATGGCCGCGCCCCTGATCCGATCCGCCCTTCCCTCTGACGAGACCGCATGGCGTGCGCTTTGGCGCGGCTATTGCGACTTTTATGAGACAACGCTGCCCGAAGCCGTGACCAGCCGCACCTGGCAGCGCATTCTTGATCCGGACTCTGCAGTGATGTGCATGCTGGCCGAAGTCGAGGGCCAGGTGTATGGCTTTGCGATTTGCGTCGTGCATGAAGCCACGTGGGAGACGCAGCCCGTGTGCTATCTGGAGGATCTGTATGTCCACCCTGCCGCACGAGCCCGTGGCATGGGCCGCGCGCTGATCGACTGGTTGCGCAATGCGATGCGCGCGGAGGGATGGTCACGCGTTTACTGGGTCACCCGCCAGGCCAATGCGAGTGCGCGCGCCCTGTATGACCAGTACGTGCCTGCCGACGATGTTGTCAGGTACACGGTACGGAACCGGCCCTGATGACCGTCGGGCCGTTGCCTGATGAGCTATCGGCCGCGCTCCTTGTTGACTGCTACCGGTCCGGGCCGCACGCCATGCTTTTCCAGGTATTGACGGATCAGCATGCGGACGACTTGCGACGACGTGACGTCCTGGGAGGCACACAGCTCTTCAAGAGCTTTTTTCTTCTGTGGGTCAATCAATATCGTGAGACGCGCTTTTTCTTCCATTGCTTCTGCCGTAAGTTAGAAAACACCCTGTCACTTTGCCGCTGGCGCAGGCCGGGGACGGTAGTTATTTGGCGCCCCGTCCGCTAGGACCCAAGCTCAACGCGGGCGAGGCTCGGCCGTACGCGGACGTCAGGCTTTTTCCAACGAGCGAGTGGGCAGCCAGGTCACCCCTGCGGGGGATAGACCCAGACTGCCCACTGCTTGCTCAAGGCCCCGGTCTGAAGGCGTTTCGCCCCAGCGGGAACCCGGCACGGGTGATACTTACTGGCGCGGCTCGCCGCGCTCGTTGACGATGATCGTGCGGCCCGGAGGCGTTGCCATCTGCACACGGTGCTCGGCACCGCGGTAGTTGTAGGTCACGTCGTAATACTCCACACGATCGCTTGCGTTTGTCTGGCAGCGCTGCACGTCGCGCTCGACGATGGTCGAGCCACCGGGGCCACGACCCTGGTTGGCGCCGATGGCCGCGCCGCCGATCACGCCTGCTGCGGTCGCCGCATCCTTGCCGGAGCCGCCGCCGACCTGGTGACCCAGGATGCCGCCGATGAGTGCACCTGCCAGCGCGCCGCCCACGTTGGGCTCGCCACGGGAAGGCTCGGCCACCGCCTGGCGCTCGACCCAGCAACGCTGGTTCGGCGGCCCGACGACAGCGCGAACCGAAGTGACCGGCACTTCCGTCACACGCTCGTTGGCACGGCGGCGGTATTCATACACAGGTGCCACGGCGACCGGCTCTGCGATTTCGTTCTGGTAACGGCGGCCACCCTGGATCGGACGCACCGACGAGATGCGGTTGTTCATCTCGAACTCCTGAAGCGACGGGTAGTTGCCCCGGCGCAGCACCACGCAGCGGCCACGGAAGCGCGAATCTTCACAGACTTCCCAGCGGCCGCGATCGACGACGATGGACGAGATCTTGTCGTTCATGCCGGTACGGTCGAAGTTCTGCACTTCGTTGTCAGCGGTGAAAGCACGTCCGCGGAATTCCCTGCCCTCGTAGAACGTGATCTGCGCAGCCGCGTGCCCGGCGAGCGTCAGCGCGCCAATGGCCATCGCGTATTGAAGAGTTCGTTTCATTTGTAGCTCCTGTTTTGGTTTTACCAGCCGCCAGTTTGGCAGATGCGTGTATCCACAACGCAGGCCGCAAGCCAGCCGCCGACCGCTTTGTGCATCGGACTGGTAAAGAGGTGTGAGCAGCTTGTGCGTACCATCTCGTTTTCTTACAAACGGAGCAAAAGATGAACGTCGAATCGCTTCCCATGGATGAGCAGACGAGGCGAACGCTGGAAGGCATCACGACCGCCACGCTGACCACGGTGCTGCTCAAGAAGGGGCTGCGCAATGTCTGGCTGCGCGGAACCCGACCGCTGGCACCTGGTCAGCCGCGTGTCGCGGGACGCGCGTTCACCTTGCGGTTCGTGCCGGCGCGCGAAGACCTTGCGACGCCCGCCTCCTGGGGTTCACCCATTTCGACGCGTGCCGCCATCGAAGCCATGCCGGCTGGCTGCATCGCCGTCGTCGGCGCGATGCGCGTGGCCGACGCGGGCATCTTCGGCGACATCCTGTGCGCTCGGATGCAAAAACGCGGTGTCACTGCGCTGGTCACCGACGGCGTCGTGCGCGATGTCGAAGGCGTGCTGGGTACGGGCCTGCCCGTTTGGTGCCAGGGCACGGCGGCGCCTGCGTCAGTGAACGGTTTGACCTTTGTCGGCTGGCAGGAGCCGATCGACTGCGGCGGCGTGGCCGTGTTTCCGAATGACGTGGTGGTCGTCGATCAGGACGGTGCGGTCCTGATCCCGGCAGCGCTGCTCGATGAGGTGATCGAACTCGCAGTGGAGCAGGAGCGCCTGGAGGGCTGGATCATGTCCGAGGTGATGGCGGGGGCGCTGTTGCCGGGGCTGTATCCGCCCAATGCGGAGAACAGGCAGCGGTATGAAGACTGGGCACGCCAGATGACGCGAGACAGGTCCTAGGTCCTAGCTCCGAGTTGCGGACCGAAACTCCGCATGAGCGGAGAACGCCCCGGCAGTGAGTTGCACATCGGCGCGTCCGATACCGGCCTGCCTGGCTGCGTCTTCCCACCCGTCAACCGCCGTAGCAACCTCCTCGACAATTTGTTGCCCTCGTTCATCGCTCAGCCCATAGAAAGCCGCGGTGGTCTGGATGGTCGCGAGGCTGGGGCGGTTGTCTGCGTCGTCGATGTTGAGAACGTGTTCTGCCTTGTCGATGTTCGGGTTGACGTCGAACGCTGGTGCCAGCCGCCAGCCCGTTGCGCCCAGCACGAACCCGTGGTTGCGCAGATGGTCGTCCCGATTTCCAACCGCCACATTGAACGCGACCCTGCGGAACAACTGCGCCAGGTCCGCATCCGCATGGGCACCGTCGCCCTTGGCGCGCAGGAACTGGGCGAGCTCCAGGTAGCTGGTGCCCTCGCTCTGCTCCTTGCGAAGCAAGGTCATCGCGGACGCATAGAAACGTCGCGCGCCGTTCACGCGGTCAAAGCGTTGCACGCAGAATGTGTGGAACTCGTTGTTCAGCCGCACGACCCGGGCGGCTGGGACATCCACTCCTGCCTTCTGTGCCAAGCCGTGCACCACGTGCTCCCAGGCACCCATATCCCGGTCGTCATCTCGTGCCGGAAATTTGCCAATCCACAGGGAGCCATCTGCCTCAGTGAAGTTGGCTTTCGGCCGTGCGCCGCCCAGGGACGCCCCCGGGGCAACCAGGACCGTGAGCCACTTCTTCAGCGCGTCGAGGTCGTCGATTCGGCGGCTGCTTAGCTGATAGGCGACCGCCTCCAGTTCCCCCAGGCTGGTGATGGGCGGCGCTGCCATCTTCTCGTTGCCCAGGAACTCCTCGGTGCCCACACGTCGAAAGCGCAGTCCACCCTGACGGGTAAAGTCCTGCACGCCCACGAGGAAGTCCCACGCGTAAAGCGTCCTGGGAGGTCGTTTCTCGTCCTTCGCTTGCAGGGCCTCGCGACGCTTCATCAGCGTCTGGCCCCATCGGTCAGGTGAGGAGTCCAGGAAGATGCCGAAATTGCCCAGTTCGGGTTTGGGAAAGAACGGTGATTCGTCCAGCGACAGGTCCGGGTCAAGCGCGAATGCGCGTTCGTCGCGCAGCCACTCGCGCTCATAGTGAAATCGAATCTGCCCACGGTCATGCGCCAAGGTGCCTACCAGGCACCTTGGCCCAAGGTCACATTCGAGCCAGACCTCCAGGGCGGTGTCCGGGCCGCTCATGCGGTTTTCCCGGTACCGTCGGCGGGGCCTGAAGCAGCCTGGACGGCGTCGCTAACGGTCCGGCGGCGGCGGGATGCAGTCGTTGGCGCTTCGAGCGCCAGGTCCTGCAGTTTGCGACCGACCTTGTCGTCGGCGGCGAGCCCATTGATGTCAGCCTCGAGCCCCAGGACGGCCAGCACGCGCAGATACGTTCCAAGGGTCGCGCCGGCGTCGCCTGCTTCCACCTTGTAAAGCGACGTTCTTGAAATTCCCGCCCGCTGTGCCACGACTGCGTTGCTTAGCTTCCTGCGCATCCGCGCGAGCTTCAGCCGCTCTCCCAACTGGGAAAGCAGTCGTTGCTCCTGCGGAAAAATGATAGGCGGCTTGCGCGGCATTTCTCTATTATGGACATTTAAACCACGATTTGTCCATAATAGCAAACACTAGGACGCACACGGTCACCCCGTGGGCAAAAGCCGGCGCTCGGCAAGGACTCAGCTGAACAAGCCCTTGTACTGCTCCCTCAGCAGATTCTTCTGCACCTTGCCCATGGTGTTGCGCGGCAACTGGTCCACCACGAAACACCGCTTGGGGATCTTGAAGTTCGCCAGTTGCGACTTGAGCTTTGCCACGATCTGCTCGGCGTCCAGCGTCGCGCCGGGTTTCGCGATCACGACCGCCACGCCCACCTCACCGAAGTCCGGATGCGGCACGCCAATCAGGGCGCTTTCCGCAACACCGGGCAGGTCGTTGATATAGCCCTCAATCTCCGCCGGATAGACGTTGTAGCCGCCGCTGATGATCAGGTCCTTGCTGCGCCCGACGATGACTACATAGCCGCGTTCGTCGATCTTGCCGACGTCACCCGTCTTGAACCAGCCATCCGCCGTGAACTCTTCCTTGGTCTTCTCCGGCATTTGCCAGTAGCCCTTGAAGACATTCGGACCCTTCACCTCGATGCCGCCGATCTCGCCTTCGGGCAAATCCTGTCCGTTGTCGCCCCGCACGCGAACGCCCACGCCCGGCAGGGGAAATCCGACCGTGCCGCCGCGCCGCTCGCCCGCCGATGCGTCGTACGGATTGGAGGTCAGCATGATCGTCTCGCTCATGCCATAGCGCTCCAGGATCGTCTCCCCGGTGCGCTCTTTCCATTCATTGAACGTCTCGATCAAGAGCGGCGCCGAACCGGAGACGAGCAGGCGCATGTTGCTCACGGCTTCACGATTCAGGGCCGGCTCGGCGAGCATGCGCACATACAGCGTGGGCACGCCCATGAACACCGTCGCTTCCTTCATCTTCGCAATGGCCAGACGCGGATCGAACTTCGACATCCAGATCATCTTGCTGCCATTGATCAGGGCGCCGTGCAATGCCACGAAGAGGCCGTGCACGTGAAAGATCGGCAGTGCGTGGATCAGCACATCGCCCGGCTTCCAGCCCCAGTAGTCCTTGAGCACCAGCGCATTGGACAGCAGGTTGCCATGCGTGAGCATCGCGCCTTTGCTGCGACCGGTGGTGCCGCTGGTGTAAAGGATGGCGGCAAGGTCGTCGGGCTCGGCCTGCGCGATCGTGTGGGTGTCGCCCTGATGGGCGGCACGCTGGAGCAGCGACCCGGTGCGGTCGTCATCCAGCGTGAAGACATGGGCTGTCCCGGCCTTGAACGCAAGCTTGCTGACCCAGGCAAAATTCTTGCTGCTGCAGACCACGACCGAAGGTTCGGCGTTGGCGATGAAGTACTCGATCTCGGCACTTTGATAGGCGGTGTTGAGCGGCAGGAACACATACCCGGCGCGCAGCGTCGCCAGGTAAAGCATCATGGCCTCGACCGACTTCTCGACTTGCACCGCAATGCGTGCGCCCTGGGGCAGGTGCAGCGATTGCAGCAGGTTGGCCATCATCGCAGTCGCGCGCTCCAGGTCGCGCCAGGAATAGACCAGCCCGTGATCGGTCTCGATAGCCGCCGCGTCCAGATCTGGTGGAAACGCCGCGCGCAGCGCAGCGAACAGGTTGCCGTTTTTCATTCAGTCCAGTTTCGCGCCAGAGGCCTTGACCACGGTTGCCCAGCGCTTGACCTCCGCGCTCACGAACGAGCCGAATTGAGGCGGCGTCATGTTCGGGAATTCCGCGCCGTTGCTGGCCCAGATCGCCTTGAGTTCATCGGACTGGATCGCCTTGCGCACTTCTTCGACGATGTGGTTTTGCATGTCCACCGGCGTGCCCTTGGGTGCCCAGAGGCCGTACCAGGTGGTCACCGTGTAGTCGGGCATGCCCATTTCGGCAGCCGATGGAACATCGGGGAATGCCGGGTTGCGCTTGTTGCCGGAGACCATCAGGGCGCGGATACGTCCGCCCTTGATGTGCGCCGATGAGGAGCCCAGGCCGTCGAACATCATGTCCACCTGGCCGCCCACCAGGTCGCGCAGCGCAGGACCTGCTCCGGTGTACGGGATATGCGTGATGAATGTCTTGCTCTGCTGTTTGAACAGCTCGCCCGCCAGGTGATGCGAGGTGCCGGTGCCGGCCGAGCCGTAGTTGTACTTGCCCGGATTCTTGCGCACCTCAGCGAGGAAGGACTTGAAGTCCTTCATCGGCATCTTCACCGGATTGACGACGACCACCTGCGGCACGCTGGCCACCAGCGTCAGGGGGATCAGGTCGCGCTCCAGGTCGTAGTCGAGCTTGGGATACATAGAAGGCGCGATCGTGTGGTGCACAGCGCCCATGAAGATGTTGTAACCGTCCGGTGCCGCGCGCGATGCGATGCCCGCGCCGAGCGTGCCGCCTGCCCCGCCCTTGTTGTCGATGATGAGCTGCTTGCCGGTTTGCTTGGCAAATACCGCAGCCAGCGGACGGGCGAAGGCGTCGGTGCCGCCACCGGCCGGAAACGGCACGACCATCATCACCGGCTTGGCCGGCCACGCCTGCGCGTGTGCGAAAGGTGCGAGCGATGTCGCACCGGCTGCTGCTGCGGCGCGCAGGACGTCACGGCGGTTGAAGTTGTTCATTTGTCTTTGTCTCCTGTTGGATGGATTTACTTCACGCTTGCATGAGCGATGCCTAAAGGTACAGGTCTTCGATCGCTCCAGAAATCGGGATTTGTCCCTGAGCCAGCATGGT
The DNA here is from genome assembly GCA_040386635.1 of Pseudomonadota bacterium. GTDB lineage: Bacteria > Pseudomonadota > Gammaproteobacteria > Burkholderiales > Burkholderiaceae_C > Ramlibacter. The sequence goes on from JAZKFD010000116.1 coordinate 19,853, forward strand.
GCGGTGCTTGTCCAGGCGCTTGAGGTCGTACAAATAGTTGACCATGAGGCCATAAGACTGCTTGATTCCCTTGGGTGAGGGATCGCCGAGCCAGTTGATCCGCTCGACTCGGGCGCCGTTGCCCAGGTGAAAACGGGCCACGACATCCAGCGGCTTGCCGTCTTTGGTTTCCCTGCCCAGGTATTGCGCGGCCCAGCCCAGCAAGGCCTTGCGATGGGGCGATTGCGCCGGCAGCGACTGCGGCTCATCGAGCGCCTGCACCAGCTCGGCTGGCGCGTTCTTCGCGATCCAGCTGCGCAGGCCGGGAATCGGCGACAGCGTCGCGAAGGTCTTGAGCCTGGGGAATTCTTCCTTGAGCGTTTCCACGACCCGCTTGATGAGCGAGTCTCCAAAACTCACGCCGCGCAAGCCCGATTGCGTGTTGCTGATCGAGTAGAAGATCGCCGTGGTGGCTTTTTTCAGGTCGCTCGGCGCGGCGTCTTCATCGAGCAACGGTGTGATGGAACCTGCAATCTCATCGACCAGCGCGACTTCCACGAAGATCAGTGGCTCGCCTTCCAGGCGCGGATGGAAAAAACCGTAGCAACGCCGATCGCTGTCGAGCCGGTTTTTCACATCGGCCCAGCTGCGGATGTCGTGGACGGCCTCATACTTGATCAGCTTTTCAATCAGCGATGCAGGCGAATCCCAGCTGATACGGCGCAAGTCCAGAAAGCCCACATCGAACCAGGTCGAGAACATGTATTCCATCTCGACATCGAGCGCGGCCAGCCGCTTGTCCGATTTCAGGAATGGCTGCATCTCGGCACGCATATCGACCAGGAACCGGATGCCTGCCGGATCGGCACTGAAGCGCTGCAGAAGGCGCCGGCGTGGCGATACGGTCGCGCGCCGGTACAAGACTTCGGCGGCGGCCTCATCGGGCGTGCCAACAGCGGCTGCGTACTTCGCCTGTGCAGCCTTCACCCGGTCCGGGTCGGCCACGAACTGTTCGCTCATCAGGAGCCAGATGTCGTGGCGCTGCTCGGGCTCGGTCGACCGGTACCAGTCGGCCACCGCCTTGGCACGCCGACCGCCCTCTACTTCGCTGACCTGCGGATCGACGATCGCCTGCAACTCGCCCAGAACGCGCCGCAGCACGCGTGGCGACAGCGCTTCCTTGCCCCGGCGAAGGGTGGCCTGCAGGCGCTCGCGTGTCGAGCGGGGATCGGTGCGTGAAGAAACAAGCCAGTCGGTTGAGATCATCTGGAAAGCCCGGTGCGGTGGTTGCGGCTGAGCGCACGCAGCGCTTCGCGCTGACGTGTGAGATGGGTACGCATGGCCGCTTCGGCCCCGGCTGGATCGCGAGCCTTGAGCGCAGCAAACACCGCCAGGTGCTCGGTGAGGCTCTGATCGAGCCGGCCCGGGGCATGCAACTGCTGCAAGCGCGCGAGCTTGAGAATCTTGCGCAGGTCCGCAATGACAGTCGCCAGCCAGTGGTTGTCCGCCAGCTGGATGATGGCCTCGTGGATCGCGAAATTCACCGCGTAATACTCGTTGATGCGCTTGGCCTTTGCGTGCTTTTGCAGCTTGTCGTGCATGTCCTGCAACTGCTCGATGTCGGCATCGGTGGCGTGCGCCGCCGCCTCGTGCGCGCAGCGGCCCTCCAGCAGCGCAATGACCGGAAAAATCTCGTCCAGGTCTTTCTCGGTCACCTCGTAGACGAATGATCCGCGGCGTGGCTCGTGCCGCACCAGCCCCTCGGCGGTGAGCACCTTGAGCGCCTCGCGCAGCGGCGTGCGCGAAATCTGCAGCAGCTCCGCCAGCTTCACTTCATCCAGGAAGGTGCCGGGCATCAGCTCGCCTGCGAAGATGCGCTCGCGCAACTGGGCGGCGACTTCATCGTGCAGGGAGTTGTGAACCAGACGCATCACCGTAATTTTCTATAATTACGCGTAATTATGCAGAGGGTTAACACGTAGCGGTCAGATTTCTGGAGCGGCAATGGCCGCTTGGCAGTGGAGGCGGTTTAGGGCGCGGAGTTAAGTCCGTGGAGACACCGTTTGCCGGCCCGCGCCCCACAACCACAAGGCGATACCGGCCAGCACCATCGGCACGCACAACCACTGCCCCATGCTCAGGCCCATCGACAGCAAGCCCAGATGGCTATCGGGCTCGCGGAAGTATTCCGCGATGAACCGGAAAATGCCGTAGCCGATCAGAAACACAGCCGACACCTGCGCAGGTTTGCGCTCCTTGCGCCCGTACACCCACAGGATGATGAAAAGCAGCACACCCTCCATCAGGAACTGGTAGATCTGCGACGGATGTCGCGGCACCATCGAACCGCTGTGCGGAAAGATCATTGCCCACGGCAGCGACGGGTCGGCAGCACGGCCCCAGAGTTCGCCATTGATGAAGTTACCCACTCTTCCAGCCGCCAGCCCCGTGGGCACGCAGGGCGCCACAAAATCCATGACCTGCCAGAATGGCCGTCCCCTCGAGCGGGCATACCACCACTGCGCCGCAATAACGCCCAGCATGCCGCCGTGAAAGCTCATGCCGCCTTGCCAGATGTAGAAAATCTCCAGCGGATGTGCGAGGTAGTACTCGGGCTTGTAGAAAAGGCAGTAACCGATCCGGCCGCCCACTACCACGCCCAGCACCCCGAGAAACAGGATGTCCTCGACGTCCTTGCGGCTCCACGCCAGCGGCGCGCGGACCGACGCAAACGGTTCGTGCCGGAGCCGTAGCATGGCAAGCAGCATGAAAAGCCCGAACGCGGCGAGGTAGGTCAGCCCATACCAGTGAACGGCCAATGGGCCGATCTGCAGGGCAACGGGGTCGATCTTGGGGAAGGTGAGAACCATGCTGCGTATTGTGCGGTACGGCGTCCCGACGCTGCTGCTCAACCGAGGCCTGGGCTTCCCTGCCGCACAGAGCCCCTGACCTGCTTGCGGGCAAACTCCACGAAGCGCTCCAGAGTCGGCGCGGCCTTCCCCGCTGTCCATGCAAGCGTGGTTTCGCATGAAGGGACCTGCAGGGCCTGCCTGCCTGATGGCTGCCGATAGACGATGCCGGGACGCTGGAACTGACGCACGCTCTCGGGCACCCAGGCGATCCCCAACCCGGCTGAGACCAGATTCACGATCGTCTGCATCTGGATCGCCTCTTGTGCGACCTGCGGCGTGCGCTTCGCGGCGTGATACATCCCGAAAATCGCGTCATGCAGCGATGGCACGATGCGACGCGGGAATATGACCAGAGGCTCATCAAGCACAGCCGAAAGCGACAAGATGCGGGTGGTGGCCAGCGGATGCTGCGACGGCAAGGCGGTCACCAGCGGCTCACGCGTGATCCGCAGATGCTGCAGGTCGGCGGGCGCAAAACCGGGTGAATGAAGCATGAACCCCGCGTCGATTTCACCGCGCTCCAGCAGCCGCAGCTGCACGTCGCCGGTTGCTTCCACCAGTTCGAATTCAACCTGCGGGTACTGGGACCGGAAGGCCTGTACCCATTGCGGCAACAGGCTGAAACCGGCGGTGGAAACGAACGCAAGGCGCAAGCGTCCCACTTCGCCGCGTGCCGCCGCGCGCGCATGCTGCGGCAAAGCCTGGGCACGCGCCAGCAGGTCGCGCGCTTCAGGCATCAGGGCCGTGCCCGCAGCGGTCAGCTGCACGCTGCGCTTGGTGCGGTCGAACAGTCGCACGCCCAGCTGCTGCTCCAGGTTGGCGATCGCCTGCGTCAGCGGCGGCTGCGTCATGTGCAGTCGCAATGCCGCACGGCCGAAGTGAAGCTCGTCGGCGACGGCGAGAAACTGCCGCCACAGGCGCAGTTCGATGGGGTGGTCGCCGGCTTGGGTATTCATATGCTGAGCATATTAATAGACCCATAAAAACAGATTGGAAAGAATCAGGCGGTCAGCGCACAATCGCCGCCATGGACAAGAAAATCATCCCCATCAATTCGCGCA
>JAZKFD010000117.1:0-8586 GCA_040386635.1 Pseudomonadota bacterium
AATCCAGCGCGGCATCGTCGATGAGTTGTCAGAAGGCATGGTGCTCAAGCCGGCTGTGAAGTACCAACGGATCAACACGACATTCGGGTTGCCGAGAGACAACCACTAGGCGCTCAGGAGGGTCCCGTCCGGATGGACTGTGGATGCTCCGGGAACGTCGGGGGCTTCATTGCCGCGGGCTTGTCCGCCGCAATGGCGTCGGTCCAATCCGCCACGTCCGAAGGCGTCATGGTGCTGGCGGGCGTCAGGCGCCCATCGACATATCCCAGCTGTTCCACGTCGTGCAGGTACTGCTCGCGCGACAGCAGGGTTCCGGCGCAAACCTTATCGACTGCCTGATGTCGCGCACCCTCAACCGTCTCCTTGCCCAGCCGCGCGATGAGTTCGGTCATCACCCACGCCGGAATGCGATGGCGCTCGGCCGGATAGATGAATCCGAACAGCGTGATGTGGGCCAGCAGCACGCGCCAGTGCGGGCCGAACCGATCGAGCAGGCTGTGCCAGTCAAGCCGCTCGGCATTGGACTGGAGCAGGTGCGCGATATCGCCCCCGTCGTAGCGTTCGCGTTCCATGATGAACGCCTTGGACAGCAAGCCGTCTTCAGCGTTGGCGATCCGCACGGGGACGCCCAGGATTTCGGTGGAGCAGTTGTTCCTGAACCAGCGCTCGTCCACCGGCGTCAGGCCGTTGCCCGAGTTGAAGATCAGGTCGATAAACTCCTCGCCGTCATATACCTTCGCAAGCCAGTGCGGATAGGTCATATCGCAGCGCCAGCCATGGCTTCGCATGACCTTGCCGATGCGCTCATAGTCACGCCGGTAGATGAACAGGTCCAGGTCCTTGGTCGGGCGGCGAATGCCCGTGAAGCAGGCATGTGCGAAGGCTCCGCCCACCAGAAAATCAATGCCGGCATCATTCAGGGCGCGCAGCGCCCGCCGATAGAAGTCGGCCACCTGTGGCTCTACTTCTTCCTCCAGCGATGCAGCGAGTTCAGTCGATGAAATCATGAATTCAGAATAGACGCAGGCGCGGCGCAAGGGGTGGCAGGAAGACCCAGCGCGGGCGTCGGCGCTTGCCTACGTGATTTGCGGGACGAAGCCGATGGTGGCACGCGCGGCTGCGTAGCAATCTATCGATTTGCCTGGAACGATCAAGCGTGCCCACTCCAAAATCCAGATCGCATGTCCGCTTTGCTGCGGTGGGCGACATTCATGTCCACAAGGACAGCGCAGGCACACTTCGCAGCCTGTTTGCGGAAGCCGCCGATGAGGCCGATGCCTTGTTGCTGTGCGGTGATCTGACCGATTATGGAAACGCCGAAGAAGCCAGGGTGCTTGCAGACGAACTCGCGGCCGTCCCTATTCCGATCGTGGCCATTCTGGGCAACCATGACTACGAAAGCGGAACGCCAGAAGTGGTGGTGGAAGCGCTCCAGCGGGTTGGCGTGCGCGTGCTCGACGGCGAAGCCTGCGAGATCGAAGGGGTGGGCATCGCGGGCGTCAAGGGCTTTCCCGGCGGGTTCGGGCGCGGCTCACTGGGCGCCTGGGGCGAGCCTGCCATCAAGCAGTTCGTCCAGGAGGCTCTCAACGAGGCAATGAAGCTGGAATCGGCTTTGGCGAAGCTGCGAACCCCGCGCCGCATCGCGCTCATGCACTACTCGCCCATCGCAGGCACGGTGCAAGGCGAACCGCCGGAAATTTATCCTTTCCTGGGCAGCAGCCGGCTCGAGGAACCGCTGCTTCGCTATCCCGTGGACGCGGTTTTCCATGGACATGCGCATCGCGGAACCCTGGAGGGCCGCACGATCAATGGCGTTCCTGTCTATAACGTGGCGAAGCCGCTGTTGCAACGCTGCCGCCCGGATGCGCCACCGTTTTTCATCTACCAGCTCGCGCGCGAAGCGCTTGAGGACACTGCAGCCAGCTGATCAGGACCTGACCCGCTCGGCGATCAGGGACTACTTGGCGAACAGGTTCGAAATATCAGCGAATGCCTTGATCTCGATCGCGTTGCCTGAAGGGTCCATGAAAAACATGGTTGCCTGCTCGCCCGGCTCGCCCTTGAAGCGGATGTAGGGCTCGATCACGAACCGGATGCCTTGCGCCTTCAGGCGCGCGGCCATTTCTTCCCACTGCGCCATCGGCAGGACAATGCCCATGTGGCGCACCGGCACGCCTTTGCCGTCGACGGCATTGAGCGCCGCGGGAGAAGCTTCCTGGGGCGCGAGGTGCGCAACGATCTGGTGACCGTAGAAATTGAAGTCTATCCACTCGTCGCTGGAGCGGCCCTCGGGGCAGCCCAGCGTCTGGCCATAGAACGCCCGGGCCAGACCCAGGTCATGAACCGGAAAGGCCACATGGAACGGGGAGAGAAGAGCGGGATTGGATTGGGGTGCTTGCATGAACCCAATCCTAACGCCGCCTCAATAACCGGGTTGTAGCCCGGCCTACCTGCCCGGCGTTCAGGCGAGTGCGCCAGCCTCGGCCATCAGCTCTTCCTTGCGTGCGGCGAGTTCGTCACGCATCGCAATCAGGTCGACCCGCCGGGCCGACCGTGCCTTGGGGAAGATCTCGTTGCGTTCTTCCTTGACGTGGTGGTCAATGTACTCGCCCAGCACCTTCACCTTGGCGTCGAACATCTCGTCGGCTTCCTGCATTTCCTCGATCTGCGCGATGAGATCCTTGGCCCCGGCATGCTCCACCTCGGCTTCGGCCAGCATGTCGGTCTCCTTCAGGGCCGCTCGCAGGGCCGGATAGAAAATCTCTTCCTCGACCTGCGCATGCACGGTCAGCTCCTGGCAGATCTGACGTGCGAGCTCCAGGCGCTTTTGCGCCGCGCCCCGGGCCTTGGAGCCCGCGAGTTCGTCATAGGTCTTGAACATTTTCTTGACGGCCCTGTGATCCGCATCGAGCAGGTCGCAGGCGTCTTTTTCGTTTCGGGTGGTTGCCATGGTGGTTGCTCCTTGAATTGCAAACCCTGATCGTCGGGTCAGCGGCGGACTGGACCTGTAGGACTTTTCCTGTGCTTTGTGTCGAAGCGGCAGCAGTTGAGCAGGGCAGCGCACACCTTGGGTGCGGCTGCAGGGCCGGATGCTGCAGGACAGTAAGATGCCGCGTTCCACAAAAGGAAATCGATGCTGTCGAAGGTCGGTGAATTTGCCCTGAAGTTTCGACCGGGTCGCACCCGTGTCAGTTCTCGCGAACGGTTGCGCGCCATCGTGGGCGCCGGGCTGGGTATCGTTGTGACGGCCCTGCTGGCCCGCTGGTGGGCGGCCTCGCATGGCGACATGCTCTGGCTGGCCGCCCCGCTGGGTGCAAGCGCCGTGCTGGTGTTTGCAGTGCCCGCAAGTCCGCTGGCGCAGCCCTGGTCCGTCGTCGGCGGCAATGTACTTTCGGCCCTCGTGGGCGCGGCTTGCGCCATGTCGATTTCCGATCCCGCGCTGGCCGGCGCGTGCGCGGTTGCCCTCGCCATCGGCGTGATGTTCGGGCTGCGCTGCCTGCATCCACCGGGCGGCGCGAGCGCCCTGTTGGTGGCGCTTTCCGGCGCGGGATTCGACTTCGCTGTCTTTCCGATCCTGGTCGATTCGATCCTGCTGGTCATGATGGGTGTGCTCTACAACTCGCTGACGGGACGGCGCTATCCGCACAGCCAGGCATCGCCTGCGCCGTCCGCATCGGGGGCCCGCTTCAGCACCGCAGACCTCGATGCAGCGCTGGCGCATTACAACCAGGTGCTGGACGTCAGCCGTGACGACCTGCAGCAACTGCTGCATCACGCCGAGGCGGCTGCCTACCAGCGCAACTTCGGCCAGCTCATCTGCTCGGACATCATGTCGCGGCAACCGGTTACCGCGCAGTTCGGCATGACGCTGGAAGAAGCCTGGACCCTGATGCGCGCACGCCGGATCAAGGCGCTGCCTGTCATCGACCGGTCACGGCGGGTGGTGGGCATCGTCACTGTCGCCGACTTTCTGGAGCATGCCGGATTGAGCCGGCCTGAAGGGGTCGGTGAACGCCTGCGATCGATGATCCGGCGGGACGGGGTCACGCACTCGGACAAGCCTGAGACTGTTGGGCAGATCATGACGCGATCGGTGCGCGTCGCGAGCCATGACCGGCCGGTGGCAGAGCTGGTGCCGCTGTTTTCCGAGGACGGCCACCACCACATCCCGATCATCGACCACGACCGGCGGCTGGTGGGGATCATCACGCAGACGGACCTGGTCCGCGCGCTCTACCGGGCAACGACGGGTGCGCAACCCGTCGTCCGTTCAGCCGGTCCAGCGCAAGTCAGCCCTTGAGTTCGCGCTCGACGTCGGCGGCCATCGGGCCTACCTTCTGGACGGCTGCCTTGAGCTGTTCTTCGGTGACACCGAATTTTTTGGACCAGTCGCGCAATTCGTAGTCTTCATTGACGTTGATGCGGATGCGATCGGCCTGGCTGGTTTTGGTCTTGTCATCGGACATCGGGTCTCTCCTGGGGTTGCGGTGTCCCATGGTCCTGCAGACGCAGAGCTTGGGGTGTAGGAGAACAACCGCTATTGCCAACTATGGACGCGCTGGCTCATCAACTGCGCACCAACGGCCGGGTTCGCCTGTTCAACCAGTCCAGCGCGGGGCCACCCACCAGCGGCGCCAGCCGGGCCCGCACCGTCTCGTGATAATCGTTGAGCCATGCCAGCTCATCGTCACGCATCAGCTGCAGATCGATGCATTGCGTGTCGATGGGGCACAAGGTGAGCGTCTCGAACCGTAGCATCTCGCCGAACTGCGCCTCTTCCTTCGTCTCGAACGGGACGTTGAGCACGAGGTTTTCGATGCGGATTCCCCACTGGCCCGGGCGGTAGAGGCCTGGTTCATTGGAGGTAATCATGCCTGGCTCCATCGCCATGTGCGGCTCGACCACGGCCTTGGATATCGTCTGCGGTCCTTCGTGGACATTCATGAAATAGCCAACGCCGTGGCCCGTGCCATGACCGAAGTCAAGTCCGGCCTGCCACAGCGGCAAGCGCGCCAGCGCATCCAGCATCGGACCCGGCGTGCCGCGCGGGAATGCCGCAACCGAGAGTCCGATCATTCCCTTGAGCACCAGCGTGTAATCGCGCCGGTGGTCTGCCGTGATTTCGCCGATGGGCCAGACGCGCGTGATGTCGGTCGTGCCGCCCAGGTACTGGGCGCCGGAGTCGATGAGCAGCAAGCCAGCGCCATCGAGCCATGAATACGAATCGGGCTCGGCGCGGTAGTGCGGCATCGCACCATTGCCGTTGAAGCCGGCGATGGTGCTGAACGAGCGGCCGACAAAGCCCGGGCGCTTGCTGCGCCCCTGCGTAATCCACTCATCGACTGTCAGCTCTGACAGGCGCTCTCCGCGCGCCATCGCGGCTTCGAAGCGGGCGTAGAACTCGCACATCGCAGCGCCGTCCTGCTCCATGGCGCGGCGCACGAACTGCGCTTCTTCTGGCGTCTTTCGGCTCTTGGCGAAGGTGCTTGGATTGACTGCCTCGATGACGCGGACGCCGGCCGGCACTCCCTCTCGCAATCCCGACGTGATGCGGCGCGGATCGACCAGCAGGACGGCATCGCCCGGCAGCACGGCGAGCGCCCGGGCGGCCTGCGCGTAGGGCACGATCTGCACCCCGTCGGCAGCGAGACCCCGCTGAAAGTCGTCGCTGCACTTGCCCTCGGCGAGAAACAGGCGGACCGAGTCGGCATCGATGAGCAGGTGCGCGACAAAAACCGGATTGAAGCTGACGTCAGCGCCACGCAGGTTCAGCAGCCATGCCACGTCATCAAGCGACGAGATGAAATGGTGGGTGGCTCCCACCTGATGCATGGCCGCGCGGATCTGCGCGAGTTTGGCTGAACGCGCAACTGCAGCCTCCGGCGGGAGGTGCTCGTAGATCGGCGTGTCAGGCAGGCCCGGCCTGTCGGCCCACGCACCGTCCAACACGTCGCTATCGCTCTTGACGACGAGTTTCGCTGCTGCGGCGGCACTGCACATCTGCTGCGCAGCCATCACGCTCACAACCTGCGCGTCGAAGCCGAGCACCTGGCCGGGCGACAACTGCGCAATGATCCAGTCGATCACCGGCTTGAGCGCTCCGGCACCGGTCTTCACGAGATCGACGCCCGTGCCCGTCAGCTCACGCTCGGCCTGCGACCAGTAACGGCTGTCCGCAAACAGGGCTGCGCGCTTCTCACCGACAACCAGCGTGCCCATGGATCCGGTGAAGCCACTGAACCATTCGCGGCTTCGCCAGCGAGCGGGCAGGTACTCGGAAACATGCGGGTCGGATGAGGGGACGTACAGCGCCTGTACGCCGGCCTGCTTCATGGCTGCACGCAGGCGGTCCAGGCGCGCGGGAATGGGAGAGGATGGGTTTGCCGTCATGGTCAGGATTTTGACTCAGGCCGAATCGAGGCACTCCAGAAGCCTGCAAATTAAATTGCGCGCAATTTAATTTGGCGCTACACTCTCTCCATGCCGCGCAAACCAGACCCCCGTTTCGACAGCAGCCAGGCGCTGCTGCTCGACAACCAGCTCTGCTTTGCGCTTTATTCAGCGTCGCTTGCAATGACCAAACTCTACAAGCCGCTTCTGGATGAGTTGGGGCTGACCTATCCGCAGTACCTCGTCATGCTGGTGCTGTGGGAAAGCGATGGGCTGATGGTGACCGAGCTTGGACAGCGCCTGTCGCTCGATTCCGGCACGCTCACGCCCCTTTTGAAGCGGCTGGATGCGGCGGGCCTGATTGCCCGCATCCGCGACGTTCAGGACGAGCGCCGCGTTCGTATCACACTCACCGCCGCCGGACGCAAGCTGCGCGCGCGTGCGCAAAAAATTCCGGGCTGCATTCTCGATGCAAGCCAGTGCTCGATTCCGCAACTCGTGCAGCTCACCCGCCAGATCCAGGATTTGCGCAGCAGGCTCAGCGCCTGAGCGCGCCTGCGGACAACCCATTTTTCAACCGAAGACCTAAAAGGAAACAACCATGACCACGCTCGAAAAAGTCCTCTACACCGGCAAGGCGCACACCTCGGGTGGCCGTGACGGCCAGTCGCGCTCGGATGACGGCCGCCTGGACATCAAGCTCTCGCCTCCCGGCCAGCCCGGCACCGGCACCAACCCCGAGCAGCTGTTCGCGGCAGGTTATTCGGCCTGCTTCCTGGGTGCGATGAAAGCGGTCGCAGGCAAGATGAAGGTCACGCTGCCGGCTGATACCGCCATCGATGCCGAAGTGGACCTCGGCCCCATTCCCAATGCTTACGGCATCGCCGCTCGCCTGAATATCAGCTTGCCGGGCATGGACCGTGCCGCAGCACAATCGCTGGTCGACGCCGCGCACCAGGTTTGCCCGTACTCGAACGCCACCCGCGGCAACATCGACGTCAAGATTACGCTGGTCTAAGCCCGGTCGGCCGCCAGGGCGGCCTGCCGGCCGCGCTCCACGTTCACGCGGCCGAGGATCAACAGCCCCACGATGAACAGCCCCGCCGTCGACAGGATGGCGATGCGCTGGTTCCCGCCGGTCGCCCATGTGATGGTGCCGTATGTCAGGGGGCCGATGATGCTCGCCACGCGCAGGGCGAAGGTCCACAGCCCATAGAACTCGGCGAGCTGCCGGCGTGGCGCGAACATGCCGGCCAGTGCCCGCCCGGCAGACTGGCTCGATCCCATGCAAAGGCCAGCAATGGTGCAGGCGAGCCAGAACTCGATCTTGCTGGTGGACAGCGATGCGAGCACGCAGACGCCCGTCCATCCAACCAGCGTGGTGCCCAATGCAAGCTTGTGTCCGACACGGTCCTGCAGGTAGCCCCACGCGAAGGACCCGCCAGCTGCGGCGAGGTTCAGCACGAAGATCAGCACCATGATTTCCTGCGCCTGGAAGCCGATCACCTGTTCGGCATAGATCGCGGCCAGTGCAATCGTCACCGCGATTCCGCCCTGATAAAACACTGCGCAGGCCATGAGCCACATGAAGTCGGTGTACCGACTCGCATTGCGGGCCGTGCTGCGCAACCGGCGCAGCGACGCGACGACGCCACCTTCGCCCGGCGATTGAGCCTGGACCTGTCCCCGATCCTTCAGGAGCCAGAACGTGACCAGCGACGCCAGGCCGTACACCACGGCAGTGATCAGCATCGTGACCGGCACGAAATCGGAAGCAGGAATGTTCTGCCCCTGGGCCCAGATCACATAGGCCAGGCTGATGCCCAGGGTGAGCATGCCGCCGAAGTAGCCAAAGCTCCAGCCCCAGCCGCTGACTTTGCCCAATGAGTCCGGCTTCGCAAGTTCAGGCAGGAACGCCGCGTTGAGCGATTCGCCATAGGTGTAGAACGCGTTGGACACGACGATCAGGAACATCGACAGCACCACCGCGCCGGGCTGCGCCCAGACCAGCGCGGCCGTGGACAGAACACAGCCAAGGGTGACGATCGCCAGCAGGCGTTTCTTGGCCGCGCGCAAGTCCGCGAATGCCCCGATGCTGGGCATGGTGAGCATCACGACGATGTGCGAGATGCTCAGGGCCAGGGTCCACGCAAAAGTGGCCCAGGGCGCATTCTGCGCAACCCCGCCCACGAAGTA
>JAZKFD010000118.1:0-1583 GCA_040386635.1 Pseudomonadota bacterium
CGTGGCCGAAGCCATGATCCTGGCCAACAGCACCTGGGGCAGCTGGCTGGGCGAGCTGGGCGTTCCGGCCATCTACCGCAGCCAGGCCAGTCTGGCTCCGGGCGTCAAGGTACGCATGGGCACCCGGGCGCTTCCGCATGCAGGTATCGGTGTCAAGAGCTACGCGTGGAGCACCTCGCCCCTTCGCCGTTACACCGATCTGGTGAACCAGTGGCAGATCATTGCCGCTGCACGGCATGGCCGCACGGCGGCACTGGCGGCACCCTTCAAGCCCAAGGACGCCGAGCTGTTTTCCATCATCTCCAGCTTCGACTCGGCCTACACCGCCTACAACGGCCATCAGGGCGCCATGGAACGCTTCTGGACACTGAAGTATTTGCAGCAGCAAGGCATCACCGAGGTCACCGGCAGCCTGTTTCGCGAAAACATGATTCGGGCCGACGAGCTGCCACTGGTGCTACCGGTGCTGGGCGCAGGCACGCTGCCGCGCGGTGCGCGGGTACGGGTGAAGCTCGGCGAGATCGATCCGATCACGCTGGACATCGGTGGAACGGTGGTCGAGCACCTGGACGCCCAGCCGGGCGACAGCGAGCCGTCGGAAGAAGACGACAGCGACGAGGAATCCGTGGCAGGCCCGATTGCCATCGCGGTGGACGTGAACGACACTGGCGACACGGAAAAGGTGTTGGACCCGGCCCCCGTTCCGGCTGCCTGACGGCCGGCACCAAGGCCAGCCGCCCGATGTTCCCGGCCAGTTGATGCACTTGTGAACCTGCGACAGTTCAGCACCCTCCAGCTGGCGATCGGGATTTCCGTCGCCATTCACGCCGTGGTCCTCACGGCGCGCATCGTGGACCCCGAAGGATTCAATCGCGTCTTCCAGGACACGCCCCTTGAAGTGATCCTGGTCAACGCCAAAACCAATGAGAAGCCGGAGAACGCGAAGGCGATCGCGCAGACCTCGCTTGCGGGCGGCGGCGATGCAGACAAGGGTCGCTCGACTTCACCGCTGCCCCCATCGGCACTGACCGAGATGGGCGATGCGGCCGAGGACGCGCAGCGCAAGATTGACGCAATGCAGGAGCAACAGACGCTGCTGCTCGCGCAGGTCAGGAAGCTGCTGGCCGCCCTGCCGCCGCCGGACCCCAAGCAACCCACCAGCAACCCCGACGCCCTTGCCCGCGAGGATAAGCGGCGCCAGCTGATCAAGCTGCTTGGCGAAATCGAAAAGCGGATCAACGAAGAGAACGCACGCCCCAAGAAGCGCTACATCAGCCCCTCGACACGCGAAGAGGTGTACGCGATCTACTATGACGGCCTGCGTCGGCGCATCGAGGACAAGGGCACGCAGAACTTCCCGGAGCTCATGGGCCGCAAGCTGTACGGGGAGCTGACGATGGTCGTGACGATCAACTACGACGGGCGCGTGGTCGATACCGAGATCGTTCAAAGTTCGGGCAACGCCACCCTCGACCGCCGTGCCAGGACCATCGCCCTCAGTGCAGCGCCGTTCGGCCGCTTCAGCGATGCGATGCGCCGCCGGGCCGACCAGATCGTGGTGGTGTCGCGCTTCAAGTTCACCC
>JAZKFD010000119.1:0-6816 GCA_040386635.1 Pseudomonadota bacterium
GACTGGCGTCAGGTGTTCCAGAACTGGGGACTGGTTCTGGTACTCGTCACCTTGCCGGTGTTGTTCAAGCTGGCCCTGGTGACGGGCCTGGCGCGCCTGTTTGGCGCCACCAACGGGGTGTCGCTGCGCACCGGTCTTTATCTGGCGCAGGCCGGTGAGTTCGGCTTCGTGGTGCTGACGCTGGCCAACAAGAACAATCTCGTACCGCCGGACCTACTCAATCCCATCCTGGCGAGCATGGTGCTGTCGATGCTCGCTACGCCATTCATGATCATGTACGCCAACCGGATCGTGATGAAGCTGGTGGCCAGCGAATGGCTGCAGCAATCACTGCAGATGACGACCATTGCGCGCAAGTCGATCAACGTCAACAAGCACGTCATCATCTGCGGGTATGGCCGGTGCGGCCAGAATCTGGCCCGCATGCTCGAGCGCGAAGGCATCCCGTACATGGCGCTCGATCTCGACCCTGACCGTGTGCGGCAGGCCGCCGCCGCGGGCGACTCGGTCGTGTTCGGCGACGCTGCGCGATTGCAGGCACTGGCCGCTGCGGGGCTCGCGCGTGCAAGTGCCGTGGTGGTGACGTATCTGGACATGCCCGGTGCGCTCAAGGTGCTTTCCGTGACACGCACACATGCGCCGCAAGTACCGGTCATCGTTCGCACCCAGGACGACCGCGATCTGGAAAAACTCCAGACCGCCGGCGCAACGGAAGTGGTGCCCGAAGCCCTCGAGGGATCGCTGATGCTGGCCAGTCACGCGCTCGCGCTGGTCGGTGTTCCGATGCGTCGCGTGATCCGCATCGTGCAGGACCAGCGCGATGCCAGGTACAACCTGCTGCGCGGCTACTTTCATGGCGCCGACGACGACACCATCGAAGAGCGGGACACCGAGCGCCTCGCCAGCGTGACGCTGCCATTCGGGGCGGGCTGCCTGGGCAACACGATCAACCGGCTTGCCCTGCACGCGATGGGCGCACGGGTCGTGAGCATAAGGCGCAGCAACGGCAAGCCTGTCGATCCCGAATCAGACCCCACACTCGAAGACGGCGACACGCTGGTCCTGTCGGGCAAGCCCGAGGCGCTGGCGGTTGCGGAGCAAAAGCTGCTGCGCGGCTGAAGCGCCCGGTTCAGGCGAAGTGACCCATCAGCATCATTACGCACATGCGGATGGTCAGAATTGCAGATAACGCCTAGCGCAGCTCGCCGTACTGGGTGCCACTCAAGGCCGGCCCCTTGGCGTCCGGCATTTCAGTGTCTTCAAAGCCGGTGAGCAGCGTGTAGCTCTGGGGTCCGTGTCGGGTGGACCCGTCAAATGCCTTGGCACTGGCACCATGCGTCGCAGCTGCATCCCGCATCACGGGGGCCAGGGGCGCCACTCCAATGGCAGACGAGGTTGCCGAAGCCCTGGAGGAAGCGGCTGAAGCCGCCGAAGCCGCAACCGCAGCCGCCGACGTGGCGCCTGCCGCCAGCGCGCGCCTGAATGCTTCGACTTCGTCGGACTGGATGGGTTCAAAGCGCGCCGGACCGGGCGCAGCCACGGGTGCGGGTTCGGATTGCGCGATCAAAGGTGCGGGCGCGGAGTCGAGCACGGCAGGCATCGACTCCAGCGGCATCGGGCTCGAATTGACCTCTGCGGGTTCTGTTTTCCGGGACGCCACGGACACCGGGTCACCGACGGCCACATGTTCGTTCATGCGCCAGTAAACCGCGGTCACCACGATGTCATGACGTGCCTTGGCGGCTTGAGCGATCAATGCCTCGATCTCGGCCAGGCGTGATGTTTCGCCGCCATAGTCGCGAGCAAGGTCGCACATCACCAGGAACTGCCGTCCGCGGGCGTCCAGCGACAGCACCTTGAACTTGTAGCTCGACGACAGAACGCCTGCTCGCATCATCGAATCGCGAACAACCTGGTAGAGCAGCTCCCGGCGTGCCATGCGCTCATTCTTGCGATTGGCTGGCTGGCCATTGCTCCCATTCGCCGTTGCAGCATTGGAACCCCCGTCAGGCCCGGTCCGACCGACCGGACGGGTTGGTTCCACTCGGGACAGGCCCGAGCTGTCTGGCAGCGCCTTGTTCGCACGACTGGAGTGCGCTGGAAATAGCCAGCTGAAAAGGGACATGGCGGGCACCTGCAATGGCAATGGAAATCGGGGACTCAGCCCCAGGCATTCCGGGTCGGTCAGTGTATGCCCGAGGCGAGCAGGCACCCCCAGCTTTTTCACGAGGAAGAGGATGAACGTGAAAAAGTTGCGACGCTCATCGCGGTGATCAGGTCACGGCCACCCGCTTGGGTTTGTTGGACAGCCGGCGCGCCACGAGCGACCCCAGGGCCATCGCAATTTCCAGCGCCACTGCAGGCTGCCGGTTGCTCAGCTCGGTAAAACGTATCGGCGTGAGGCACCACAGCTTCGCCGGCCCGGCGGCCTGCACCGTCGCGTTGCGGGCAAGCCGCGTAAAGAATGCGCCTTCGCCCACGACCGAACCAGGACCGACCATTGCCAGCCGCACGCGCTCTTTTCCATCCTTGTAGTGCACCGTCAGCGAGCCTGACTCGACAATGTACAGGCTGCGGTCCAGCGCCCCCTGTTCGATGACGACCTGCCTGTCCCCCACGGGAAAGGGCGTGAGGTACCCCTCGAGCAGGCCCCACTGCGCAGGCGTGAGCTGCGGGCTGAAGGCATCGATGGACTGGTTGTGTGAAATCGCCTGGATCAGGCCCTTCAGGTCGTATCTCAGAGGTGCGCGTAGAGGTGCGTTCATGGTGGCCGACAGTAGCGCCCGGCGTCACGCAGGGCAATCTGCGCTAACTCATCTTTACACCTGAAACCACCTCGCCAGCTTTGTATCCGGCCCGTTCCCACGTCATTTCCCGATACAGAAACTGGAGAAGATGACGCCAAGCAAATCATCGGAAGTGAACTCGCCGGTGATTTCATTGAGCGCGTTCTGCGCGAGGCGGAGCTCCTCTGCAAGCAACTCCAGGGCGCCAGCCTGTTGCGCCAGATGCAGCCGGGCGGTGTCCAGATGCGCATCGACGCGCCGCAAAGCCTGAACATGCCGCTCACGCGCGATGTACACACCTTCGGGCGCCGACTGCCAGCCCGCGACTTCAAGCAATCGATGCCGCAGGATGTCCAGGCCCGTGCCATGTCGGGCGGAGATGTGGACGCTCGAAGTTTGCCGCAGCAAACCATCCCCGGAAACGGTGGGGGAAGGCGACGCCGCGTCCATCTTGTTCCAGACATCGATCACCGTGATTCGCCGCCCCAGCCTCTCTGCAAGCCCGCGCGCGATGGCCTCGTCGGCGGCAAGGTAGTCGGGCTGGTTCGCGCGGGTGAGGTCATGAAGGAACAGAACCGCATCCGCGCCTTCGATTTGCCCCCATGCGCGTTCGATACCGATCTGCTCGACCTGATCGCTGCTGTCGCGCAGGCCCGCCGTATCGATGACATGCAAAGGCACGCCCTCGATCTGGATCGTCTGGCTCACGACATCGCGGGTCGTGCCCGCAACCGGCGTGACGATCGCCAGTTCCGCCCCGGCCAGCGCATTGAGCAGCGAGCTCTTGCCCGCATTGGGCTGACCGGCGATCACGACCTTGATGCCTTCACGCAGCAGAGCGCCCTGACGGGCACGTTGCATCACACGGGCCAGCGACTGTGCCAGACGGTCGAGCTGGCCCTGGGCATCGGCCTGCTGCAGGAAGTCAATCTCTTCCTCGGGAAAATCGAGCGTGGCCTCGACCAGCATGCGCAGGTGAATCAGCGCATCGCGAAGCTCATGAATCTCGCGTGAGAACTCACCGGCCATCGAACGGCTGGCGCTGCGCGCTGCGGCTTCGGTGCTCGCATCAATCAGGTCGGCGATGGCCTCGGCCTGTGCAAGGTCGATCTTGTCGTTCAGGAAAGCACGCTGCGTGAATTCGCCTGGCTGCGCGACACGCAGGCCCATGGCGGCGCCGGCTTCCAGGCAGCGGGCCAGCAGAAGCTGCATCACGACCGGGCCGCCATGGGCCTGCAACTCCAGGACATCTTCCCCGGTGTAAGAGTGGGGAGCCGGAAAGTGAATCGCCAGGCCCTGGTCGATGGTGGTGCCATCGGCCGCACGGAACGCAAGCAGTGTTGCTTCGCGCGGCTTGAGTGCGCGGGCGCAAACCGCTTGGATGACCGGCGCTACCGAAGACGCCGAGACGCGGACGATGGCTACCGCACCGCGCCCGGGCGCAGTTGCAATTGCGGCGATGGGCTGGTCGTGGTGGGAAAGCATGGCCGCATCTTGAAATCTTGGAAAGGACCTACTTGAACTTCGGCATGTTGAATTCTGGCGGCACGCCCATGCGGACGTTGATCAGCCACTGCTGCGCAATCGACAACACGTTGTTCGTGATCCAGTACAGCACCAGGCCAGACGGGAAGAAGAAGAACATCACGCTGAAGGCCAGCGGCATAAGCCACATCATCTTGGCCTGCAGGGGATCCGGCGGCACGGGGTTGAGCGCGGTCTGCAGCAGCGTCGTCAGGGTCATCACCACTGGCAAGATGAAGTACGGATCGGGCGTGGACAAGTCCTTGATCCAGAGGATCCAGGGCGCACCGCGCATTTCGACGCTGGACAGCAGCACCCAGTAAAGCGCGATGAAAACCGGAATCTGCACCATGATGGGTAGGCACCCGCCCATCGGATTGACCTTTTCCTCGCGGTAGATCTTCATCATCTCCTGCTGCATCTGCTGCGGGTTGTCCTTGTAGCGCTCGCGCATCGCCATGACCTTCGGGTTCACGGCCTTCATCTTGGCCATGGACTCGTAGCCCTTGGCCTGCAGCCAGTAGAACGCGATCTTGATGATGAGCACCAGCGCCATGATCGACCAGCCCCAGTTGCCGATAAAGCCATGCAGCTTGTCGAGCAGCCAGTAAAGCGGCTTGGAGATGATGGTGAAAATGCCGTAGTCCTTCACCAGGTCCAGGCCGGGCGCGACCCGCTCGAGCACCTTTTCTTCCTGGGGACCGGCGAAGAAGGTGGCGTTGACTGCCTGGGTGGCCCCGGGCGCCACCGTCACCGGTGTGACCATCGCCACGGAAAACAGCTCACCGCTTTCCTTGCGCACACGATGCTCACGTTTCACGCCATCGGGCAGCACCCAGGCGCTGGTGAAGTAGTGCTGCACCATGGCGATGAATCCGCTCGTGGACTCCTTCTGGAAGTCGGCCTTGTTCTTTTCGATGTCGCTGAACTCGATTTTCTGGAACTTGCTGGTGTCGGTATAGACCGCCGGGCCGGTGAACGTACCGGTGGGGTTGGTGATGAACGAGCCGCCCGACGTGGCCGCGCCTCTGACCAGTTGCAGGTACAGCTGCGGCGAAACAGGAGCGGCGCCGGTGTTGATGACTTCGTTTTTGACGGCCATGTCGTAGTTGCCGCGCGTCAGCGTGTAGGTCTTGACCAGCTTCACGCCGCCTTTTTCGGGCGATTCAAACCTGACCGTGAGCTGGTTCGCATCGTCTTTCAGCTGGCGTTCGCCACTGAACGTCATCACGGTCGTATGGTTGGGGAAATCGCCGCCGATCAGCCCCGAATGAGCCAGATAGGTATTGCCAGGCGCGTTGTCCAGCAATACGACGTTGCTCTTCTTGTCGTCGGACCTGTGTTTCAGGAACTCGGTCCGTACGATGGAGCCGCCCTCTGTGTCAAAGGTCACGCTCATCACGTCGGTAGTGACGGTGATCTTCTCGGATGCGACGGCCGGCTGGGGTGCAGCCGATGTAGGCACGCCGGGAACGGTGCCGACGGGCGCCGGAGAAACCGATGCCGACGGCACGGTGCTTGCCGGCACGCTCGACGCGCCCGCCGGCGCCTTTGCGGTGGCTGCCGGTTGCGGGGTCGGGAAGAAAGTGGCCTTGTTGCCGTTGAAAACCTGCCACTGGTCCCACAGCAGCACCAGGGACAGGGTAAAGATCACCCACAGGACAGTGCGGCGGATATCGTTCATGAAGGCTTCTTCTTGGAAAGGGGAGAGGTGGGTACGGACTCGAGCAGCTGGGTGAACAGGCTCGAGTCCCGGGCTGGCGGCACTGGATCGTGACCGCCGGCGCACCAGGGATTGCAGCGGGCAATGCGATGTAGCGTGAGGTACGAGCCGCGAAGGGCGCCGTGGCGCTCAAGCGCTTCGATCGAATAAAGGGAGCAGGTGGGCGTGAACCTGCAGGCCGAACCCAGCCAGGGACTCAGGAGCAACCGGTACGCCTTGACCAGCGCAATCAGGGCGCTGCGCATCACGCCAAAGCCTTCGCGAACAGGTTCTGCAGTTCGGCCCGGATGGCGCGCTTGAGCGCATCCGACTGCGCACTGACGAAGTGCGCGCGGTCAAAACCCGAGCGCAGGCGCACCACATGGGCAGCCATGGGCAAGTTGTAATCGCGGCTCACGGCGTAGATCTGGCGTTTGATGGCGTTGCGGGTCACGGCGCGTTTGGCCCAGCGCTTGGGAACCATGGCTCCAAGCCACGGCTCGCTAACGGCAAACAGGGCCCCGGATCCTGTGGACCCCGGCCCTGTCGGCTGAGACTGGAGGCGCCCGCCGGACACCGATGCCTCGGACCCTTGCGCAATCGTTTGCAAGTCGGGGTGAAGCCCCGTGCGATGAAGCGCAAAGTGCGGTGTACGCGAGACGGTGGACCCGGCCAGAACAGCCTGGAATTGCGCCCGTGTTTTCAGCCGCTGCATGCGCCGCCCGGGGCTGCCGGCAACAACGCCGACGGCTTAGACAGCCAGGCGCTTGCGGCCCTTGGCGCGGCGTGCGTTGATGACGGCGC
>JAZKFD010000120.1:0-14398 GCA_040386635.1 Pseudomonadota bacterium
TTTCGCACGCCAGCAAGCCGCGGTTCTTCAACTGGGATTCGACGACCACTTCATCCGGCTATGGGACTTCTATCTTTCTTACTGCGAAGCGGCATTTTCGGAACGCAGCACCGACGTCGTGCAGTTCACCTTGCAACGGCGCTAGTGCTCTGCGGCGCGTCAGCCGCGCAAGCTCAGCCGCAGCCCCATTCGCAGCCGGTTCCGGCAGCGGTGGGCCAGGTGATGCCCGATGCCCGGCTGACGGGTCAGGGACGACTCACGCGCTGGGGCTTTGCAGGCTATGACGCCCGTCTGTGGGTCGCGCCCGGCTTTATTGCTTCGCAGTTCGAGCGCCATGCGTTCACGCTGGAGCTGGCCTACCTGCGCGCGTTTCGCTCAAGCGACATCGTGCGCACCTCGATGGATTTGATGCAGCGATCGGCGGCCCTCGATCCGGCCAAGGCTTCGCGCTGGCGCTCGCAACTGGCAGCGGTGTTTCCCGACGTGACACCCGGCGATCGAATTGCCGGCGTGTACAAGCCCGGCCTGCCGGCGCAGATCTTCGTCAATGACAAGGCTGCGGGCACGCTGGCCGATGTCGAGCTGGCTCGCGCGTTCTTCGGCATCTGGCTCCTGCCGACGACTTCCGAGCCAGGCCTTCGTGCCTCGCTGCTTGGAGATACGGCGCGATGAGCGAGGTGGGCGCCGCGCGCGATGGGTGGCGTTACGGTCTACTGGGTTTGCCGCTTGCCTTTGTCGCGCTGCCCCTTTATGTGCAGTTGCCCAATCACTACGGACGCGAGTTTGGCGTTCCACTCGCGGCGCTTGGCGCGGTACTGTTGGGCGCACGGCTCTTTGATGCATTTTTGGATCCGTGGATCGGCCGCGTCATCGACCGGCTGTTCGCGCGGTCTTCCAGGGCCGTGGTCATGAGCGGCGCCGCTGCTGCACTCGTGCTGGCACTGGGATTCGCGTTGCTGTTTTTTCCGCCGGTGCGCGGCCAGGGCGCATTGCTCGCGTGGGCAACGATGGCCTTGCTCGTGACCTATGTGGGCTTCAGCGTGCTCACGATCGCTCACCAGTCGTGGGGTGCGATGCTGGGCGGCAACGAAGCGCAGCGAAGCCGTGTGGTGGCGTGGCGGGAGGGATGGGGATTGATCGGCGTCCTGGTTGCCTCGGCGTTGCCGCTTTTAGCGGGCCTTGCCATTTCATCGATTGTGCTGGCACTCGCATTGGCGGCGGGCTGCTGGGCATGGGCTTCGTCACGGCACCCGCAAGCGTCAAGCGCACCGTACGACACAGCCGCGACCGGCTGGTTGCAGCCCTTGCGGCACAAAAGCTTTCGCAGGTTGCTTGCCGTGTTTCTGCTGAACGGCATTGCCTCCGCGATTCCGGCCACGCTGGTGCTGTTCTTCGTACAGGACCGGTTGCAGGCGCCTCGTGCATATGAGCCGCTGTTCCTGGGCATCTACTTCCTGGCGGCGGCGCTCTCGATTCCGTTCTGGCTGCGCATGGTCGCCAGGTGGGGTCTGGCGCGCAGCTGGCTCGGCGCCATGTTGCTCGCGCTGGTCGTGTTTACTGGCGCCGCAAGCCTGGGCGCGGGCGACATCGCCGCATTCGTCGCGGTTTGTGCGCTGTCAGGTTTTGCGCTCGGCGCCGATCTGTCGATGCCGGGTGCGCTGCTCGCTGGCGTTATTGCGCAGGCGGGTGAACGCGGTCGCGGCGAGGGGGCGTTCTTCGGCTGGTGGAACTTCGCGACCAAGCTCAACCTGGCGCTCGCGGCCGGCATCGCATTGCCCGTCCTGGCGCTCGCGGGATACGCGCCAGGCGAACGGTCGCCTCAAGCGCTCTGGGCTCTCACAGCGGCCTACTGTCTCGTCCCGTGCGTACTCAAACTCGGGGCGGCTGCCCTGCTCTATGTCACCGTGATCCGATCAGGAGCCCATTCATGAATTCCAGGCTTTTTTCCCGACGCTCTCTTGTTATCGCGGGAGCTGCAGGCACAGCGCTGGCGCTGGGCGGTTGCGCAACACCTGAGGTCACCGAGTACGCCGCCGAGAAGCCCGTGCTGGACCTGAAAACCTACTTCAATGGACGCGTGCAGGGCTGGGGCATCTTCACAGATCGCTCGGGCAAGGTGGTCAAGCGCTTCGACGTCATCATGGACTGCAGGTGGCAGGGTGATGAGGGCGTGCTGGATGAAGATTTCACCTATTCGGATGGCACGAAGCAGCGCCGCATCTGGAAGCTGACGAAGCTCGCCGATGGCCGATACACCGGCCGCGCCGACGATGTGATCGGACAGGCGCAGGGCGTCGCCCGCGGTAATGCCCTGCGCTGGAATTATGTGCTGGCCCTGCCCGTCGATGGGAAGACCTGGCATGTCGATATGGATGACTGGATGTATTTGATGGACGACAAGGTGATGCTCAATCGCACGACCATGAGCAAGTTCGGCGTCCGGCTCGGTGAAGTCACGCTGTCGTTCACGCGCCTGCCATGACTGCCGCGCGCGCGCGGCGATTCACGCTTTTTCAGCCGATGAATCCGCGGCTGGAAGAGTGGACGGGCAAGCGTGTGTGGATCGTGGGGGCTTCCACGGGGATCGGACTGGCCACCGCGCAGGCACTGCATGCAGCCGGTGCGACCGTTTATGTTTCGGCACGCAAGGTGCAGGCGCTCGATGATTTTGTGCAAGCGCACCCCGGCTCCATTGCACTGGCGCTGGACGTCTGCGACCGCGACGCTGTTCACAGGTGTGCGCACGCGGCATTGCAGTCAGGGTCCCTGGACCTGGTCATGTACTGCGCCGGCCTGTACCGTCCGCTGCAGGCGATGAATTTCGATCTTGACGAAATGATCAGGCACCAGCAAACCAACTATGTCGGGGCGCTCCATGTGCTGGACGCGGTCTTGCCTTCCCTCATCAAGGCGGGGCGCGGGCATCTGAGCCTCGTCTCGAGCGTGGCAGGCTATCGGGGCCTGCCCAAGAGCCTGGCGTACGGCCCCACGAAAGCAGCCCTGATCCATCTGGCCGAGGTGTTGCATCTGGATCTGCAGCCGCGCGGAATTGGGGTCAGCGTGGTGAACCCGGGCTTCGTCGATACACCGCTGACAGCACAGAACGATTTCAAGATGCCCGCACTCATCACCACGGCGCAGGCCGCACGCCTCATCCTCAAGGGCTGGGCCGATGGCGACTTCGAGATTCACTTTCCTGCGCGCTTCACATGGCCGCTGAAATTGCTGGCGATGCTTCCGTTTCGCGCTTACCGTGCGATGGTCAGGAAGGGAACAGGACTATGAACGACATGGACCGCAGGATCTTCGACAACGACGCGCATGTTCGCCGGATCACGGGCTTCTTCGAAAGCTTCGCGCCGGCGGACCTCGACCGGTTGGCGGTCGCCTACACGGGTGACGCTTACTTCAAGGATCCGTTCAACGAAGTGCAAGGCATCGCGGAAATCCGCCGCGTTTACGCCCACATGTTCGACGCGCTACACGAACCCCGGTTCGTGATCGTCGATCGCATGGCCGGCGAGAACGCGTGCTGGCTGGTCTGGGAATTCAGGTTTCGTTTCAAGACTTACCGCCAGGGCGAGATGCAGGTGGTGCGGGGCGCCTCCCACCTGTTGCTGGACAGCCAGGGGCTCATCCGCTCGCACCGCGACTACTGGGACGCGGCTGAAGAGCTGTACGAGAAGCTGCCGATCGTGGGCGCATTGATGCGCTGGTTGAAAAGAAAGATGCGGACCTGAGGCCCTGTCCGACCTCGCGATCTGCCTCAGGGGGCCATGACCCGTTGCACGACAGGATCGGACTCCATCCGCTTGCGCAGCGCCGCAAC
Organism: Pseudomonadota bacterium; assembly: GCA_040386635.1. Classification (GTDB taxonomy): domain Bacteria; phylum Pseudomonadota; class Gammaproteobacteria; order Burkholderiales; family Burkholderiaceae_C; genus Ramlibacter. Next base: position 3,830 of record JAZKFD010000120.1, read on the forward strand.
CTTGGGAAATCGCTCGATATCCACGCCATCACCCTTGAGCCAGCCTGCGACCGTGAAGAGGTACAGGTCAGAGATCGAAAACTGCTCGCCCAGCACCCAGGGGCCCTTCAACATCTGGCCTTCGATCAACTCGAAGCACTCGGCCATGTTCTGCGGCACCTTTTTTTTCATCGCCGCCTCCGCCGCTTCGTCGTCCACCCAGCGGTGACCGCGATGCCGGTGCGCGTGGGCAACGTGCACGGTGGCGCACAGGTAGTTGTTGAACTCGTTGACCCTGGCCATGAGGTAGGGGTCGTCCAGCGGTGCAAGCCTGGCGTGCGGATGCGTCTGGGCCACGTATTGCAGGAGCGCAGGAGTCTCTGTCAGGGTGCCCTGGCTCGTGACCAGCGCGGGCACACGCCCCTTCGGATTGACCTCGAGATACTGCGGGGAACGTTGCTCCTGCCTGGCAAAGTCCAGGCGAACCGTCTTGTAGCTCGCACCGGCGTATTCGAGCGCGAGATGCGTGGCAAGGGCGCAGGTATTGGGGGCGTAAAAGAGTGTGAGCATAGACGTATGGTTGAGGAGGCCAGAAGCGCATGATAGGGGCAACCAAAGGCATCACTTGATCGATCCGCTCCTGCTCACCACAGCCCGCATCGCCACCTTCGACGGCACGCGTGCGCTCACGGCCGCAACCGGCTTTTTCTTCCGGCGCGAAGACCGGCTGTATCTCGTGACCAGCCGGCACGTCCTGATCGACAAACCCAGTCACCATTTGCCGGACCGGATCGAAATCACGCTCCACACCAGCGCCACCAACCTGTCGCAGGTGCAGGTGCAATCCATCCTGCTCTACCAGGACGGCAAGAGCGTCTGGCGCCAGGGGCGCGACGCGGGAAGCGAGATCGATGTCGCACTGATTGAACTGGACCAGCAGGCCATGCCGCCGACCCTGGAGCTACACGCATTCACGCCGGACCACCTGCAGCGCGAACTCGACGCGGTTGAAGTCGGTGCACCCTTGCTGATGGCCGGTTTTCCGCTGGGGTTCTACGATACGGTGCATTACCTGCCGGTCGTACGTCACGCGGCTGTCGCTTCGGCTTTCGGTGTCCGCTTCCAGGGGCAGGGCTATTTTCTGACTGATGCGCGAGCGCACCGGGGCCTGAGCGGTGCGCCAGTGGTCATGCGCGATCGGACAGGCAAGAGTCCGCTCAAGCACAAGCTGCTGGGTGTCCACGCATCGCGCATGGACATGGGCACGCGCGACCGGGTAGAAGACGAGTCGCTGGGCTTGAACTGCGCGTGGTACGCGGACATCCTGCTGACATTGACGGAGCCGCAAGCTGCGCAGGCGCCGGCCCCCACGTCAGACACGGCGCCCTCCAAGGCGCCCGCAATCGACGATTCGCACCTGGAAAGCTGAACCGCGCAGCCAGAGCCCCAAGGCACTAGTGCGGCTTGCGACTCAAACCGTCGCCGCCTGCGGCTGGCGCGCTGCGGCAATGCCGATGTGCGAGAGCGCCGCTTCCAGCGTGGCCACTGTGCGGTCCACGTTCTGCCACTTTTCAAGCCCGAACAGCCCGATGCGAAAGCTCATGAAGTCGGAGCCCTCGTCGCACTGGAGCGGCACGCCGGCCGCAGTTTGCAGGCCTTCGGCCAAGAACTTGCGGCTGGACTGGATCTCAGGGTCGGTTGTATAACTCACCACCACACCGGGTGCCTTGAAACCATCGGCAGCCACGCTGGGCAGTCCACGCGACTCGAACAAGCTGCGCACCTTGCGGCCAAGTTCTTCCTGCGCCTCTTTCATCCTGGCGAACCCCAGCGCCTTCGTCTCGACCATCGTGTCGCGCAGTCGCGTCAGTGCGTCGGTAGGCATGGTCGCGTGATAGGCGTGGCCGCCGCCTTCATAGGTTTCCATGATCCCAAGCCACTTCTTCAGGTCGCACGCGAACGAAGAACTGGTCGTGCCATCAATGGCCTTGCGTGCACGATCGCTCAGCATCACCATCGCGCAGCATGGCGAACTGCTCCAGCCCTTCTGGGGCGCCGAGATCAGCACATCGACGCTGGTTGCCTCCATGTCCACCCAGATCGCGCCCGAAGCGATGCAATCGAGCACGAACAGGCCCCCGACTTCATGCACGGCGTCGCCCACTGCCTTGAGATAACCGTCGGGCAACATCATTCCCGATGCTGTTTCGACGTGCGGTGCAAAAACCACGGCGGGCTTCTTCTCGCGAATGGCAGCCTGCACTTCTGCGATGGGGGCCGGAACCCAGGGAGCCTGCGGGCCACTGCCAGCGCGGCGGGCCTTCAACACCGTGGACGACGCAGGAATGTTCCCCATCTCGAAAATCTGGGTCCAGCGGTAGCTGAACCAGCCGTTGCGAATGACGAGCACGTCCTTGCCGCCGGCAAACTGGCGCGCAACGCTTTCCATGCCGAATGTGCCGCTGCCGGGCACCAGCACGGCTGACCTTGCGTGATAGACCTCCTTGAGAATCGACGAGATGTCCTTCATCACGCCCTGGAAACTGCTCGACATGTGGTTGAGCGCGCGGTCGGTGTACACCACCGAAAATTCGAGCAGTCCTTTGGGATCGACATGGGGCAGGAGTCCGGGCATCGTGATCTTTCATGGGGCCTGAATGGCCGAAAAACAGCTTAGCACGGTGGGCGATTTCGCACCTTGACGCGGGTCAAGGTGCGGCCATCGGCTTAGGGCTTTCCCGACTTGCGATAATCAGGGTATGAGCGCATTCAATGAAGAAAAAGTCATCTCGGTCCACCACTGGACCGACAAGCTGTTCACCTTCAAGACCACCAGGGACGCTTCCCTGCGATTTTCCAACGGCCACTTCACGATGATCGGCCTGCGCGTGAACGACAAGCCGCTGCTTCGCGCCTACAGCATCGTGAGCGCCAATTACGAAGACCACCTCGAGTTCCTGTCGATCAAGGTGCCGGACGGCCCGCTGACATCGAAGCTGCAGCACATCAAGGTCGGCGACACCATCATCGTGGGCCGCAAGCCCACGGGCACGCTTCTCATCGACTACCTGCTCCCCGGCAAGCGGTTGTTCCTTCTTTCCACCGGTACGGGCCTGGCGCCCTTCATGAGCATCGTCCATGACCCGGTCACCTACGAAAAATTCGAGCAGATCATCCTGGTGCACGGCGTACGCCAGAAGGACGAGCTTGCGTATCACGACTTGCTCGTGGAGCATCTTCCCGCGCACGAATTGCTGGGCGACATGGTGCAAAGCCAGCTGCGCTATTACCCGACCGTGACGCGCGAGGCCTACAAGAACATGGGCCGGGTCACCGATCTCATCGAGACTGGCAAGATATTTGCCGACCTGGACATGCCGCCCCTGGATCCGGCCGAAGATCGCGTCATGATCTGCGGAAGCCCCGGCATGCTGCGCGACCTGAAGCAGATGCTCGAGGGCAGGGGCTTCAAGGAAGGCAACACATCACGGCCGGGCGACTTCGTCATTGAACGCGCGTTCGCCGAGCAGTAAACAGCCGATCGGCTGCGAGGCATCTGGTGAGTAACGCCAACATCATCGACGCGCTTCTCGCGGTCATTGTCGCCCTGGGCATGTGGACCGGCTTTCGGCGCGGCTTCGTGGTCGCGACGCTGCACCTGCTCACGCTGGCCGCGTGTTTCGCCATTGCTTTTGTCGCATGGCCCTTTGCGACGGCGTGGCTGGAGCAGGCGTATCCCGCCGCCGGCGTGTGGGCTGCGCCAGCGTCGTTCATCGCGATCTTTATCGCTGCTGAACTGGTGCTGGGTACGCTTGCTTCAGGCCTGGCACGCGCGTTTCCGTCCCGCACACATCCCCATCCGGTCAACCGGACCCTCGGGCTTGTGCCTGGCATGGCAAACGGTTTGCTTCACGCCACGCTCGTGGCCATGGTGCTGCTGAGCGCACCTCTGCACGAGGACATCGCCACTGCGTCGCAAGAGAGTGCGGCAGCCCGCTGGTTGAGCGAGCCGGCCCAGTGGATCGAGGCCCGGATAGCGCCGGTCTTCGAGCCTGCGATCACCCGGTCGCTGCGCGCCCTCACGACGCAGCCAGAGCCGCATGCAAGGGTCCAGCTGAACTTCGCAGTCACCTCCAGCGTGCCCCGACCCGAGCTGGAAGCGCGCATGCTTGAACTCGTGAACGCTGAGCGCGCAAAGGCGGGCCTCAAGCTCCTGGTGGCGGACGCAGAACTGCGCGAAGTCGCTCGCGGGCATAGCCGCGACATGCTGACCCGGAGTTACTTCGCCCACACGGCGCCCGACGGCAAGGACATGGTTGATCGCATGCGCAAGGCCAGGCTGCGCTACCTCACGGCGGGCGAAAATCTCGCGCTCGCGCCGAACCTCGCGCGAGCCCATGAGGGGCTCATGAATTCGCCCGGACACAGGGCCAACATCCTCAAGCCGGAGTTCGGGCGCCTCGGAATTGGTGTCCTGGACGGCGGCCGGCACGGCCTGATGATCACCCAGAATTTTCGCAATTGACGTCACCAACCAGCTCTCCTTGTGATTAACGAATGCGATGCCATCTGCAAGAGTAGATGCACAAAGCTTTATCATTGGGGTCCATGCAATCAGGCCAACGCGACGTCGCCCAGATCCGTCTGGACAACGCGATGGCGTTGTTCGACGAGTTTGTCCGCAACACGGTAAAACATCCCGATGCGGCAACGCTGCGCGGCCTGGAACGCCGCTTTGCAGAGCGGCTGCAGATCCAGCCGAGCTACTGGAGCCAGATCAAGGGACGTTCGCGCCAGATCGGAGAGCGGCTGGCCCGCCAGTTCGAGCAGCTCACGCACAAGCCCGTTGGATGGATGGACCTGCCTCACGGCGCCTCCACAGCGCAGTTGTCGCAGCCATCGCCGGCGCCGTCAGGATCGGGCGCTGCGCCATCCGTCAGTTCCAGCCCAGGCGAGAGTCCGTTCCCTCAGGATGACGACGAGCGATTCATCGTGGGCCTGGTGCTGACCTACTACCGGCGTCATCCCCAGCGTGCCCGAACGCGCCTGCTGGACCTGCTGGGCGAGGTGCTGATACCGGGCGCCGCTGGCAAAACGCCCGTGGGCAAAATGCCCGCCGGTCCGTCGCCGCTCTCTCCCACGCCAGCGGCATCACCGGCGCCGGACCCGATCGCTCCAAGCCCGGCAGACGATCCCACGTCTCTTTGGCAGCGCACTCAGCAAGGCGTCGCGCCACTCAAGCGCAAGCGCTGATCCTTTTTGTCCCCGTGCTGCTGCTCCGCTGTCGCAAGCACGCGACAGTGCCTGGCCGCCGTGATAATTTCCACTTGCGCAAGATAATCAAGTGTTTATCATTTGCGCAAGTTGACGAAAAGCAGTTCCGTCGATGAGGCCCTCCCTCCAACAACGCCGCAGTTCATGACCCTCGCCGATTTCGCGCCTGTTTTGCCCGTCGCCTCCAGCTCCACACGCGCATTGCGTGCAGCAGGCGTCCAGCGTTACGGCACCGGCAGCGGTCGATGTGCATTGCGAGAACTCATCCCCCGGGGCGACGCGCCTTCATCCTGCTGACGTTGGCAGGTGGCGCGAGCGGCCCGGTGGCAACTACCCCCGGGCCGCTTTGCTTTGGCGAGCCCGATCCTGGAGAAACGATCGATGACCATGACCCTGCACAACCGAAATTCCCGTGTTGCACGCCCTGTCCCGGAGCCGCAAGCCGCCCTTCGTGGCGTCTGCACCCGGCTTCGAACTGATGGCCCATGAAACCAGGCCGCCCACGCGCCACGACTGAAAGGCGCGGCGGCCACCCCGGAGATTGAAATGATCAAGACCTTGCCCTGGGCTGCCCGCGATGCGGCCCGCCCCTTGAGCGCCACGCTGCTTCATTTCGTGGCAGCCGTGCTGTACGAAGCTGGCGAGATGCTCACCCGCCATGCCACCCGCGTGACCAGGGCGCAAGCCGCCCGCCAGAGCCTGCCTCACGCCGTCGAGTTCCACTCGTTCCATCGTGAAGCAGGCGCCCCGGAAGGCGCGTTGTATGTCAACGGCCAACTGGTGGGTGTCATCGAAGGCGTTACGCGTCTTTGAGCGCCCCCTCCCCTGCCGCCAATCCGAGCAAGCGGCGGGGGAGCATGCAAAGCCGGACCATGAATTGCGGGCGATCACTGCGCGCTTGCGCGATCGAGCAGCGCCTTGGTCCCGGCGTCCAGTGTGAGTTCCGCGGCCTGAACAAGCTCTTGCAGCTGCTCGACCCTGCTAGCGCTGGCGATGGGTGCGGTGATGCCCGGCCGGGCCATGTTCCAGGCGATGGCCACGCGCGCGGGCGTGCTGTTGGTGCGTTGCGCCGCCTCGTCCAGGGCGGAGAGGATTTTCAGACCCCGATCGTTGAGGTATTTGCTGACGGTGTTGGTGCCTCGCTCGCTTTTGCTGGAGTCATCCGCGCTCCGGTACTTACCCGTCAGAAAGCCAGCTGCGAGCGCGTAGAAATTGATGACGCCCACCTCCTCCTTCACACACAGCGGCTGCAACTCGGCTTCAAAGACGGCACGGTCGTACAGGTTGTAGAGCGGCTGCAGGCTCTCGAAACGGGGCAAGCCTGTTGCCCTGCTGATCGCGAGCGATTTGGCCAGGCGATCCGCGGTGTAGTTGGACGCGCCAATCGCGCGGACCTTGCCTTCGTCGATCAGCTTGGCGAACGCTTCCAGCGTTGCCTCCAGCGGCGTGTCTGCGTCATCCCGGTGCGCCTGGTAGAGATCGATGTGATCCAGGTTCAGGCGCCGCAACGAATCCTCGACGGCCTCACGGATCCGTTTCGGTGCAAGGCCGATCTTTCCATCACCCATGTCCATGCCAACCTTGGTTGCAATCACGACCTTGTCGCGGCGACCGCCCTGCCTGAGCCACTGCCCGATCACGGCTTCCGACTCGCCACCCGCGTGCCCAGGCGCCCAGCGTGAATAGACGTCGGCGGTGTCGATGAAATTGAATCCGGCATCTACCCATGCGTCGAGAATCGAAAACGATGTGGACTTGTCGGCAGTCCAGCCGAAGACGTTTCCGCCCAGGCAAAGTGGCGAGACCATTAGCCCGGAGCGGCCGAGGGGGCGGTTATTCATTGCAATGACTCCTTGACCAGGTCATTCTAGGGATGGGCACCCACGGCTGTGGGAAAGCGGCCGTTCCTTGCCGCGTTGTCCACGGACCCGAACAGCGCGCGGCCTCCTACAGTGCGTTCGACAGCACGGGCAGACGATGCAATTCAAGGGATGCTCTTCGCGTCCTTCCAACCTGGAGCAACCGAAATGAAATCCCTCATCATTTGCGCGGCGCTTGCAGCGGCCGCCCCGGTTATGGCGCAGAACCTGGTGGCACGTCAGGGTGACAATTCAATCCGCCTTGCAGATTCTCCTTGTGCTGTCGAAGTCGTCCTTGAAAAAATCCCGGAGCAATTCCATTCCCAGCTCAGGCAGGCGACGGCCACGGTTGACGGCCACACCTTCTCCGCCTGCTGGCGAAAAGCCGGCGCTGCTGCACACCTGATCTATGAAGACGGCGATCAGGGCGTGGTGCCGCTGTCGGACATGAAGCCTGAGTTGTCGGCCTGATCAGATCAGCCCGGGCAGCTCTGACATTTGGGTAAAGATCAGCGCAGCGCCAGCCTGACGAAGCGCAGCGGGCGCATCGTGCCCCGCTTCGGGTGGGCTGTAGCCATAGACGGTAGCCCCGGCAGCGACACCAGCCGTGACTCCTGTCACCGTGTCTTCAATCACGACGCATCGCGACGCGGGAACGCCGAGCGACGCGGCAGCAGCCAGATAAACATCCGGCGCCGGTTTGGATCGGGGCATCTCATGGCCGCTGAAAACGCGGTCCTTGAACCAGGGCATCAGCCCGCACTTGTTTAGCTGCAGCTCCACCTTGAACCGATCGGCCCCTGACGCGCAGGCGATGCGGCCCTGCAGTCGCTCGTGCACAGAGGCGACGGCCTCCACCGCGCCTTCGATCGCCCTCAGGTCCCTCACCAGTGCGGCATTGCGCCTTTCCCGGAAACGGCTGACCCATTCATCTGTGATCAACTGGCCGGTGTGCTGACTGATCAACGCGACTTCGTCCTTGACGGCCTTGCCTACGAAGATACGCATGCACTCTTCCAGGGAAAGACGCCAGCCCAACTCTTGCAGCATGTCACGCAGGACAGTGTTGGTAATCGTCTCGCTGTCGACAAGTACGCCGTCGCAATCGAACAGGGCACCGTCAAATCGTGAAATTTGGTTCACCATATATCGCCGTCCACGTAGTACCAGAGGCCATCTTCCTTCACGAAGCGACTGCGTTCATGCAGCCTGACGGCCCGCCCGCCGGCGACGCGGCTTCGCGCAACGAATTCGACTTCGGCATGGGTGTCGTCAATGAGCTTGTAATCACGGACTTGCAGGCCAAGCCACTTGGTCGCTGTATCCAGCTGGAGCTCGGCGGGCCGCGTGGACGGATGCCAGCTCGCAAGCAACCACTCACTATCGAGCGCCTCGAAGGCGGCATAGCGCGAGCGCATGAGCGCCTCGGCGTTCGCGGGCCACTCGCGCTCGGTCACAACGCGCGCTGGATGATGATTTTTTGCACGTCCGATGTTCCTTCGTAGATCTGGCAGACCCTTACATCGCGCCAGATGCGCTCCACAGGAAAATCACTCACGTAGCCATAGCCGCCCAGTGTCTGGATCGCGGCGCTGCAAACCTGCTCGGCCATCTCACTGGCGAACAGCTTGGCCATCGCGGCTTCCTTCAGGCATGGCCGCCCGGCATCGCGCAGCGCAGCCGCGTGCCAGATCATCTGGCGCGCCACTTCGATCTGCGTCGCGCACTCAGCCAGCCGAAAGCCAACCGCCTGGTGATTGATGATGGCTGTGCCGAAGCTCTGCCGCTCCTTTGCGTACGCCACAGCGACATCGAAGGCACTGCGCGCCATGCCGACGCTTTGCGCTGCAATTCCGATGCGGCCGCCTTCGAGCGCGGAAAGCGCAATGCGATAGCCCTCGCCTTCCTGGCCAATCAGGTTTTCGACCGGAATACGGCAGTTGTCGAAGTTGATTTGCGCTGTGTCGCTGGAGTGCTGGCCGAGCTTGTCTTCGAGGCGAGCGACCCCATAGCCGGGCGTGTCGGTGGGCACCAGGAAGGCGCTCATGCCTTTCTTTCCCGCCCCCTTGTCAGTGACCGCGATGACGATAGCAAGATGCCCATTCTTGCCGCTGGTAATGAACTGCTTGACGCCGTTGATGACGTAGGCATCGCCTTCCCGGGCCGCCGTGGTGCGCAGGGCCGACGCGTCACTGCCCACGTGCGGCTCGGTCAGGCAGAACGCGCCGAGCAGCTCGCCGCGGGCCAGGCGTGTGAGCCAGTTCTTCTTTTGCGCGTCATTGCCGTAGCGCATCAAGATGGCGTTGACGGGGCAATTGGTCACGGAGATTGCGGTGCTCGTACCGCCATCGCCCGCTGCGATTTCTTCGAGCACGAGGGCAAGTGTCACGTAGTCGAGGTTGGCTCCCCCGAACTCCTCGGGCACACAGATGCCGTATGCGCCGAGCGCTGCAAGACCCTGGTGGGCTTCGTGCGGGAAATGATGGTCCTTGTCCCAACTCGCCGCGTTCGGCCACAGTTGCTCCTGGGCGAACGCGCGAACCGCGTCGCGGATCATTTCCTGGTCCTGGGTGAGCAGCATGACTAGTTCTAGACCAGCTCGATGGCGACCGCAGTTGCCTCCCCGCCGCCAATACAGAGCGTCGCAATACCACGCCTGCCGCCACGCGCTTTGAGCGCATGGATCAGCGTCACCATGATGCGTGCACCCGACGCACCGATCGGATGGCCCAATGCACAGGCGCCGCCGTTCACGTTGACGATGTCGTGGCCGATCTTCATCTCGGCCATCAGCGCCATCGGCACGACCGCAAAAGCTTCATTCACTTCCCACAGGTCCACATCGCTGACCTTCCAGCCTGTCTTGGCCAACAACTTCTGGACCGCGCCAACGGGGGCCGTGGTGAACCAGCCCGGCTCCTGCGCATGCATGGTGTGACCAACAAGGCGCGCAATCGGGCGGCCACCGTACTTCGTCGCGGTTGACTCCCTCATCATCACCAGGGCAGCAGCGCCGTCATTGATGCTGGAGCTCGATGCGGCGGTGATCGTGCCATCCTTCTTGAACGCAGGCTTGAGTGTGGCGATCTTGTCGAGCTTGACCTTGCCAGGCCCTTCGTCGATGGAGACGATGACTTCGCCGGCCCGCGTCTTGACCGTGACGGGTGTGATCTCGGTTGCAAACGCGCCGGATTCGGTCGCGGCCTTGGCACGCTGCACGCTCGCAATCGCAAAGGCGTCCTGCGCCTCGCGCGTGAAGTTGTATTTTGCCGCGCAGTCTTCGCCGAAAGTACCCATGGCACGGCCCGGCTCATACGCATCTTCAAGTCCGTCAAGCATCATGTGGTCATAGATGCGGTCGTGGCCGATACGGATACCGCTGCGACCCTTGAGCAGCAGATGGGGCGCATTGGTCATGCTTTCCATGCCGCCCGCCACGATGACTTCGTGCGTGCCG
>JAZKFD010000121.1:0-6842 GCA_040386635.1 Pseudomonadota bacterium
GTCTGGCTTGAGTTATCCAGGAGGAGGGCGTCTTGTGCGGGCTTGAGGGGCGCGGCAGCGCGATTCATGTCGCGGGCGTCGCGCGCTTCCAGGTCAGCGCGAAGAACGTCAATTGTAGTTGGAATTCCCTTTGAAATCAATTGCTTATGGCGCCGTTCGGCGCGCTGCGAGGCGCTGGCTGTGAGGTACACCTTCAGGGGCGCATCCGGAAAGATCACGGTGCCCATATCGCGTCCGTCGGCAACCAGCCCCGGAAGTTTGCGAAAGCTCTGCTGTAGTGCGACGAGCGCGGTTCGCACGGCTGGCAGGGCAGAGACTTTCGAGGCGTTCATTCCGCCTTCTTCGCTGCGGATGGCGTCGGTGACATCGAGCTCGTCGAGCAGGATTCGCCCGCCCAGGAACCGCACGGGCAGCGCCTGCGCCATCCGGGCGATGGTGTGTTCATGGGCGATGTCCAGCTCGAGCCCCGCGCGGCGGGCGGCGAATGCGGTCACCCGGTAGAGCGCTCCGGAGTCCAGATAGTGATAGCCGAGCTGGTGGGCGACTTCGGCTGCGAGCGTTCCCTTGCCCGATGCCGTCGGACCGTCGACACAGATCACGGGAATGTGCTGTGGCGACGTCTGCACGATCGAAAAAAGCGCTTCAAAGTAGTCGGGAAAGGTTTTGCCGACGCATTTGGGGTCTTCGATGCGCACGTGAACACCCGACGGATTGAACGCTGCCAGGGAAAAGCACATCGCGATCCGGTGGTCATCGTAGGTGTGGATGCGCGCGGCCTTCCAGCTCGTGGGAGGCGTGACGCTGATGAAGTCATCCCCCACGACGACCTGTGCGCCCAGCTTGGTCAATTCGCAAGCCATCGCCGCCAGCCGGTCGGTTTCCTTTACGCGCCAGCTCGCAATGTTGCGAAGGGTTGTGGTGCCGTCGGCATAGAGTGCCATCACGGCGAGCGTCATCGCGGCGTCCGGTATGTGATTGCAGTCGAGGTCGATGGCTTTCAAAGGCCACGCACCGCGGGAGACGTCCAGCGAATTGGGCGAGCCCTTCACGACCGCGCCCATGGCTCGCGCAGCGTCGATGAAACGGATGTCGCCCTGGATCGAGTTCTCGCCGACGCCTGTGATTCGCACGCTGCGGCCCTCGTCGGCGCGTGCGGCTATCGCGCCCAACGCGATGAAATAGCTCGCAGACGACGCATCGGCTTCCACGTGGATCTTGCCGGGCGACTGGTAGCGGCTCGCTGCAGGAATGGTGAACCGCTGCCAGCCGTCGCGTTCTACCCGAACGCCAAACTGCTCGAGGAGCCGCAGCGTGATTTCGATGTAGGGCCGCGAGATCAGCTCGCCGACGACTTCGATCGTTACATCCGTGCCGTTTGCTTCGTCATTTTTTCCAGCGACCAGAGGGAGCGCCAGCAGCAGTGCGGTCAGGAACTGGCTGGAAACGTCGCCGCGAACCTGGATCGGCCCGTCGAGCCTCAAAGAGGGTTTGCCGATGCGCAATGGCGGATAGCCCTCTGCCCCAAGGTATTCGATGTCGCAGCCGAGGCCTCGCAACGCATCGACCAGGTCGCCGATGGGGCGCTCGTGCATTCGCGCCACACCACTCAATTCAAACTCGCCGCCCACCAGCGCCAAAGCAGCGGTGAGAGGGCGCATGGCCGTGCCGGCATTGCCAAGGAACAGCCGCGCGTGCGAAGCGGGGCCGTGTTCTGCGAAGCCGGTGATCTCGACGTCGGTTCCTATGTGACGCACACCGCAGCCCAGCGCGCGAAGGGCGTCCAGCATGACGCGGGTATCGTCGGAATCGAGAACGTCCTGCACCAGTGTTGAACCGCTGCTCAGCGCTGCCAGGAGCAGCACGCGGTTGGAGATGCTCTTGGAGCCCGGAAGCAGCACCTCGCCCGAGGCGCTATCGAGCGGCGGTAGGTCCAAAAAGTGGGTGGCGAACATCAGGCGGGCTTCTTGGAGCCCATGCGCCATTGGGCTCGCGCGTCGCTTGCCTGGGCGATCAGGGTTTCGATCGCTTCGCTGTTGCCGGTTTCTATCATCTGCTCCATCGACAGGAGTGCCTGTTTGAAGAGCGCGGTCTGGGCGAGCAGTTCGTGGCGGTTGGCCAGCAGAATATCTCGCCACATCTTCGGGTCGCTCGCGGCGATGCGCGAAAAGTCGCGAAACCCGGGACCGGCGAGCGACAGGTAATCCTTGCCATGGGGTTGCCCCACGATGGCGTTCATCAGTGCAAAGGCGATGAGATGGGGCAGATGACTCACGGCAGCGTAAGCGGCGTCGTGTTCCTCGGGCAGCATTCGCAGCACCTGGCAACCCAGGCCCTCCCATACGCGAAATGCTTTTTGCACATGTTGGGGATTGGTCTTGTCGATCGGGGTCAGGATGACCTGCTTTCCGGTGTAGAGGTCAGCATCCGCGTTCTCGACGCCCGAAGTCTCGCTGCCCGCAATGGGGTGGCAGGGCACGAACGAACCGATATGGTCACGCAGGACGCGCCGCGCTGCATCAATCACATCGCGCTTGGTGGAGCCGACGTCCATGATCAGCATTTCGCTCGTGACCAGGTGCTTGATCGCCTTGAGCGTGGCTTCCGTCGCCGAAACCGGGACGGCCAGCAACACGATATCGGCGCCGGAGACGGCCAGCAATGCCGAAGGCGCTTCAATGTCGATGACGCCCATCGCACGAGCGCGCTCGGTAGTGGAAGGCGACTTGCTGTAACCCACGACGCGCTTCACCAGTCCCGCCCGCTTCATCGCAAGTGCGAACGAGCCCCCCATGAGTCCGCAACCGATCAGGCCGAGTTGTTCAAACATCTTTAGAGTCCAGGCATGAGCGCCGACGGGCCGCCCCTAGGCGCGAAAGCCCCCTCCGGGGGCAGCGCAGTACATGAAGTGACAAGCGTGGGGGCCACATTCTCAGTCGCCGACCGGATAGGTTCCCAGGACCTTGTAGAACGCGCAAAGCGAGCGCAGGTCGGCGAGCGCTGCCGCCACATGCGATTGCGAAGGGTGGCCCTGCACATCGATGTAGAAGTAGTACTCCCACTGACCCGAGCGCGCGGGCCGCGATTCAAAGCGTGTCATCGAAACGCCGTGCTGCTTGAGTGGCACCAGAATATCGTGCACGGCGCCTGGCTTATTGGGTACAGAGACGACCAGGCTCACGCAATCGGCGCCGGACGCCTGCGGCGCTTCCAGGGTTTGCGGCAGGCAGATGACAGCGAAGCGGGTGCGATTGAAGGCTTCGTCCTGAATGGCGTGCGCAGCGACATGCAGGCCGAAGGCGCTGCCGGCTTTTTCGCTTGCAATACCGGCCCAGGCCGGGTTGGTAGCGGCGAGGCGGGCACCTTCCGCGTTGCTGGAGACGGCGCGTCGCTCCGCGTTGGGCAGGTGCTTGTTGAGCCAGCCCTGACACTGGGCGAGCGCTTGCGGATGCGCGAGGACGACTTCGATGCCGTCCACTGATGGTGCGAGGCGCAGCAGGTGGTGCCGCACGAGCAGGCTGATTTCGCCCACGATGTGCAAAGGAGAGTGCAGCAGCAGGTCAAGCGAGCGAGTCACCACGCCTTCGCTGTTGTTTTCCACCGGAATCACGCCGAAGTCTGCCGTGCCGGATGTGGCCGCCTGGAACACCTCATCGAAGCTGACACAGGGCACGTGATGAATGCTGGAGCCGAAGAAATTCAGAGCCGCTTCTTCGCTGAACGTCCCAGCGGGGCCTAGATAGGCCACCCGTTGGGGTGCTTCGAGCGCACGGCAGGCCGACATGATCTCGCGCCAGATGGTCGCGACATTGGCATCCTTGAGTGGTCCGGGATTAGCAGCCTGTAACCCGTTGATGACCTGGGCTTCACGGTCCGGCCGAAAAACCTGGGAGCCTTCGCGGCGCTTGAGTTCGCCGACTTCGTTGGCAAGCTCGGCCCGGCGGTTCAGGGTGGCAAGCAGTTCCCGATCGACGGCGTCTATTTCGCTCCTGAGCTGGCCGAGGCCTTTTTGGCTCATTCTTCGCCACCGGCTGCTGAGTCGTCACCGGCGGGCGGAAGCTCTTCGCCTTCGGCCGCCTGCGCGTCGTTTTCAACGATGCGTTGCAGGCCGCTGAGCTCGGAGCCCTCATCGAGACCAATTAGCGTCACACCCTGTGTCGCACGGCCGAGCTCGCGGATCTCGCTGACGCGCGTGCGTACGAGCACACCCTTGTCGGTGATCAGCATGATTTCGTCATCGGCGTGCACCAGCGTTGCTGCTACGACCTTGCCGTTTCGCTCGCTTTGCTGGATGGCAATCATTCCCTTGGTACCGCGGCCGTGGCGGGTGTATTCGGAGATCGGGGTGCGCTTGCCATAACCGTTGACCGTTGCAGTGAGCACGCTTTGCGCTTCGTCCTCAGCCACAAGCATGGCGATCACGGTCTGTCCGGGGTCGAGCGCCATGCCGCGCACGCCGCGAGCTGCGCGGCCAAGCGGACGAACATCGTCTTCATCAAAGCGCACAGCCTTGCCGCCGTCGGAGAACAGCATGACGTCGTGCTTGCCATCCGTCAGCGCCGCACCGATGAGGTAGTCGCCATCGTCCAGGTTCACGGCAATGATGCCGCCCTTGCGGGGATTGTTGAATTCATCAAGCGCGGTCTTCTTGACCGTGCCCATGCTGGTCGCCATGAATACGAAGTGGTCCGCCGGGAAGCTGCGATTTTCGCCCGTGAGCGGCAGCACGACGTTGATCTTCTCGCCTTCCTGCAAGGGGAACATGTTGACGATGGGGCGGCCGCGTGAACCGCGTGAACCCGCGGGCACCTCCCACACCTTCAGCCAGTACATACGGCCGCGATTGGAAAAACACAGGATCCAGTCGTGCGTGTTGGCGATGAAGAGCTGATCGACCCAGTCATCTTCTTTGGTGGAAGTGGCCTGCTTGCCGCGACCGCCACGTTTCTGGGCTCGGTATTCAGACAAGGGCTGACTCTTGATATAGCCCGAGTGGGAGAGCGTGACCACCATGTCGGTGGGCGTGATCAGGTCCTCGGTTGCCAGATCCTGGGCGTTGTGTTCAATCACGCTGCGCCGCGCGCCCAGCTTCGTTTGACCGAATTCGGTGCGGATCGCTGTGAGTTCGTCGCTGATGATGGTCGATACGCGAGAAGGCTGCGCAAGAATGTCGAGCAGGTCCTCGATTTCGGCCATCACTTCCTTGTACTCGGCGACGATCTTGTCCTGCTCCAGGCCGGTCAGGCGCTGCAGGCGCATCTGCAGGATTTCCTGGGCCTGTATGTCTGAAAGCCGATAGAGGCCGCCCGCCTGCATGCCGAATTCGCGATCCAGCCCATCGGGGCGGTAGTCGTCGGCATTGATGACACCGCCGTCTTCGCGGGTGCGGGTCAGCATTTCACGAACAAGCTGGCTGTCCCACGAACGCGCCATCAGCTCTGCCTTGGCCACAGGTGGCGTTGGCGCGTTGCGGATGATGGCGATGAACTCATCGATATTGGCGAGCGCAACAGCCAGACCTTCGAGCACGTGGCCGCGCTCGCGCGATTTGCGCAACGTGAAAACGGTCCGCCGGGTGACCACTTCACGGCGATGCTCGAGGAAAACCTTGATCAGGTCCTTGAGATTGCAAAGGCGAGGCTGGCCGTCGATGAGCGCAACCATGTTGATGCCGAAGGTGTCCTGGAGCTGGGTCTGCTTGTACAGGTTGTTCAGCACGACCTCTGGCACTTCGCCACGCTTGAGCTCGATGACGAGGCGCATGCCCGACTTGTCGCTCTCGTCCTGGATGTGGCTGATACCTTCGATCTTCTTCTCGTTCACGAGCTCGGCCATGCGCTCCTGCAGCGTCTTCTTGTTGACCTGATAGGGAAGCTCGTCAACGATGATTGCCTGACGCTGTCCACGGTCGATGTCTTCGAAGTGGCACTTCGCCCGCATCACGACCTTGCCCCGACCGGTGCGGTAACCGTCTTTCACGCCATTGATGCCGTAGATGATGCCGGCGGTGGGGAAGTCAGGGCCGGGGATGATTTCCATCAGCTCGTCGATGGTGGCCTCGGGATTGCGCAGCATGTGGAGACATGCGTCGATCACTTCATTGAGATTGTGCGGCGGGATATTGGTCGCCATGCCCACGGCGATACCGCCAGAGCCATTGACGAGCAGATTGGGTAGTTTGCTGGGCAGGACCAGCGGCTCTCTCTCGCTGCCGTCATAGTTAGGCCCGAAATCGACAGTCTCTTTGTCGATGTCCGCAAGCATCTCGTGCGCGATCTTGGACAGCCGGATTTCGGTGTAACGCATCGCAGCCGCGTTGTCGCCATCGACCGATCCGAAGTTGCCCTGGCCGTCCACCAGCATATGGCGCATGGAAAAATCCTGTGCCAGGCGAACGATGGTGTCGTATACCGACTGGTCGCCGTGCGGATGGTACTTACCGATCACGTCGCCGACGATACGGGCCGACTTCTTGTAAGGACGGTTCCAGTCGTTATTGAGCTCATGCATCGCAAACAGAACCCGGCGGTGCACCGGCTTCAAGCCATCGCGCGCGTCCGGCAGGGCCCGGCCGACGATGACGCTCATCGCGTAGTCGAGGTAACTGCGCCGCATTTCCTCTTCAAGGCTGACGGGCAGGGTTTCTTTGGCGAATTGGGTCATGCGAAGGGGACTTTGGGCAAGAGGACGCGGGGGCGCGAAGCAATTGATTTTACGGTGAAGCCCGTCATGTAGCTAACTCGCAACATTCGAGGGGTAATCGGGTTTCGAGCTGTCGAACCCAACCACAGCCAGCGTTGATTGTGTAAGGACGTGTGGCACAATAAGTTTGACGCTTTTGGTGA
>JAZKFD010000122.1:0-8215 GCA_040386635.1 Pseudomonadota bacterium
AGGACGGCCAGATGCTGGCTGTCGGCGGCTTCGGCCTTTGCGGCATTCCCGAAGCACTGATCGACGCGCTTCGCGACAGCGGCAAGAAAGACCTCACCGTCATCTCCAACAACGCGGGCATCGACGGTTTTGGCCTGGGCAAACTGCTTGAAACCCATCAGATCCGCAAAATGATCTCTTCGTATGTGGGTGAGAACAAGGAGTTCGAGCGTCAGTTCCTGGCCAAGGAGCTTGAACTCGAATTCACGCCGCAGGGCACGCTCGCCGAGAAGCTGCGCGCCGGTGGCGCCGGGATTCCGGCCTTTTTCACCAAAACCGGTGTGGGCACCGTGGTGGCCGATGGCAAGGAACTGCGTGAATTTGACGGCGAGACCTACGTGATGGAGCGCTCGCTCGTTCCTGACATCGCGCTGGTCAAGGCCGATGTGGCCGACAAGTCAGGCAATCTGCGCTTCAGGCTGACGGCCCGAAACTTCAATCCGGCTGCGGCGATGGCCGGCAAGCTGTGCATCGTTGAAGTCGAGAAAATCGTCGAGATTGGCGAACTGGAGCCCGACGACATTCACCTGCCGGGTATTTACGTGCACCGCATCGTGCTGAACGCAACGCCGGAAAAGCGGATCGAAAAGCGCACCATCACACCCACCCCCGGAGCCTGAACATGCCTTGGACCCAAGACCAGATGGCCGCACGTGCGGCGCAAGAACTCGAAGACGGTTTCTACGTGAACCTGGGCATCGGCATCCCGACGCTGGTGGCCAACTTTGTCGGCGACAAGGAAGTGTGGCTTCAATCCGAAAACGGAATGCTGGGCATCGGCGCATTCCCCACTGAAGACCAGGTGGACGCAGACCTCATCAATGCCGGCAAGCAGACGGTGACGACCATCAAGGGCTCGTCGATTTTCGGCAGCCATGAGTCTTTCGCCATGATTCGCGGCGGCAAGATCAACCTGTCGATCCTGGGCGCCATGCAAGTGAGCGAGAAGGGCGACCTGGCCAACTGGATGATCCCGGGCAAGATGGTCAAGGGCATGGGCGGCGCGATGGACCTGGTTGCAGGCGTCAAGCGCGTGATCGTCCTGATGGAGCACGTCGCGAAGAAGAAAGACGGCACCGAAGACCTGAAAGTGCTTGAGAAATGCACACTGCCATTGACGGGCGTCGGCGTGGTGGATCGCATCATCACCGACCTTGCCGTGATGGATGTGACCGATGCCGGACTGAAGGTGGTCGAGCTCGCTCCTGGCGTGACGATGGAGGAGTTGCAGCGCAAGACAGGCGTCAAGCTGCATTGAGCGAGCCCTTGGGGCTTGAGATGTCTGGAAGGCGCAAGGGAACCATTAGCGATTTGGTGTTACTCAGAGGGTATCTTTAACCACTGAAGTCGCAGATGCAGAGTTCTCCAGGTGTTCGCAACCATCCCGTTCTTGGCCCCCTGCATGGCACGTCCGCGCCGGACTCACGACAGCAGGCAAGTTCACCAACGCTAGGGCCGCGGGTCAAGCGCCTGATGGCGGCGTTTGAGCGTCCAGTCCGCGAGGACCGGCGTGCGGCAAGACACCAGCAGCGGCTCGAGCGAGTCCGCATTGCATTGAGCCAACTGGCCGAGCCTGGCAAAACACTTGCTCACTGGAAGCGATGCACGCTCGCGCTGGTGCACGCCAAGGCCTGGAAGTTCATTCGCGACGAAGCACGGTTCGTGGCGTTCGAGCGGCTCGTAGCTGAGGCCGCCGAGGCTGCCACCGAGCCTGAAATCAGGTTGATCATGTCCAACCTGCGAAGTGTGAGAGCGCACATCGCGAGTGATCTGAAGGAACAGGATTCCGATTTCAGGGAGACGGTCCAGTACATCGACAGCACCAATTTCCAGTTGGACCGTTTGCTGAGGGCGAGGCAGCAGGCCGGGCCAGTGACAACTCCTGCCCAGGCCAGCGTCGGGCCTTTCAGGATGACACCGCTGGTCCCTCGCCTGCAACCTGAACCAGCAGTGCCGGTTGAGGGGCCAATTAAGGGGGCAGTTGAGGGGGCCAATGTGGCGCTTGCGCCCTTACTGCAGGCAACGATGACATCTTTGCCCTTCATGGCGAGAGCGGCCGAGAGCAGTGTCACCTTCAAATACCGCAACTGGATCGATGAAATGGGCGAACTGGGTGCTGCACATGGCCAACCGGGGGCGGGTCATCACCTCGCCTGTGACACGCTCGCCATCTGCGCCTCCAATGAACGATACAGGGCCGATGTGGAGCGTCTGTTCGACCGCTTGTCCAATGACGATCTGGGGGCGATCATGATCTCGGCGCCTGGCGGACTGGCGAATCAGCCAGCACGCGACCTGTTGTTCAAGCTCGCGGATGATCGAATGTCCGGTCGCAGGCAAGCCGCCCTCAAGAGGTTTGTCGATGCCGCAGCCTCAGTCGGGAAACGGCTGGCGTATTCGCAGACGCACCACTCCGCTCGGCTCGCAGACGGGCTGATCGAGCTTGTTCCGTACGAAGCGGCACTTGCTGATTGGAATCTCCGCGATTTGCCATCGGGGCAGGAGGCGCTAGAGGCTCGACAGCAGCTGCATCGCAAGCTCGTGGCGCTGGGCGACAAAGCATTTTCTGATCTTGAACCCAGCAAACGGAAAGATCTGGTGGACGCTTGCCGGGCCATGCGTTTCACCAACGTCGCGGCCCTGGAGCTTTAACGGGCCGTCGTCCACAGCAAGCACAATGGCACGCGTGATCTCCCCACGCGACGCACTTTCCGGTCTATGGGCGCTGGCAGGCTTGCCGGAGCCGGCGCTGGCATTCGCCCGCCTCACGGGGGCTGATCCGGTTTTCCCTTCCACGTTTGCGGTGGGCACGGCTGCGCAATCGACGATTGCAGCCGCCGCGCTCGCGGCTTGCGAGCTCGGTCACTTGCGCGGCGCATCACGTCAACTGGTGAGCGTTGACATGCTCCACGCGGCTTGCGAGTGCACGGGCTGGTTCAGCATCGACGGGCGAGTCCCGGATCTATGGGACAAGTTCTCTGGGCTTTACCGCTGCTGCGATGGCTGGCTGCGGCTTCACGCGAATTTCGCGCATCACCGCGAAGGTGCACTCAAGCTCCTGGGGCTCGACCCCGCAACAGCGCAAAGGCAGGACGCAGAAGAGGCGATGCTGCAATGGGGCGCGCTCGACCTGGAGACCTTTCTATCCGACGCGGGCCTGGTGGCGACGGCGATGCGCACATTCGACGAGTGGGACGCATCCGGGCAGGGCAGGGCGATTGCCTCCCAACCGCTGTTGACCATCGATCGCCTGGGCGATGCCCAGCCGCTCGCTCTGCCTCCACTGGGCAACGAGCAGCGACCGCTCGAGGGTATCAGGGTGCTCGACCTCACACGCATACTGGCCGGCCCCGTGGGAGGCAAGGCCCTGGCGGCCTATGGTGCCGACGTGATGCTGGTCAATTCTCCGGATCTGCCCAACATCGAGGCCATTGCGGACACGAGCCGGGGCAAGCTGTCGGTGCACCTCGACCTGAAAGCTGCACAGGGACGTCAAACCCTGGACGAACTGGTGGGCGCGGCGCATGTGTTCGTCCAGGGGTATCGGCCTGGCGGCTTGCGCGATCTGGGCTTCGGCCCTGAAGAGCTTGCCCGCAAGCGGCCCGGCATTGTCTGTGTGTCGCTCACGGCTTACGGCGCGCAAGGCCCGTGGTCGCATCGGCGCGGTTTCGACTCACTGGTGCAAACCGCGATGGGCTTCAACCATGCAGAGGGTGGACGCGTGCCGCGCGCGCTGCCCATGCAGATCCTGGATGAAGCAACGGGCTACCTGATTGCGATGGGTGCCAGCGCTGCACTGCACAGGCAGCAACTCGAAGGCGGCAGCTGGCACGTGCAGGTTTCACTGGCCCAGACCGGCCACTGGTTGCGTGGCCTGGGCCGGATCGAGAACGGGCTGGCGACCCAGCGACCCGACGTGGAGGCCTTCGCCGAAAATAGCGAATCGGGATTTGGTGTATTGCGGGCGCTCCGTCACAGCGCTGAGCTTGCGCGCACCCCGGCGAAATTCTCCAGGCCCTCCATGCCACCCGGATCCGATGAGCCATACTGGAATTGATACGGCTCAGCCTTCCCAAACCTACCGCCTCACCGGGTTGCGGCTTACAGCTTTTTGCAGGCCATGCCTTCAAACCTCTGACTGCCGCGCCACGATCATTTCTTCCATCAAGCGCGTTGTCTGCGCTAGCTGGAGAAAGATCATGCGTTCCTGGAAACTCTCACTGATGGGCTTGCTGGTTTCGGCCACCTCGTTCAATGCACTGGCCTGCTACACGGTGCACGACAGTGCCGGGCGCGTGGTCTATCAGGGCTCCGAAGCGCCGGTGGACATGAGCCGTCCGCTGCACGAGACCGTGCCTCAACGCTTTCCTGGCGGCCACATGGTGTTCGATACGACCACGGCCTGCACCAACATCAATGTCACCGCCGCTGGCACCAATCGCGCCTTCCAGAAGGCCGTGCTGAACTCGCCGCTGTTGACCGATGCGGTGACGGCGCGGCGCATGAACGTGCCGCACACGTTGGTGGCACGCGGCGTTGCCGTCGTCGATGGACCCGCCGTTGCGATGGCACCGGCCGTGACCGTCGTGCCGTCGGAGCAAACGCCCCTGGCAATTGCACGAGCCGATCGCCTCAACCGCGACCCGGTTGTGATCACCGAATACCGCGATGGGTCAGTGGACACGCGTTCGATGGGTGCTCCGCCTGCGCCCAGGGCCGGACGCTAACAACCTGCGTGAAGCCCGTCACCAGCCCGTCACCAGCCCGTCACCTGAACGGGCGGCTGAGAAACTTCGAGCCTGATTCGCCGAAGCGCCAGTGAATCTCGGTCGCCCTTGAAATGCCGATGCGCGGTCCTTCGATGATCCTGGGCGCATCGCTTGCGCCAAGGATCCTGAAGGGCGCCTGATCCAGCCGCAAGCCATTGAGTGCCCGCGTAATGCCCAGCGCCTGCCCCAGCTTGCCTGGCCCGGAGCACAGCTGCTTCAATTCATCCAGCCCACGACGCGCCCGCATCAGGTCGATGCCGTGCGTGGGCTCTATCGCACGAATCAACACCCCCGCGCCGTGGCCCTTTTCACGGCAGACGGCGTTCAGACACCAGTGAATCCCGTACGAGCGATAGACGTAGGCGTGTCCCGCCGGGCCGAACATCGCTTCGTTGCGGGGTGTCGGTCCGGAAAAAGCATGTGAGGCCTCGTCGTCGCGGTCATACGCTTCGGTCTCCACGATGCGCCCGCCCACGCCATCGACCAGCAGCGTGGCGCCAATCAGCATTTGCGCAACTTCGTGCGCATCGCCGCTGAAATCGGAAAGCTTCAGCTGCTTCATTGATGGTCAGTCGTCGTTGTCGCCCAGGAAGCCGCCGCTCTGGTGGGCCCACAGCCGCGCATACAAACCGCCCCGGGCCAGCAAGCTGCGGTGATCGCCTTCTTCGACGATGCGCCCCTGATCCATCACCACCAGCCGATCCATTGCTGCAATCGTCGAGAGTCGGTGCGCGATGGCGATCACGGTCTTGCCCTGCATCAGGTCGTCAAGGCTCGCCTGGATGGCGGCTTCGACTTCGGAGTCGAGCGCACTGGTGGCTTCGTCCAGCAGCAGGATGGGCGCGTCCTTGAGCATCACGCGTGCAATCGCGATGCGCTGGCGCTGCCCGCCCGAGAGCTTGACGCCGCGCTCACCCACATGCGCTTCATAGCCCTTGCGGCCATGCGTATCGCTCAGGTTCCGGATGAAATTGTGGGCCTGCGCACGCCGGGAGGCCGAGATCATTTCGTCTTCGCTGGCGGTCGGGCGCCCGTACGCGATGTTGTCGCGCACCGAGCGGTGCAAGAGCGACGTGTCCTGCGTGACCATGCCGATGTGGGTCCGCAGGCTGTCCTGCGTGACCTGCGCGATGTCCTGGCCGTCGATGGTGATGCGACCCGAGTCCAGGTCGTAGAAGCGCAGCAGCAGATTGACAAGCGTTGACTTGCCAGCGCCGGAACGCCCGATGAGTCCGATCTTCTCGCCCGGCCTGACGGTGAGGCTGAAGTTCTCGATGACTGGATCTGCCGCCTTGGCGTAGCGGAAGGTCGCGTTCTCGAATTTCACCTCGCCATGCGGCACTTCGAGCTTGCCCGCATCCGGCGTATCGACCACGACCCGGGCGCGGGTGAGTGTGCCGATGCCATCCTGCACGGTGCCGATGTTCTCGAAGAGCGAAGCCATCTCCCACATGATCCAGTGCGACATGCCGCTGATGCGCAGCGCCATTGCGGTGACCGCAGCGACCGCGCCGATGCCGACCTGCGCGAGCGACCACAGCCAGATCGCATAGCCGCAGGTGCCGATGATCAGGCCCACCACCAGCACGTGATTGACGATCTCGAATGCGCTGACCAGACGCATCTGCCGGTAGCCGGTGACCATGAACTCGGTCATGGCGGCGCGCGCAAAACCTGCTTCGCGCTGCGTATGCGAAAAAAGCTTGACCGTCGAGATGTTGGTGTAGGCATCGGTGATGCGGCCGGTCATCATGGCGCGCGCGTCTGCCTGCAGCTTGCCCATGCGGCCCAGGCGCGGCACGAAGTACCAGATCGAGACGCCATAGAACGCGGCCCAGATCGCAAACGGCCAGATCAGCCGCGAATCGAAGGCGCCGGCAAACGCCATGATCGTCACGAAATACACGATGGTGCCCAGGGCCACATCGGTGGTGGTGAAGATCATTTCGCGCACGGCCAGGGCGGTCTGCATCACCTTGGTCGTGATGCGTCCGGCGAATTCGTCCGAATAGAACGACATGCTCTGCCCGAGCATCAGGCGGTGGAAGTTCCAGCGCAGCCTCAGCGGAAAGTTGATGGCCAGCGTCTGGTGCTTGAAAAAGGTCTGCATCGCGATGAAAAGGGTGCTGCCCACCAGCACGCTGGCCAGCGCAAGCAGTTCCTTGCCCTGCAGTTCCCACAGGCGCGCCGGCTCGTTCTTGCCCAGCCAGTCAACGATGTGGCCGAGCAGGGCGAATAGCCACGCCTCATAAGCCGATACCGCCGCGCTGAAAAATGCGAGCAAAAGGATGTAGCCGCGCAGGCCCCGGGTACAGGCCCAGACAAACGGAAAAAACCCTTTGGGCGGCAATTGGGGTTCCGCCTCGGGGTAGGGATGGATGAGTTTTTCGAAGAGTGAATACAAAGGTGAAAACGAAAAAGTAAATAGAAGGTTCGAGAAAAATAAAAACTGCCTTGGGGCGAGTCAAAAACTGTATAAACAAACAGTTGTCCCCCGATTTTCACATGCCCCCAAGCCCCCGGCCCCATGCTTTCGCCCGCCCGCCTTCGCCTCGTCGATCCAGCTTCGCTGGAGCACGTCTGGCGCGTGCAGGACCTGGCGGCGCAGCAGGCGGTGATTGCCAGCGGGCACGAGCCGCTCGACAGGCAGCTTCCCGGGGGCGGATGGCCGCTGGGAAGCATGATTGAAGTATTGCAGCAAAGACCCGGGCAGCACGCGTGGCGCCTGCTTTTGCCGGCCCTGGCCAAGGCCATTGAAACCTCGACGGGGCCGGTGGTACTGGTGGGCTCGCCCTATCTGCCGTTCGGCCCCAGCCTGCAGTCGCAGGGCCTGCCCGGCAATCGCCTTTTGTGCGTGAACGCGGACAAGTCCGCCTCACGGCTGTGGGCCTGCGAGCAGGCCCTGCGCTGCGCCGAGGTGTCGGCGGTCGTGGCATGGCTTCCCCAGGCCAGGCCGGCAGAGCTGCGGCGACTGCAGATGGCGGCGCATGAGCAGCAGCGGCTTTTGTTTGTGTTTCGTGAGGCCCGCTCCCAAAACGATGCATCGCCTGCGCGCCTTCGCTTGCTGGTGGATGGATGCGATGCGATGAATGTGCGCATCGTCAAGCGGCGCGGCCCGCCGCTCGAAACCGTGGTGAGCCTGCCCGCGCACCCGCGCAAGCTGGCAGCCCTGCTCAAATCCCGCAGGCTGCGAAGCCCTTTGTTGCCAGCACCCTTGTCCGCGCCTTCGTCCCTGTTGGCCCGAATGCCGTCCCCGCAATTGCAGGGGCAGCAGGGGCAGCAGGAAAAAATCCATGTACTGGATCGCTCTGCTGCCCACCCATGAACAGGAGCGAGTCGCCTGGGGCTGGAAAGCGTTGCAATACACGCCGCGCGTTGCCCCCGTCGATGAAGCCATCCTTGTCGAA
>JAZKFD010000123.1:0-5696 GCA_040386635.1 Pseudomonadota bacterium
AGATGGCGGTGAGGTGGGTCTTGACCGTGATTTCCGCCAGGTTCAGACGCATGCCTATTTCCTTGTTCAAGCTCCTGGGAATTGCGCTGATGGTCGTTGAGCTGGCCTGGTTCATTGCCCGTCCCATTTACTCGGAACTGCGTGAGTGGTGGGCGCAGCGCAAGGGTGTGAGTGCCAGGCGAAAAGTCTGGACCGGCCTCGCCGCTCTCGGCCTGCTGCTGGTACTGGTGGTGCCCTGGCATACCGGCGTCCAGGGCAGTGGCGTCGTGCGCGCGGCCCGGCAGCATCTTGTTTTTTCACCTCGGGCGGGCGAGGTAAAGGCGATGCCGGCGCGAACGCAGGTCGTTGAAGGTGAGCTGCTGTTCGCGCTGGCGGCGCCCGATCTGCGCAGCGGCGTGAACCGCGCGCAGGCCTCAGCCGATGCACGCGCACAGGAACTGTTGGGCCTGGCAGGCGTGAAAGATGGCGAAGAACGACGCGCCCTGCTTGAGTCGGAGCGCGAACGCTTCGTGGCCGAAGCCAGCGTGTTCAGCGGAGAGCAGTCGCGCATGCAGCTGATCGCACCGTTTCCCGGCGAGGTGGCCGACATCGACCCCCAGGTGAAACCGGGCGTGTGGGTGCAGCCCCGGCAGCCGCTGGCCGTGCTGATCGACCCCAGCCAGTGGACCGCCGAGATCTTTGTGGCCGAAAAGGACGTCGCACGGATCCGGGCTGGCGACCCTGCCCGGGTGTACGTGGGCATTCGAGCGATCAACGGCAAAGTACTGGAGGTCGATCCATCGCGTACCGCGCAGCTTGCCTACCCCATGCTGGACGCGACTTCCGGTGGGCCCATCGTCACGCTGCCGCGTACCGACGAGCGCAACGGAGAGCGGGTGGTGCGCGACGGCCTGTACCGCGTTCGCATTGCGCTGGATCACGCGCCTCCGCGCCGGCAGATGGTGCTGGCCACGGCTTCGATTTCCGGAACGCCGCAATCGCTGCTGCACGGCGTGTTCGACCACGCGGCGTCGGTCCTGATCCGCGAAAGCGGCTTCTAGGGTCTCACCACTGCCCCGACTCGACGCGAATCGCCACTTCGCAATCGTCGAAGATTTCGAGCTTGGCGATCTTGACCCGCACACCGACCACGCCCGGCAACTGCATCAGCCGATGCGCCAGCTTGCCGATCAGGCTCTCGAGCAGGTTGACATGCTCGGCGGTGCATTCGTCGATGATGATCTTGCGCACCTTGCGGTAATCCAGCACATGGCTGATGTCGTCATCGTGCGGCAGCAACGGTTGCGGACCGAGGTTGAGTTCGGCATCGACCCGTATCGGCTGCGGCGCGGTTTTCTCGTGGTCGAGGATCCCCAGCGCCGCGTCAAAGCGAAGGCCGGTGAGGGCGAGAGTCTGTGAGCCAGCCTGGTTCATGGGGGGCACTTGCTTTCATCCGCTCACATGAGCGAAAAATCACGGTCGAATTTCATGAGATGCTGGCCGCCATCGACCAGCAGCGTCGTGCCGGTGATCGAAGCGGTGTCCAGCGCGAACCTGACGGCGGCGACCACATCGGCCACCGTGGATGATCTGCCGAGCGGCGACAGCTTGTGCAGCGCCTCGAACTTTTCCTGCGACAACATGTGACTGGTCATGGTCAGGCCGGGCGCGACGCCAACAACCCGGACATGCGGCGCGAGCGCGATGGCCAGCATGGTGTTGGCCGCTTCCAGCGCAGCCTTGGACATCGTGTAGCTCACGAAGTCAGGGTTCTGGTTCCACAGCTTCTGGTCGAGCATGTTGACCACGACGGCCGCTGCGGCGTCGCCGTTTCGCGAGAGCACGTGTTGATGCAGTGCCTGGGCCAGCACGACGGGCGCGGCTGCATTGCTTCGCATGTGGGCCGCCAGGGCGTCATAGCTGAAGCTGGAAAAACCGTCGTGCTCGAACATCGATGCGTTGTTCACCACGGCGTCCAGAGCGCCGAAGTGCGCAATCACCTGCGGAACCAGACTGCGAGCCTGCGCCTCGTCGTCGAGATCGGCCTGAAAAGCCTCGATGCTCGATTCGTCAGCGGCAACCCGTCGGGCATCGGCCACTGTTGCTGCGGCATCCTCGGGCGCTCCGCGATAGTGCACCGCCACCCGCCAACCCGAAGCCGCCAGCGACATGACGACTTCGCGGCCCAGCCGCCGGGCAGAGCCGGTGACGAGCACGCATCGGGGCTCAAGGGGTTCGCTCATTCGGGGACAATCATCGGGTGACTTCGCATGCAAACAGTTTAACGACCGCCCTGGAATCCCTGGTGGAAACCGCGATGGCCCGCGCCGGTGGGTGGCTACCGTTCGATCGCTTCATGGCAATCGCGCTCTACGCCCCGGGCCTGGGCTACTACGCCAACGACACTCGCAAATTCGGCGCGATGCCGGCGTCGGGAAGCGATTTCGTGACGGCACCGGAAATGAGCCCTCTGTTCGGGCGCGCATTGGCAACCCAGGTACGTGACGCGATGCAGGCCACCGGTGTGAGCGAGGTCTGGGAATTTGGCGCGGGCTCGGGCGCACTGGCGGTTCAGCTGCTGGAAGCGCTTGGAGCAACGGTCAGCCAATACACGATTGTCGAGCTGTCGTCGTCGCTGCGTGACCGGCAGCGAACCAGGCTCGCCGCGTTCGGCGCGAAGGTACGCTGGGTCAGTGAATTGCCCGAGGAGATGGAGGGGGTCGTTGTCGGCAATGAAGTGCTCGATGCGATGCCGGTGAAACTTATTACGAGGATCTCCGGGGAGTGGTTCGAGCGCGGCGTTGGATTGGCGCCAGGCGCGTTCGGGTTCATCGACCGTCCCACCAGCCTGCGACCGCCCATCGAAATCGAGGGCACACACGATTACCTCACTGAGATCCACCCGCAGGCCGACGCTTTCATGCGCACGTTGGGCGACCGTCTGGCCAGCGGGGCGGCCTTCTTCATCGACTACGGGTTTTCCGAGCACGAGTACTACCACCCGCAGCGCCATATGGGCACGCTCATGTGCCACAAGGGCCACATGGCAGACACTAACCCGCTGCTTGAACTCGGCATGAAGGACATCACCGCGCATGTGAACTTCACCGAACTGGCGGTGGCGGCCGGCGAGGCGGGCCTGCAGACGCTGGGCTACACGACGCAGGCCCGATTCCTCATCAATTGCGGCATCGTCCCCCTGCTTGCGCAGGCACCGCTGGAAGGGCGCATCGCAGGCCAGCGACTGATCACCGAGCACGAAATGGGGGAGCTGTTCAAGGTGATTGGTTTCCATCGCGGCGAGTTCTGGGATGCCGTGGGCTTTAAAGACGGCGACCGAACCCACACGCTCTGAGCAACCCGTAAACTCCCCAGATGATTCGCTGGATCATCGTCATCTTCCTGGCATTGATGCTCATCAACTGGTTCAGCCCGTTGCTGCAGCGCATGGGCTTTGGCAAATTGCCGGGCGACTTCCGGTTCAGGCTGTTCGGACGCGAATGGTTCATTCCGCTGACCACCACCATTCTGCTGAGCCTGGTGGCAGGCCTGATCTCCAGGGCGTTTTAATGAGAGCCTGCATCGACATCGGTGGCACCAAGGTGGCAGTCAGCCTCAATCCAGGTGAGGGTCTCGAGCTTCTGGTCCGGCGCAGCGAGCCCACGGCCAAGACGGGCAGCAACGACGCCCTTGCACGCCAGGTACTCCGCATGGTTGATGCGTCCTGCGCCGAACTGGGTGTGGCGCCCGGCGAGGTTACAAGCGCCGGGGTGGCGTCCTGCGGCCCGTTCATCTTGCGTGGGGGGCTGCTGGAGCTTGCAGCGCCCAACATCTGCGGGGGCGTGGGCGGCTCGGCGCGCGGATTGCCCAACACCTGGGAAACCGCGACGCTCGAAGCGCCTTTGCGCGAGCGATTTCGCCAATTGCGGATCGAGAATGACTGCATCGGCGCGCTCGAGGCAGAGCGGCGCTGGGGTGCGCTGCAGGGTTTTGATCACTGTGCTTACGTCACCTGGAGCACCGGTATCGGCATGGGGCTGTGTGTCGACGGTCACGTGCTCAGGGGCAAGAATGGCAATGCGGGGCATGGTGGCCACATGTTCGTCTCGGACAATGACGACGCGCTGTGCGGCTGCGGCAACATCGGTGATGTGGAAGCTCTGGTTGCCGGCAGCGCAATCGCGCAGCGATTCGGCTGCGACGCGGCCGCACTGCTGGGCGGTGCGCAAACCGGTGACGCCCAGGCCCGGGCCACGGTCGATGAGCTGTGCCGGGTGTTGGGCCGCGCGCTCTACAACCTGATCGTCACGCTTGATCTGCAACGCATCAGTCTGGGCGGCAGCGTTTTCAACAACAACATCGGCTATCTCCTGCCGCGGCTGCAATCGCAGGTGCGCGGCAGGTTGCCCGCGCTCACCGATGGCTGCGAACTGGTGCCTGCGGGCTTGTCCGACCGCGTGGGCGATTACGCGGCGCTGGCGCTGATCGCCTGAACATCTGGCGCGGCCGCCACAGCCGCGATTCGCGCTTTCTGGATCATCTCGCCCACCTGCGGACCCTTGCGGCCCAACTGCTCGGCCTGCGCCGCGACTTCATGCGTCTGTACGGCCTGCGCAGCGGCCAGAGCGGCCATCAGCCGAGGGCGCTGCGGGTAGGGCGATTCTTCGAGGCCGCCGCGCCCGCGCGCATCACACTCGCAAGCAAGCAGCACGGAGTCGAAACGCTGGGGCTTGCGAAACGCATCGCATCGTTCCAGCAGACGCACGATGGCAGCCGCACCGAATTCGCCGCTGCGGTGGATATTGCCGTGCTCCCGGGCCACGACGTCGGCGAGCTCCCGGCACTCGACCGGAACACGCAGGCGCTCGCACACACCCCGGAGCAGCTTGGCGCTGCGTATCTCGTGGCCGATGTGCTTGGGCAGTACGTCGGCGGGGGTGGTGCCTTTGCCCAGGTCGTGGGTGAGGCACGCAAATCGAACCGGCAGTGGCGCGGCCAGGCGCGCACTCATGTCCAGCACCATCATCAGATGCACGCCGGTATCGACTTCGGGGTGATACTCGGCGCGCTGCGGCACTCCCCAGAGCCGATCGACTTCGGGCAACAGGCGGTCAAGGGCGCCACACGTACGCAGCGTCTCGAACATGCGCGATGGCGTCGCTTCCATCAGGCCGCGCGCGATTTCCTGCCAGACGCGCTCGGGCACCAGTGCATCGACTTCTCCGGCCTGCACCATCTCGCGCATCAGCGCCATCGTCTCGGGCGCGATGGTGAAATCGGCGAATCGTGCGGAAAGCCGCGCCACGCGCAGGATGCGAACCGGGTCTTCGCGAAAGGCGGGCGTGACATGGCGAAACACGCGGCGCCCGAGGTCGCCCTGCCCGTCGTACGGATCGATCAGCGCGCCTGATTCGTCCTGGGCAATCGCGTTGATCGTGAGGTCGCGCCGACCCAGGTCCTGCTCCACCGTGACATCGGGCTCGGCGTGGAATGCGAACCCGTGGTAGCCGCGCGCGGTCTTTCGCTCGGTGCGGGCCAGGGCGTATTCCTCGCGCGTTTGCGGATGCAGGAACACCGGGAAGTCCTTGCCGACCGGCAGGTAGCCCAGCGCGATCATCTCCTGCGGCGAAGCACCGACCACCACCCAGTCGTGGTCGCTCACCGGCAGGCCCAGCAGGGCGTCCCGGACGGCGCCACCGACCCTATAGATTTTCATC
>JAZKFD010000123.1:5796-21106 GCA_040386635.1 Pseudomonadota bacterium
CGGCAGGCCCAGCAGGGCGTCCCGGACGGCGCCACCGACCCTATAGATTTTCATCAGGGCAGTTTAGTGCCTGGCGAGCCGGGCCCAGACATCATGAGCGCGTGCATGGACTTCCAGCGGCGCAGGCATCAAGGGCAACCTGCAATCCCCGGCTTCCTGCCCCAAGGTCCGCAACATGGCCTTGATGCTCATCGAGAACACGGAGGTCTCGGTGTTGATGAACTCGAACGACTCCTGGAGCTGCGCGTTGATGGCGCGCGCCAGGGGAACGTCGCCCGCCTGGAACGCCGCAATCATTTTCTGAAACCACGGTCCCGTCCAATGCGTGCTCGTTCCGACGACGCCGACGGCACCTGCTGCAAGCAAAGGTAGCGTGTAGCTGTCATCACCAGAGTAGAGATCGAAATGCGTGCCCGCCTGTGCAACCAGCGCCGCCGCCTGCGGGGGGTCGCCGGTTGCATCCTTGAAGGCAACGATGTTGGACACTTCACGCAACAAGCGCAGCAGCACATCGCCGGCGATCCGGCGCCCCGTACGGACCGGCACATCGTAGATCATCACCGGCAAGTCAGTGGCGGCCGCCGCAGCTCGAAAGTGGGCCTCGATTCCGGCCTGGGGCGGACGGTTGTAGTACGGCGAAACCAGCAGCACACCATTGGCGCCAAGCTCGCGAGCCATGGCGGTCAACCCGATCGTGTGGCGCGTGTCGTAGGTGCCGCATCCTGCCAGTACCGGAATGGTCACAGCCTCGCTCACCGCGCGTATCAGGTCGAACCGTTCGGCGTCGGACAGCGTAGCCGCCTCGCCAGTCGTTGCCGCGACGACGAGACCATCGTTACCGTTGCCTTGCAGCCACCGTGCGAGGCGCTGGGCCGCGTCCAGGTCGAGCCGCCCCTGTGCATCGAAAGGCGTGACCATCGCGCTCATCACGGCGCCCCAGTAGCGCGGCGTCATCGGCTCGTTCGGTAGGGCTCGTCGAAATCAACAAACCTCTTCTCGGCGATGGCGTCGTCCATCCACGCTTTCACGCCCGGCAGCGCGCAGACACGGCGGATGTAGTCAGTGACAGGGCCCGGGACGGGCAGGGCATAGTTCTTGATGCGCATGCAGACGGGTGCGAAGTACGCATCGGCATTGGAGAACTCGCCAAACAGCATGGGGCCTTTGTACGCCTCGAGCAGGCCGGACCACATGGTCACGATTCGCTGCACGTCGTTGCGCAGATCGGCGTGATCGCGCCAGACCAGGGCGCCGATCTGTGGCAACTGCGCTTCGATGTTCATCGGGCACTTGCCGCGCAAGGCTGAAAAGCCCGAATGCATTTCAGCGCAGACGCTGCGTGCCTGGGCGCGGGCTTTCGGGTCCACCGGCCAGAGATGCCGGTCCGGGAATTTCTCGGCCAGATATTCGGCGATTGAAAGCGTGTCCCAGACGGCAAATCCGTCATCGACCAGAACGGGCACGCGTCCGGCGGGGCTGATCGCGTTGATCGTCTCCTTGAACACCGAGTCGCGGTCGAAGGAGTCGAAGTAAACCATGACCTCTTCGAACGCAATGCCGGCCTGCTTCAGCAGCACCCAGGGCCGCATGGACCACGAGGAGTAGTTCTTGTTGCCGATGTAGAGCTTGAGCATGGGTTCTCCTGAAGGATCACGGATGCTAATCGTGCGTCATTGAATCATTGATGCCAAAAACGCGCGAATTGATGCTCAGCGGTCGATCTCCGCATCCGGTTGATTCTTCCCCTGTTTGTCCAGAATCTTGCGCACCGGACCCTCCAGCAGCAGGATCAGGATTGCGAGCACGGTGCTGAGCACCGCGGTCATCTCGCGGCCGGTTCCTGCCGCCAGACCGATCGCGCACGTCATCCACAAACCGGCAGCCGTGGTCAATCCCTGCACGTGATCGTCTTCGCGCTTCATGATCGTTCCGGCGCACAGAAACCCGACGCCGGCGATCACGCCCTGCACGACACGTGAAAGTGCGTCGGCTTCCATTCCGGCCTGCGCCGGCACCAGGACAAAAAGCGCAGAACCGAGCGAAACCAGCATGTGGGTGCGAAGGCCGGCCGCTTTGCCCGATGTCTCGCGCTGCAAGCCGACCAGCGCGCCCAGGATCGCCGCCAGCAACAGGCGCAGGACCAGCCGCGTCAGATCCTCGGCATCGGCCAGATCGGAGAACTCGGAGATGACCGTCGCCCAGACACGATCCCACCAGCTCATGGGATCTCGCGGTTGGGTTCGGGGCGTGCGGCCTCACGCGGACCGACGGTGCCCAGCCGCGCTTTCAGCGATTGCGGCTGGCCCGTGAGCACGGCCGCATAGAGCGTCGCATTGGAAACGACCTTCTTGACGTAGTCGCGTGTCTCGTGGAAGGGCACGTTTTCAGCCCAGATTGCCGCTTCCAGCACGGCGCCGTTGCGCCAGCTGCGCGGGCGCCCCGGCCCCGCGTTGTAGGCAGCAGCGGCCAATGGCATCGAGCCTTCGAAATCGTCGAGCACGATCTTGAGGTAGCCCGTCCCGATGACGATGTTGGTCTCCCGGTCGTTCAGCTGGTCGATGGTGAAACTATTCAGGCCGATGCGCCGCGCGGTCCAGCGCGCGGTTGCCGGCATCACCTGCATGAGCCCTGAAGCGCCGACATGCGAGCGAGCGTCCATGATGAAGCGGCTTTCCTGGCGGATCAGGCCGTACACATAAGCCGGATCCAGATTGATTTCGCGGCTGCGCCTGACCACCGAATCGCGAAACGGCATCGGGAAGCGCTGGTCCACGTCAAACTCGGTGCGGGTGCGTTCGCTGGTGTTGATGCAGCGATCCCAGACCTCGCGCTCGCAGGCCAGTTGCGCGGCTGCGAGCAATTCACGCTCGGACATGCCGCCCGGCTTGGCCAGGTTGGTCGCATAGTTCCACTCGCGAACGCCTTCGGGCCGGATGCCCATCTTGATGGCCATGACTGCACGATTGAGGCTGGCGTTCTGGCGCGCCGCATCCTTTTCTTCCTGCGCCAGAGGCGCCGGCCGCGCTGGAACGCTGATCTTCTGGCCGAGTTCCTCCAGGGCCAGCATTTCATAGAAACCGCGCACCGATGCAATGGATTGCAGGATGCGTTGCGCCTCGGCGCGGTTGGCCTCGCTGCCCTGCGCCATCAGCGCGCGTGCTTTCCAGTAGGCCCATGTGGGTTCTGCGCGCGCGTCGTCGCTCATGCTGTTGACCGCGCCCAGCACGACCGGCCATTGTGGCCGGGGCGAGGCGCGCAGGGCGGCGCGGACCTTCCACTGCAGCATGTCGTCGGTCAGGTCGCTGTCTCGCGACACTTTGGAGAAATGCTCCATCGCATCGGTCGCGAGCCGCTGCGCCTGCGCCTTGCCGATCACGCCCCAGACCCAGTTGCGCTCTTCGGGTGACAGCTGCGGGCCCCACTTGTTTTCCAGCTGGCGGGCCGCGCCGTCGGCATCCGAGGCGGCCAGGCGGATGAGTGCCAGCGTGATCAGTTCCTTGCGCGCCTTGCGCACGGCAGTCACCTTGCTGTTGAGGAAACTGGCCGGCCCGGCCATCACTTCATTGAAGAGTCCGAGCGACTCTGGCGATGCGATCTCGATGGCGGCGGCCGCTGCCCTGGGCCGATTCATTTCGACGGACAGGCGCGCCTTGCGCCAGACGTCATCGACCGTCAGCCGTCTGGCACCGGTCCCACCCACCAGCCGGGACGCTGCGAGGGTGCAGCCGTCATCGGTGTCGCGCGTGGCGAACCAGTTGCGCCGCACTTCATCGGCCAGCGTCGCCGGAGCGGCGGGGTCGCTCAGATGCTGGATGAGAAGCGCGTAGCAACGCACCTCGCGGTCATCGTTCATCCGGAACTTCGGATACTCCGCGGCAAACGCGGGCCAGTCGCGCCGCTGGCCGAGCAGCAGCAGCCAGTCGTTGCGCAAGCGGTCTTCCTGGTAGGTGCCCGGAAAGCGCGCATAGAAGTCCTGGACTTCCTGCGCCGTAGCGGTGTCGAGGCGGCTCTTCAATTCCCAGTAGGCGGCCCAGGGTTCGAGTGCATGGCCGCGCGCTGAAGGAAGCAACTGGGCCAGACGGGCGCGGTCGCGTTTCTGGTAGGCCTGGTTCATTTCCAGGATGACATCGTCACCCCGGTTCTGGGCTTGCGCGCCGGTGCACGCAAGGCTGATAGCGATCAGTGTCAGAATTCTTGGCAATCTCATTGGACGATTATGGACAAGTCACAGGAAAAAAGGGCTTTACGCAAGTCGCTGCTGGACCAGCGTCTTGCCATGACCGACCGCATGGAGCGCTGCGATCTGCTTCAGCGTGTCATGCGCATCTGGCTCGTCAATCGTCCCGACATCGTGATCGGCGCGTATTGGCCGATCAAGGGTGAGTTCGATCCCTTGCCTGCCTTGCACCGATGGAAAGAAGACGGCGAGTTGCTGGACGAGCCGCAACCACGCCGCATCGGTCTGCCGGTTGTTGACAAGTTGCATGGGACCTTGAAGTTCCACGCATGGTTCCCCGGCTGTTACATGGAAGAAGATGCCTATGGCATTCCCAAGCCCAAGGACACGGAGGTCATTGTGCCCACCTTGCTGTTCGTGCCCTGCGTCGGATACAGCCCGGGCGGGTATCGGCTGGGATATGGCGGCGGGTTCTATGATCGCACCCTGGCCACCCTGGAGCCCAAACCGTTCACCGTGGGGCTGGGCTTCACCCAGGGATTCATCGACGACTTCGAGCCCGAACCGCACGACATGCCACTGGATGCCATCCTGAATGACAACGGAGTGGTTTGGCCGATCACCTGAAAGCGGAGCGCGTGGCCCTCAAGCCTCAATCGATGTGATCGACGGTATCCGGATCGGGTACTTCCCCGATCGTCTCGCGCGTGGCCTTGCTCTGCAGTAGCAGCCATTCGATGAAGGCCTTGATCTCGGGCCGGGCACCGCTTCGTGGCCCCACCACCAGCCAGTACGCCATCGGCGAATCCATGCGCTGGTGGGGCAGGGGCTCGATCAGGTCGCCGTTGGCCAGCGACTCCGCAATCATCGGCAGGCGGGCCAGCACGACGCCTTGCCCCGTGAGGGCGGCCTGGACCATCTGGTAGGCGTAGTTGAAATAGAGCCAGCGCTTGGGTTGCAGCTTGGGCAGGTCGTTTTCTTCGAACCACCTGCGCCATGTCAGCCACTCCAGGTGCGTGTGATGCGCATCGCCCGCCTCGATCAGGGTGAAATGGGTCAGGTCACCCGGCTTTTTGAGTGGCGCCCCCTTGAGCAGCCACGGACTGGCCACCGGCGTGAGCTGCTCACCAAACATCCGGATGGCGCTGGACGGCATGGCTGCCATGGGCCCGTAGCGAAGCGCCAGATCCACATCCGAAGTTTCCAGGTCGTGGATCTGGTCAGACGCGTCGATCCGGATGTCGATGTCGGGGTTGTCACGCTGGAACTGTTCCAGCCGCGGAATGAGCCACATGGATGCAAAGGATGCGAACGTGGTGAGCGCCACGGCGCGTCGCCCCGCGGTCTGCCGGATCTGCCGGACCGCGGCGTCGATGCGCGGCAGCGCCTGCGTGACCGCCAGCAGCAGATGGGCTCCGGCACTGGTCAGTTCGACCGCTCGCGTGTGGCGCAGGAACAGGCTGACCCCCACTTCTTCCTCGAGCGCCTGGATCTGGCGGCTGACGGCGGACTGCGTCAGCGCCATTTCTTCGGAAGCCGCACGGAAATTCAGGTGCCGCGCCACTGCCTCGAATGCGCGCAGATGTCCGGCTGAAATGGGGCGGGTGCGAAGGTGAGTCTGCGAGTGCTGCATCGGCCAGTTCGTGTCAGGAGTGTTGATTTGATTGATGCGTATACGGAATCAATAGCGTAGCCGCAT
Source organism: Pseudomonadota bacterium (assembly GCA_040386635.1). Lineage (GTDB taxonomy): Bacteria > Pseudomonadota > Gammaproteobacteria > Burkholderiales > Burkholderiaceae_C > Ramlibacter. The sequence continues at coordinate 11,673 of JAZKFD010000123.1, forward strand.
TTCATTGGACTGCCAAGGGTTCAGCGTCGATGATTCATCACCCAAATCAGCCAGATCGGCGAATTCCCGGAGAGAAATCATGGAGCTGCAAACCCGCCATCCCACGCAACAATCGCTGCAACAGTCCCTGCAACAGTCCACACGTGCCGGCGTGACGAACCTGCCCGGCACCTGGAAGCTTGCGCCGGGCCGTGCGATCACGCTGCAACCGCGCGAAGAAGGCACCTTCAAGGTCGCCCACGGTGAGGTATGGGTGACCCGCGACGGCCCGCACCATGGCGCGGGCAACCAGTCGGGCGACTATTTTGTCGCCGCCGGTCAGACGCTGCGGGTCCGGGCTGGCGAGCGCCTGGTGCTCGAGTCGTCGAACTGGACCCAGCGCGCGCCCTCGTATTTCAGCTGGGAGCCGCTTCCCGTGCGTGCTCGCCAGCCGGCGCACCGCATCAGCGCCGTCACCCAGCCGCTGGCCGACCTGCGGCTTGCCATCACCTTCGGGGGCCGCGCGTTGGCCCGACTCGCTGCCGGCGTGGCCGGGCTGGCGTGGGGAACGGTTTTTGCCCCCGCATAATCGTCCGCATGGCGCGGCCCAAGTCTTCCCAGCACGAACTCAAGCGAGACGAAATCCTGGACATTGCGGCCCAGTGCTTTGCCGACAAGAGCTATCCGGCCGCAAGCATGAACGACATCGCGGCGGCAAGCGGGACTTCGAAGGCGCGCCTTTATCACTACTACGACAGCAAGGAAGCGATCCTTTTCGATCTGCTCGACCGCTACACGCAGCGGCTGCTCGCGGTCATCGGTCATGCGGAAGCCACGGCGCAGCGGCGCAATCTCGATGACCGTGCCGCGCTGCATGAGTTGATCCGCAGTTTCCTGGGCGAATACCAGAATTCGGCGACCCGGCACATCGCATTGCTGGGCGACACCAAGTTTCTGGGGGAGGTCCAGCGCGACCTCATCCTGAACCGTCAGCGGGATGTGGTTTCAGCCGTGACCCGATTTCTCAGGCGGGCCTATCCGGAGCGCGTCACCCCCTCCAACCAGACCGCCGTGACCATGATGCTCTTCGGCATGATCAACTGGACTTTTACCTGGCTGCGTCCGGGCGGACCCCTGAGCTATGCCGGCTTTGCCGAAGAAGTAGTCGCCTTGCTGGACAAGGGCCTGGCGTGCGGGCCGTGAAATTCCGGCCAGCGCAACCATCTGCCATTGATTACGATGGCGAGATACCCGGGGAATCCAAATGTCCAAAGCATTCGCCAGCCAGGCCGACCTGGCCGACAAGAAAATCACCTTCGAACAGCTCAGCGCTCATTGCTGGGCCTATACCGCCGAGGGTGATCCGAACTCCGGCGTGATCATCGGCGACAAATTCATCATGGTGAGCGATGCCACGGCCACCCCGGCCATGGCGCAGGACCTGATCGCCCGCATCCGCCAGGTGAGCGACAAGCCGATCAAGTATGTGCTGCTCACGCATTACCACGCGGTGCGCGTGCTCGGCGCCAGTGCCTACGCTGCCGAAGGCGCGACCGAAATCATCGCCAGCCAGGGAACGCTGGAGCTGATCGTCGAGCGCGGCAAGGAGGACATGCAGTCGGAGATGGAGCGCTTTCCGCGCCTGTTCCGAAACGCCGAAAGCGTGCCTGGCCTCACATGGCCAACCATGGTGATCGGTGGCGGCAATCCGGTGAAGGGGGAAGTTCCCGGCAAGCTCACGGTGGACCTGGGCGGCGTGCTCGTGCAGATCTGGCACCCCGGACCGGGCCATACCCGGGGGGACACCATCGCATGGGTTGAAGAAGAAAAGGTTCTCTTCTCGGGCGACCTGGTCGAATACGAAGCCGGTGTCTATACCGGCGACGCGCACCTCCAGGAGTGGCCGGCTACGCTCGAAGCCCTGCGCCTGCTGCGTGCCGAGGCCATCGTGCCGGGACGCGGCGAGGCGATGAAGGGCGCCGCCGATGTCAACAAGGCGCTCGACTACACCAAGCGTTGGGTGGAAACGCTTTTCGCGGCGGCGAAAGAGGCGGCCGCCGCCGACATGGACCTGAAGTCGGCGATGGCTCACACCCGAAAGAGCATGGACCCGATCTTCGGTCACGTGTTCATCTATGAGCACTGCTTGCCCTTCGACGTGAGCCGCGCCTACGACGAAGCCAAGGGCATCAAGAATCCGCGCATCTGGACTGCGGATCGCGACAAGGAAATGTGGGCCGCTTTGCAAGCCTGATGCACGTATCTGGTGCTGTAGTCCTGCTCTGACACCCCGGTCGAAATTGCGCTGACAGCAGGGGCGGTCCCTGGCTCCTAAACTGCTCTGAAAACGCCCCAGTTTGAGGCGTTCACTCATCCAGGAGCTTTCCAAAAATGTCCCCCAGGAACGGCAAGCCGGGCGTGCTCCAGCAGCAACCCCGGCGCATCACCGACGCACAAAAGCAGCAGCAGGCTGGCAGCTACCCGCCCCAAGGGCATGGCGGATGCCAGCTCGACGCCGATTTCCAGTCAGGCGCGCGGCCTGCGGCAACGCGTGACACCAACGCCAGCGAGGCCCACTGAACAAGGCGGACCGATTCATTGACTGGCGAGCTCCCGAAAGTCGCGTTGCCAGGCCCTCAAACGCCGTACAGCCGACTCTCGCTGTGCGGCGTTTGTGCTGTTGTGCAGTGTAGAAAAGGTCGCGCAGCTTTCATTGATCAGCGCCTGCTCATAGGTTCGCCATGACGCATCCGGAGAGGCTTGCAGTCTTTTCAGGTAGCCGCGAACCTGGGTGCGGGCGTCTTGCAGGTTCACCGGCTGGCTGGCCGCCTTGCGCAGGCTCTGCAGTGCGTCCTGCTGTCTGCGCTTGCGTTCGGCCAGCGCGCGGACCGGGTCGAACATCGACTTGTCGATGCTGGCACGCAGCAGCGCCCTTTGCGCATCATCGAGCCGTCCGTAAACCATCTCTGCGCGATCGAGCTGCTGGTCGTAGCGCCGCTCCTTGCGAGCCGCATCCTTCTGGATCCAGTCGCTCTCGTAATCGCGGTTCACCCGCTCGAACTTGCCCTGAAGATGCGTGAACTGCTCGGGGGCGATGCCAAGCGCAAAGGTCGTGATGGCAGGCTCGGCCCGGTCCAGCAGCACGTTGACCCGCTCACGAATCATGGGCACGAACGCGCAGACCTGAGCCGGCGACATGTCTGCGGCCATCACAGGCTCGAGTGCGCGCAGCGTCTCGGCCAGCACGGGCAACTCGCGCTGGCGGTGCCACAGATGCAGGCGGTCCAGGTCTTCACGGACGCGCGTGTCCTGAATACTGTTCAGATCGATGTAGCTGTCGATCCACCAGTACATCAGCTCATCCACATTGTTGTAGCCCAGCTTGATGGCGCTGCAGGCCACCAGCCCCATGACAAGCGCGAGCCCCCCGATAATCCGGGCAAGCCTGGACGAAATTTTCAAGCCAGAAGGAATATGCATGAGTTCGATCGATGTTGTGATCATGGCCGCGGGCAAGGGAACCCGCATGAAAAGCCGCCTGCCCAAAGTGTTGCACCGATTGGCCGGTCGTGCATTGCTCGCGCATGTCATGGACAGCGTGACGCCGCTCGCAGCGCGCCAGCTGGTGTTCATCACCGGCAACGGGGCCGACGAAGTCGAGGCGGCCGTCAAGGGCTGGGCTCGCGCGGCCGGGCTGACCACGGTGGCGTTCGCACGCCAGGAGCCGCAGCTCGGAACGGGCCACGCCGTTCAGCAGGCCGTGCCCCAACTTCCGGATGACGGCACCACGCTCATCCTCAATGGCGATGTCCCGCTGATCCAGCCTGCCACGCTGCAATCGCTGGTTGCTGCCTGCGACGGCAAGCACCTGGCGTTACTCACCGTGGACATGCCGGATCCTTCGGGATATGGGCGAATCCTGCGCGATGGGGATGCCGTGCAAGCCATCGTGGAGCACAAGGATGCAAGCCCCGAGCAACGGGCGATCCATGAGGTCTACACCGGCTTCATGGCGGTCCCCAGCGCGATGCTCAAGCGCTGGCTGGGACAACTCAAGAATGACAATGCACAGGGCGAGTACTACCTCACTGACATCGTCGAAATGGCGGTGCGCGACGGCGCCGGCGTGGTTGCCGTGAAGGCGCCTGACAAGGTCGAGGTCGATGGCGTGAACAGTCCGCTGCAACTGGCCGAACTCGAGCGCGCGTACCAGTTCAGAAGGGCGCGAACCCTGATGGAAGCCGGCGTGCGCATCGCCGATCCGGCGCGCTTCGATGCGCGCGGCCTGCTCGAATGCGGGCAGGACGTGGAGATCGACGTCAACTGCATCTTCGAAGGTTGCGTGAAGCTCGGCGATGGCGTGCGCGTGGGCGCCAATTGCATCATCGCCAATGCGACGATTGATGCGGGCGCCAGGATTCATCCATTCACCCACATCGACGGCGAAAGCGCGGGCGTGACGATCGGCGAGGGTGCGCTGATTGGCCCTTTCGCGCGCTTGCGACCGGGCGCCAGGCTGTCCGCCGACGTCCATGTCGGCAATTTCGTGGAGATCAAGAACGCCACGATGGGCCGGGGCTCCAAGGCCAATCATCTGGCCTATATCGGGGACTCTGCCGTTGGTGAGCGCGTGAACTACGGCGCTGGCTCCATCACGGCCAACTACGACGGTGCCAACAAGCGCCAGACGGTCATCGAGGACGACGTGCACATCGGAAGCAATTGCGTGCTGGTCGCACCGGTGAAGATCGGCCGCGGCGGCACGGTGGGCGGCGGCTCGACCATCACCAAGGACACCGAGCCCGACATGCTGTCGGTCGCGCGCGGCAAGCAGGTCAGCATCAGCGGCTGGAAGCGGCCGACCAAGTCGCCCAAGGCCTCATAGCCTCATAGCCTCATAGCCTTTAGCTAAGCCTTTCCAGCGTTCAGCTGCATGCGCGGCAGGAATTTGGCTCGCCGGACCGAAAAGAAGGCCTTGACGTTGCGCACATTGGCGTCGCTGGTGAAGAGCCGCTGGCTGAGGGCCAGATAGCCCGGCATGTCATGGGCAAACACGATCAGGATGAAGTCCGGGCCGGGCGAAACGCGATAGCACTGCTGCACGGCGTCGTCCTGAATCACCCGGGATTCAAAAGCGTCCAGGTGTTCCTGCCCCTGGCGTTCCAGTGTGATTTCGACCACCGCCTGCAGGCCATGTCCCAGTTGCGGCGCGAGCCTGTCTGCGTTCAATACCGCGATCTGGCGCTCGATGAAGCCAGCGTCCCGAAGCCGCTTGACCCGGCGCAGGCAGGTTGGCGCGGAGACGTGGACCGCGCGCGCCAGCTCCTGATTGTTCAGTGAGGCGTCAAGTTGAAGCTGATTCAACAACGCGAGGTCAATGCTGTCGAGATTGAAAGGATCTTCCATATATAGACGACATTATTTCACAAAGTTCCGAGGATGAGTTGGAGAGAAATTAAATTCCAAAGTCGCTCCTAATGAGATTACATATTTCTGTCCTCAACCCCTACAGTTTGGTCTCAGCATCAACTCAGGAATTGCAATATGTGTGGCATCGTCGGCGCCGTCTCAACCCGCAACATCGTTCCCATTCTGGTGCAGGGCCTGCAGCGGCTGGAATACCGGGGTTATGACTCCTGCGGCGTGGCGGTCCATGCTGGCGGCCTGAAGCGCGCGCGCAGCACCGATCGCGTTGCCACGCTGATCGAGCAGACGCGCGACGAACATGTCGAGGGCACGACCGGCATCGCCCACACCCGCTGGGCGACGCATGGCGTACCCGCCGTCCACAACGCGCACCCGCACTTCAGTCACGGCCCGGGCAAGGATGCTCACAGCAAGCCCGGCCGCATTGCGCTGGTGCACAACGGCATCATCGAAAACTATGTCGAGCTGCGCGACACGCTCAAGGCCAGGGGCTATGAGTTCGCGAGCCAGACCGACACCGAAGTCATCTGCCACCTGGTGGACAGCCTGTACGACGGAGACCTGTTCGACGCGGTCAAGGCGGCGGTGGGGCAGCTGCACGGCGCCTACGCGATTGCCGTGTTCTGCAAGGATGAACCGCATCGCGTCATCGGTGCGCGGGCCGGCTCGCCGCTGATCCTGGGCGTCGGCAAGGAGGGCGGCGAGAATTTCCTGGCCAGCGATGCGATGGCGCTGGCGGGCGTGACCGACCAGATCCTGTACCTCGAAGAGGGCGACGTCATCGACGTTCAACTTGGCAAGTACTGGGTGGTGGACAAGGCGCACAAGGCTGTCACGCGCGAGGTCCGGACCGTGAATGCCCACAGCGGCGCGGCGGAACTGGGGCCTTACCGCCACTACATGCAAAAGGAAATCTTCGAGCAGCCGCGCGCGGTGGCCGACACCCTCGAAGGCGTGCAACGCATCGTTCCGGAATTGTTCGGCGACGGCGCACTGCGCGTTTTCAGGGAAGTCGACTCGGTGCTGATCCTGGCGTGCGGCACGAGCTACTACAGCGGCTGCACCGCCAAGTACTGGCTGGAGAGCATTGCGAAGATCCCGACCCAGGTCGAAATTGCCAGCGAGTATCGCTACCGCGATTCCGTTCCCAACCCGAACACGCTTGTCGTGACGATCAGCCAGTCGGGCGAGACCGCCGACACGCTCGCCGCGCTTCGACACGCGCAAGGCCAGGGCATGACCAGGACGCTGACCATCTGCAACGTGTCAACGTCCGCGATGGTGCGCGAGTGCCAGTTGTCGTACGTGACGCGTGCCGGCGCCGAGATTGGCGTCGCGTCGACCAAGGCATTCACGACGCAGCTCGCGGGGCTCTTCCTGCTGACGCTCGTGCTTGCGCAGGTCAAGGGCCTGTTGAGCGACGAGCAGGAAGCGCAGCACATGAAGGCGATGCGCCACCTGCCCGCGGCGCTCTCGGCGGTGCTGGCGCTGGAGCCGCAGGTCATCAGCTGGTCCGAAGACTTTGCCAACAAGGAAAACGCACTGTTCCTGGGCCGTGGCCTGCACTATCCGATTGCCCTGGAAGGGGCGCTCAAGCTCAAGGAAATTACCTACATCCACGCCGAGGCCTACGCTGCGGGTGAACTCAAGCATGGCCCGCTTGCCCTGGTCACCAGCGAGATGCCAGTGGTGACTGTCGCTCCCAACGATGCCCTGCTCGAAAAACTCAAGAGCAACATGCAGGAAGTGCGCGCGCGCGGCGGGGTTCTTTATGTGCTGGCCGACGCCGACACCCGCATCGAGAGCGAAGAGGGCATCCACGTCATCCGCATGCCGGAGAACTATGGCCCGCTCAGCCCCATGCTGCACGTGGTACCGCTGCAACTGCTGGCCTACCACACCGCCTGCGCCAGGGGAACCGATGTGGACAAGCCGCGCAACCTGGCCAAGAGCGTGACGGTGGAATAGCCCGTTCGGAAGGCCGAGGCGCCTGTTGGATGGGAATAAGGTCTGTCGAGGCGGAATAAGACCTGTCGGAAACTGAGATTGGGACTGTTTTGTTACACATGCGCTGCCCCTGCCGCGAACCGGGCAGCCAGAACTCGCTTTCCTGAACCGGGTGCGAACACCTCTCCGTGCTAGGGCATCGTCAACGAGGGCTCGTACGAGCAGCTTCGCTGCCCGTCGAAGTCGAACTCGTGCAAGACCGCCGGCCTGAGCACCTTCCCGTGTCGACCGAGGAAGAAGCTGAAGGTATACGGTGCGGAGATAAACAAGTGCACCCGCGGCGACGTAGGTCCGCCCTGTTTGGCGCGCAGGTCCTTGATGTAGTTGGCCAGCCGTTCCGCGAGCATGTCCGCGTGGGTCCCGTTGAGCACTGAGGTCTGCGCCGCACCGCTGCTCAGGTCTGCGTTCACCAAAAGGCCGATGTCAGCCCGCCCTTGCAAGTACCGGCGCACGTCCGTTTGCGCTGGGCGGCTGATTGAGACAGCCACAGCGATGTCTTGGCCACCGGTTTGCAGGTCATGCTGGTCGAACCGCCAGTCCGCCCATCCAGTGTCCGGCTGCGTGTCATCGGCCGCCCAGACCTGCATGCCGGCGCGGGTGCGCTGCTGAAGCTCAACCACGCGCCCCGACTTCGTGTCCAAGATAGTCCCTGCGGCAAACGCCAGCGTGGTGTGCGCATCCATCGCCAGGCGCAGCCGAGGACCGGTCTGAGCGGCGATCTCGATGAAGGCTTTCAGCTTAGGGAGCAGGTCGGTTTCCCACGTGAAACCTGAGCGGATGTAGCGAGTGTCGAAGGCAGAAACCAAATCGAGCACGTCGTCGCAGCGCGCTTCCAGCCGGTCGAAGCTGTGCTCGAAGGACTTGACGCCAAAGACGCTGACGTGCGGCGGCGGGGCTCGAGGAGCCAGCAGCCCCTCCTGGTCGCAGGCCTCGCGAAACGACTTGCCATCAAACTCGTTCCGCCCCTGGCCCAGCCAGACATACGGGGGGTCGTCGTACCGAGTCGTGGCGGAGCTGGGATCCGACGGGGTCATCCCGTAGCCTCGCAAGGCCAGGTCCATCTGCCGACGCACCTCCTCTAGCGACTCCGACACCGTCGCCAGCGCGAGCGCAGCGGCGAACCCCTTCAACTCGGCGTCGTCGATCTGCAGGTGCTGCTTCCACAGCTCCCGCGCCAAGAACGCCTTGCTCTTTCGGGTCGTACCCTTAAAGAATTCCTCCAGGCGTAATGTGTGGTCCTGCGTCTTGACCAGCTCGTAGAGGACGTCCGCACCATCAAGCCGGTGGTTGGTCATCAATTTGACCCGAGAGACCTGTCCAGCTGCGACGTCACGCCGGTAGGCGTCGCGCGCCCGCTGCAGGAGCGACACCTTCTTGGCGCCCGAGTAGGCCGGCTCGGTGAGGTTGACATGCGTGTAGGTTCCATTGGACGCATGCCATTTGCACTGGTAGCGCTCGACATGCAGCCGATGACCGAATTGGTTCTGCGGACCCTTGTTCTGCGCGTACTCCACCCAGACGTCGTCAAAGCCCCGCGGTCCGCCCTCGAACCCCACTCGCTGGATGTTGCTCGACGGATCAAGCAAATGCGCCGCGTACTTCCAGAAGACACGTGCTTGGAACGCATTGCCGTTGCGGGGGGTGTTGTTGATTTCCAAGCAAATCTGACCCCTTTGAGCTGAGTTTTTTCATCGAAATTTGACCCCTTGAATACAGTCTCCTGCTTAACTTTTAGGCAGGGGGATCAAGGAGTGATCAAAGTGGGAACACTGGCGAAGATCCGGCGGCTGCATCTGCGAGACGTCGTGCCGATCAAGGAAATCGAACGACGCACGGGGATAGCGCGAAACACCATCAAGACATGGCTGCGCAAGGGGCAGATGGTCGAGCCCAGGTACCCGCCGCGCGTGGTGGCGAGCAAGCTGGACGGCTACGTCGAGATACTGGCGACCTGGCTGAGGCCGACGCCCATCGCGGCAAGCGTGACCGGCGCACGGTCAAGTTGATGTACGAGGAACTCG
>JAZKFD010000124.1:0-33600 GCA_040386635.1 Pseudomonadota bacterium
CCGGACCAGCTCACCCCGGAGGAGGAGGGGACTCAGAGGAGTCGGGGTGATTGACTTTCAGTAAAACGTGTTCGATCGCCTGCGTTTGTAGGACGCTGGCGACTTGCGTTGCCAGACGCCGGCTGAAGCCGCTCAGCTCGCGCGATAAAAAATGTAGTCGGCCTGGTACTTGACGATCGCCTTGGTGCCCATCGTGCTGCCGGTGCATGCCATCGGCGGGGCGATGCCGCCTTGGGTTGCGACGCGCTGGATGTAGGTGGTGCCCGTCATGGCGCCAGTACCCATCGCCGGATTGGCCTTTACGAGCTGCATCGGAATGCTGCCGGCGCCTGCGGGCGCGACTGCGAGTTGCGTGGCGGTGATTTTGCTGCCGTCCATGGCTTCCCAGGTGGCGGGCGGGCCGAAGTAGCGTCCGACCTGCTTGCCGCTGCGGTCCATCAGTTTGGCATCGGGGCCCACAAAGACCCACTCGTACTGGCCGGCCATGTTGGCCTTGGCGCGGCACTCGTACGTGATCTCGCCGATGCCCACGGTTTCCAGCGCAACGCGGTTGCCAGCGGGTACTTGCACGGTGGCGGGCAGCATGCTCTGGTCGTAAGACCTGGACATCATGCCGCCAGAGGCGCAGGCCGAGACAAGTGCGACGGTTGCAAGGGTTGCGACGACGAATGGAAGGCGGGTCATGGGGGGCTCCTTGAAGGGTTGTTACACGTGTGGTTGTTACACGTGTTCTACGCAGTACACCGTGTTTCGGATTCAGGAGAATGTCACATCGCCTTGAAAAGATGTGCGTACAGCCGGCTGACGGGGAGCTTTTCTTTATGGTTGAGTAGCGAAAGGTGCAGCTTGCCCGACGGATCGCGCGTCACCCCTTCAATGGCGGTTGCGCGAACGACGGTGCCGCGATGAATCTGCCAGAAGGTTTGCTCATCCAGGCGGGGAAGAATTTCCTTGAGCGGCGTGCGAATGAGGTATTCGTGCTCATCCGTCAGTACCCGCACATACTTGTCGGCCGCTTCGAAGTAGATCACCTCGTGCACGGGCACCATGCGGATGCTGGAACCCACGCTCACCTGCAGAACCTGCAGCGGCTCCGGCTTGCCGCCCCCCGGCGCCACCGATCCGAGCAGCGAGCGCAACTGCACCAGCGTGTCTTCGATGCCGGGGTGGGCCTCGCGCCGGGCCAGCGCCTGCCTGACCTTGGTCAGCGTCTTTTGCAGCCGCGCGGATTGCACCGGCTTCAACACATAGTCGATGGCTTGCGTCTCGAATGCCTGCACGGCGTACTGGTCATACGCGGTGATAAAGACCAGCGCCGGAAACACCTTGCCCTCGGGCCACTCGTCGGCCAGTTCCGCGGCCGCTTCCAGCCCGGTCTGACCCGGCATCCGTATGTCGAAGAAAAGCACATCAGGCAGCAGTGCCAGCGCCTGCGTGACCGCCGACACACCGTCTGAAACGATTGCGGCGATTCGCAGCTCGGGCCACGCCAGTGCAAGTTCTGCCTTCAGCGCTTGTGCGAGCAGGGGCTCGTCTTCTGCAATGAGCGCTGACGGAGAAGCTGCGGTTGTCGTCATGATCTTGCCTTTGCCGGGATGCGAAGCACGTTGCGCGAGCCGCCTTCGGCATGCGCCGAGAACGCCAGGGACGCCCGATCGCCGTGCAGCGAGCGCAGGCGATCGCGCACGTTGCCCATGCCATAGCCGCCGGTCGTGGCGTTGGCCCTGGCCCTGTCATCGGACATCCCGTTTGCGGCCTGCGATGGGCCGACACCCGTATCCCGGACCTCCAGCACCAGGTCATCGCCGTCCCGTCTGGCCGTGACTGTGACCCGGCCGCCTTCGAGTTTCGGCTCCAGGCCGTGCTTGATGCTGTTTTCCACCAGCGGCTGGAGGAGCAATGCCGGCACCGGCAGATCCGCAAGTTCAGCGGGCAGCTGCAACTCGTAGGTCAGGCGCGGCCCCATGCGGATCGCCATGAGCTCCAGGTAGTCGCGCAGGCGATCGAACTCGGTTTGCAGACTGTGCGTGGTCGTGCGCGAGGCATCCAGCGTTGCGCGCAGGTACGCGATCATGTGATCGAGCATGGTCTGGGCGCGCACGGGATCGACGCTGATCAGCGCGCGCAGATTCGCCAGCGTGTTGAACAGCATGTGCGGCTCGAGCTGGGTTTCCAGCAGCTTGAGCCGCGCTTCGTCCGCGTGCCTTCGCGCCTCGCCCATCTTGCGCTCGAGGTATGCGCTCTTGCTCACCGTGTAGAAGTAGCCGCTTCCAATCAGGCCCGCGATGGCAGTGATCAGGATCGAGGTGCGCAGCTGCGTTTCTGGATTGGGCGCAGGGCCGGGCGGATAGAGGCCGTAGTAGTCGCACACGCGCCCGGCGATGAAGGTGCCCAAAAAGTATCCGGCAACGATTGCGCCTGCCACCAGCGCGATGCCGCTCATGCCTTGCGGCCAGCCGGTCTCTGCGCTGGAGGGAAAGTACTCACGGCCCAGGTCGATCACGGCCCAGGTGATGGTGCCGATGAAGATCGAATACACGACCAGCGCGCCGTAGGCCTTGTCGGGCTGGAAGGTGTACTGCACCGTTGCCACGACCATGCAGAAAGCCAGGACCTGCAGCAGGTGCCGCAGCTTGGCGATCCAGTCGATGTTCATTGCGCGTCGTTCTGGCGTTGCAGGCGATCGCGCTCTTGCTGCACCAGCTTCTCGCGCAGATTGCTGCCCTTGCCGATCAGGAAGACCGAAGCGCCATGCAACGCCAGGCCCAGGCCCCATCCCAGGAGTGGATAGATGGACCAGGGCCGCGAGCGCAGCCCGAAATACGCGAGCGCAAACAGGAACGAGTTGACCAGGATGTAGATCGCCAGGTGGAAGTACCAACCCAGCTTGGCGGCGGCGCGCTTGTGCGCAAGGCGCTCGATGTCTTCAGGGCTCATGCGGTTCATGGTGGTCACTCCAGGTGCTGGGAGAGGATCAGTCCGTGGTGAGGCATTGTGCGTTCAGGCGGCAGCCATGCCCAGCGCGGGGCGGGACGCCAGGCGCAGCAGTCGGATGGCGCGGCCTGAAAAGATGCCGCTGAACATGCCATACAGCGCACTGACGATAAAGGCGAATACCCCGTCCAGTGCGACGCCGGGGTTCATCGATGTTTCGACGCCGACAAAATACTTCGTGAGAAAAATCGCCATCATCAGGGCCATGGGCAGCAGGCTTCCCGAAACGGCGAAGGTGCGAGTCGATTCATCGTAGCTGGCGTCGCGCGGGAGCGCCAGGGTGCCGATCAACCCGATCATGACGGCAGCCGACGAGACCCATGCGAGCAGCGCCAGGCCGAACACCGGCGACTGGCTGAAAGCGCTGATCAGGCTCCAGAGCCCCAGAACCGTCATCACGACCGGCATGATGGCGATGCGTGCCACGCTCGCCGTCCGGTCGCGCGCCTGGCTCAGGCCGAGCACCGTGATCGCGGCCAAAATTCCCCATACGAACAGCGGGGTGGCCTTGAGGATTTGCAGCATGACCTGCGGTTGGTTGACGATGAGCTGGAGCAGCATGGTGAGTCCTTGTGTGGCGTGGGTTTGCGATGGCTGGACTTTGCCGGGGCGCCCGCGGCGCCGCTATCGCAAAGCGATGGAATTGCCGGATGGGGGAGTGAACGGGCAGCGGCGCGGCGCGAAATGCAGCGCCGGAATCAATCAGATCAGGTGATCAGACCGGGGCGATGCGCCGCGCAGGTAAATAACGGTGCCTTCGTCGCTGGAGCTCTCGCAATCGAGCACGTCGCGGGGCACACGGTGAAAACTACCGGCAGGCAGCAAATGCCCGCCCAGTTTGAGTGTGCCTTCAAGGACGACACATTCCTCGTCGATGGGGTGGCGGTGAGCAGGCAAAACCGCGCCCGGCTCGAACTTCAGCAGGTACGACATCACGCCGTCCTGGATTGAAAGCACCTTTCGGGTGATGCCGGGCACGAACGGATGCCAGCTTCCGTCATCGGGCTTGATGACCACGTGATGCCGTGCCGAGTCGGCAGCAATCATCTGCATCAACTGGGCCCGCACGCGCTCGATGGCCGCGGCATTGGCTGGATCGGCCGGATCGATGGGGTGCGCCGCCGCGTTCAGGGCAGCGACGACATCGGGATCCAGGGGCGATTGTTTGTCGCTCATGTCAATTGCCTGAAGCTTGCCGCGTCGAGCGCAACGCGCAGTTTTTGCTGGGCGCGGGTCATCAGCGATTTGACGGTGCCCAACGGAAATCCGGTCAGCTCCGCGATCTCGCTCTGGGTGTGCTCCTTGAAGTACGCCAGACCCAGCACCCATCTTTCATGCGGCGACAAAGCAACGAGCGCCGCGTGCAGTCGGCTTTTGCGTTCGACGCTCTCCAAAAGCGCATCGGGGCCCGGGTCCTCGTGCGGACGGGTGTCGTCCGGGTTGTGCGCCGGAGCACCTGACATACCGCCATGGCGCAGCGCTTCCTGGCGCAGCCTGTCCAGGGCCCTGCTGCGCGCGATAGTGAGCAACCAGGTGACTGCACTGCCGCGCTCGGCGTCAAAGCGGCTCGACTCGCGCCAGATCTGGAAATAGCAGTCTGCGAGAACGTCCTGTGCATGCGAAGCGCCGACAATCCGGCGCACCACAGCTAAAGCGTAGTGGACGGTACCTGTGTAGAACTCTTCGAAAGCGCGAGCGTTTCCCGAGGCCGCCGACCGGAGCAGCGCTGCCAGTTGTGCATCCCGGATCATCGTGGAAGCAGCTGGGTCTAGTTGGATATCGGCCATCGTTGTCGCGTGCAGGAAGCCTATCACGGCAGCGCGATTTCCGGGTGCGACGAAGGTGAGCGAGGCCATTGATCCCAGCATACGGCTGATTGCGCCGGCCGGATGCATCGATAATCGCTGCCACTTCAAGGAGCGCGTGTGGATTTCGTGTTGTTGGCCAAAGCTGCGGTGATGGGTGTGGTCGAGGGCCTGACTGAGTTCCTGCCCATTTCCAGCACGGGCCACCTCATCCTTGCGGGCGCCTTGCTGGGCTTTGATGACGAAAAGGCCAAGGTCTTTGATATCGCCATCCAGACCGGCGCGATCCTCGCCGTGATCATCGTTTACTGGCAGAAGATCCGTGACACGCTGGTGGCGCTTCCGACGCAGCGATCGGCCCAGAAGTTCTCGCTCAACGTCGTGATCGGGTTTATTCCGGCAGTCCTTCTGGGGCTTGTTCTGGGCAAGATGATCAAGGAGCACCTGTTCACGCCGGCGGTGGTGGCAAGTACTTTCATCATCGGCGGCTTCATCATCCTGTGGGCCGAAAAGCGCCCGCCTTCAGCGGTTCGCGTGAACGACGTCGATGACATGACCTGGAAAGACGCCCTCAAGGTGGGGCTGGTGCAATGCCTGGCGATGGTCCCCGGAACAAGCCGCAGTGGCGCGACCATCATCGGCGGCATGTTGCTCGGGCTGTCGCGCAAGGCGGCGACTGATTTCTCGTTCTACCTGGCGATTCCGACCCTGATCGGTGCGGGCGCGTACAGCCTGGTCAAGGAGCGGGCGCTGCTGTCGATGGATGACCTGCCGATGTTTGCGGTCGGGCTCTTCTTCTCGTTTGTCAGCGCCTGGTTGTGTGTTCGCTGGCTGCTGCGGTACATCTCCACGCACAACTTTGTCGCGTTCGCCTGGTACCGCATCGCGTTCGGCATCGTGGTGCTTTTGACGGCGTGGACGGGTGTGGTGAAGTGGGCCGGGTGAGCATGCCCGACCCGGTCGTCAACTGAAGTCGAAACCCCGCAGCGCCGCTTCGATCGCGGCCGCTGTTGCACCCGGTTTTTCCATCGGAAACAGATGACTGCCATCGAGCATCATCATGCGGCCACCGGTGACTTCCAGCGTCATTGCCATGCCGACCTGCTTCATCTCTTCGGATTGCCGCCCGCCAATGAACGCCACTTCGCACTTGAGCGGATGGCGCTTGAGCAGGCGGTCGAGGTTGTCAGGCAGCGTGTTGTAGATCGCCGTCTCGACGTCCCGATCGAAGCTCAGGATGCGTTCACCGTCTTCATCGTGCGTGCAGTGCTTGATGTAGTCGGCCAGCACCCGCTCTTCCCATTTGGCAAAGGCCTTCTTGTGCCGGAAATGCTCCAGCGCATCATCGGCCGATGGCCAGCGGTTCTTGCGTTTGCGGCTGACCCGGCCGGGCGACACCGAACCCACCAGCTGCGTTCGCTTCATCGCGCCCAGGGCCGTGGCTTTCCAGCCGCCCAGCAGGGGTGAATCGAGCAGCAACACGCCCCGCGCCAGATGCGGATGGTGCGCTGCGCACATCAGGCTCAAAAATCCGCCCAGCGAATGCCCCACCAGGAACACCGGCTCACCGCGTTTTTCGACGATCGGTGCGGTGAAGTCGTGCAGCTGTTGCACAAGTCCAGGCCAGTTATTGGTCACCCGGTAGCGCTCTTCGTGGCCGAAACGCTCGACGGCCTTGACCAGAAAACCGCGCGAGCGCAAGTCGGCGAAAAGCGCCGTGTAGGTCGCCGCCGGAAAACTGTTGGCGTGCGAGAAAACGATGGGCGTCAAATCAGCCGCTCGTCGGGCCGCGTGATCTTCTTGAGCGGCTTGCTGCGCCCCGTGTCAACCTTGAGCGGTGTGTCGGTATGCGCGTCGTCCCAGACCGGGTCATCCAGGCTGTCAAAGACTTCGCGCAGCTTCTGGCCCCAGCTGCTGTGCAGCATGCGGTAGTAGGGGTTCTGCATGTCGATCGAGACGATCTTCTCGGTCTGGAAGTTGTTGGTCTCGTACACGACCAGATCCAGCGGCGGGCCGACCGACAGGTTCGACTTCATCGTGGAATCCATCGAAACCAGGGCGCACTTGGCCGCTTCATCCAGGGGTGTGTCCGGCGTGAGCACGCGGTCTAGCACCGGCTTTCCGTACTTGGATTCGCCGATCTGGAAATACGGGGTTTCGGGCGTCGCTTCGATGAAATTTCCTGCCGAATACACCTGGAAAAGCCGCATGCCCTCGCCGCGGATCTGGCCGCCAAAGATGAGGCCGACGTTGAAATCGACGCCGGAGTTCTTCAGCGCTTCGGCGTCGCGGTCATAAACATGACGCACCGCATTGCCCAGAACGCGCGCGGCGTCGAACATGCTGTTGGCATTCCAGATAGTGATCGTTTCGCCTTCCTTTCCTTCCTTGAGCTGCTCGACCTGCAGGATCTCGCGCACCGACTGCGCAATGCTGAGGTTGCCTGCAGACAGCAGCACCATGAAGCGATCGCCGGGGCGCTCGTACACGATCATCTTGCGGAAGGTGCTGATGTTGTCCACGCCCGCGTTGGTGCGGGAGTCGGAGAGAAACACCAGTCCGGCGTTGAGCTTGATGCCGACGCAATAGGTCATTTGATATCAGCCAGCTTTTCAGTCAGCTTCTTGAGTTGATACAGGGCGTCGAGTGCTTCACGCGGGCTCATCGCATCGGGGTTCAGTGCGCCCACCGCCGCTTCGACTGCGCTGTGCATGGGCGCGTCGGCGGCGGGCGGCGCTTCGAACAAGTCTACCTGCTCGCGAGCCTGAGTCTGCTGGTTCTCCAGCGCTGTCAGGGCGTGGCGCGCATGGTTGACCACGGCAGCGGGCATGCCGGCCAGTTTTGCAACTTGTATGCCATAGCTGCGGCTGGCCGGACCGGGCTGGATCTCGTGCAGAAAGACGATGTCAGTGCCCGACTCGGCGGCGCTCACATGCACATTAACGGCGCAGTGGTGTTTGGCCGGGAACTCGGTCAGTTCAAAATAGTGCGTCGCAAACAGAGTGAACGACTGCGTCTTGTCATGCAGGTGCGCGGCGATTCCCGAGGCGAGCGCAAGCCCGTCGAAAGTGGAGGTACCCCGGCCGATCTCATCCATCAGCACCAGCGAATTCGACGTGGCGGCGTGCAGGATCTGCGCGGCTTCTGTCATCTCCAGCATGAAGGTCGATTGCGCGTTGGCCAGGTCATCGGCCGCACCAATACGGGTATGGATCGCGTCCATCGGTCCGAGGCGGCACGATGCCGCGGGAACGTATGAGCCCATCGAACCCAGCAGGCAAATCAGCGCAACTTGCCGCATGTAGGTCGATTTGCCACCCATGTTGGGGCCGGTGATGACCTGCATCCGTTGCCTGGGGCCCAGGCGCGTGTCGTTCGCGATGAAGCTGCCGCCACTGGTTTCTGCCAGGCGGCTTTCGACCACGGGGTGACGTCCCTTGACGATCTCGATGCCGGGCTCGCGCATGAATTGCGGTCGGCACCAGTCAAGCGTGAGCGAGCGTTCGGTCAGCGCGCAAAGCGCATCGAGCGACGCCATCGCGCGAGCCAGGCGCGTCAATGCGGGAACGTGCGCCTGCAACTGGTCGAGCAGCTGTTCATAAAGCCATTTTTCCCTGGCCAGCGCGCGGTCCTGGGCGGACAACGCCTTGTCTTCGAAGGCCTTGAGCTCGGGCGTGATGAACCGCTCGGCGTTCTTGAGCGTCTGGCGCCGGCGGTAATCAGCCGGCACCTTGTCCAGTTGCCCCTGGGTGATCTCGATGTAGAAACCGTGCACCTTGTTGAACTGCACCCGCAGGTTGGCAATGCCGCTTCGGGCGCGCTCGCGCGCTTCCAGTTCGAGCAGGAAGCCGTCGCAGTTGTCCTGGATTGCACGCAACTCATCGAGTTCTGCATCAAGCCCCGTTGCGATCACGCCGCCATCGCGCACCAACGCTGCCGGCTCTGCGTGGATGGTGCGCGTGAGCACCTCCGTGCAGCCGTGGGGCGGCGACATCGACGCAGCGATCTCGGCCAGCAAGCCGTCCACGTCGTGCAGCTGCAAGGCGAGTTGCCACGATTTTTCAAGCGACTGCTTCAATCCCACCAGTTCACGCGGACGGACCTGTCGCAAGGCAATGCGCGCGGTGATGCGCTCCACATCGCTGCAACCTTTCATCTCCGTGCGAAGGCGCTGCCAGAGTCCGCCGCGCAAGGTGGCTATCGCCTCGTGTCGCATCATCGCCTGCGTGCGCTCGCGGCGGGGCTCCAGCAGCCAGCACTTGAGCATGCGGCTGCCCATGCCGGTCATACAGGTGTCCAGCAGAGAGAACACGGTGGGCGAGTCTTCGCCGCGCAAGGTCTGCACGAGTTCGAGGTTTCGCCGTGTGGTGACGGGCAGGTCGATCAACTCGTCGTCGCGCTGGACCTGAAGGCTCTGCACGTGCGAAAGCGCCCGGCCTTGCGTGTGTTCCGCGAACGTCAGCAAGGCCGACGCCGCGGCGTGCGCGTGCAGCATCTCATCGGCGCCCCAGGCAGCGAGCGTTGCACTATTGAGCTGGCCCAGGAGCTTGCGCAGACCCAGGCCGGCGTCAAACTGGAATTCCGGGCGCTCGGTGAGCGAAAAAGAAGACGCGGCCTTCATAGCCTTCAGGCGCTGCGAAAAAACAGGTGTGACGCCCGAACTGAACACCAGCTCGCTCGGCCCGATGCGTGCAACCCATGACTCGAGTTCATCACCAGCGCATTCGGCCAGCTGCAAGGCGCCCTGCGTGACGCTTAGCCAGGCCAGCCCGAGCCTGTGCCGCGAGCCCTGGTGCACGGCTAGCAGCATGGCTTCGGACTTGTCGTTCAGGAGTTCGGTGTCCGTGAGCGTGCCGGGGGTGACGACCCGCATCACCTTGCGCTCGACGGGGCCCTTGGACGTCGCGACATCGCCGACCTGCTCGCAGATCGCGACCGACTCGCCGTGCCGGATCAGTCGGGCGAGGTACCCCTCCATCGAGTGGAAGGGCACGCCCGCCATCACCACAGGCTCACCCCCGGAGTTGCCGCGCCGGGTCAGCGTGATGTCGAGCAGGCGCGACGCCTTTTCTGCGTCGCTGTAGAACAGCTCGTAGAAGTCGCCCATTCGATAGAACACGAGCGTGTCCGGATGCTCGGCCTTGATGGCGAGGTACTGGGCCATCATGGGGGTGTGTTTCGTCAGGTCGGGTGCGCTCATGTGCGGCGATTATCGCGGCACGGCTTGTCCCGACCGGGCACTACCATGCCCCGCTTGCGGGCGGCTCAGATGCCCGGCGCGCCTGCCGAGAGAAAACCGCCATCGACCGGCATGACGATGCCAGAAACATAAGACGCCTCGTCCGAAACGAGGTACATGACCGCGGAAGCAATTTCCGTCGTGGTGCCATACCGCTTCATCGGGATGGCACTGGCGTATTCCGCGCGGAACTTGTCGGTATGTAGCACCTGAGTCATCGGGGTGTCCACGGGGCCGGGTGCGACCGCATTGGCCGTGATGCCGTAATCGGCGAGTTCCACCGCCATCTGGCGCGTCAATGCGATCACCGCAGCTTTCGATGTTCCGTAGGCCGTCCGGCCCTTTCCGACCGCACGCATGCCGGCCACGGACGCAATGTTGACGATACGGCCCCAGCGGTTCTGCGTCATCAGGCGGGCGGCATGCTGGCTGCAGAGCAAGGTTCCGGTGACGTTGACGTTCATGGTGGCCATGAAGTTGTCGAGCGGGAAGTCCAGGAACGGAAAGACCTTGGCAATGCCCGCACAGTTCACAAGTACGTCGCAGCGTCCGTGCTGTGCGGAGATCCCCTGAAATCCTTCGGCCACGGATTGCGCGCTGCCCACGTCCATCTCCACGGCCTCGGACTGGTAGCCACCGGCTTCCAGGCGATCGACCATTCCCGCTGCGGCTGCCATATCCCGATCGGCTACGACCACCCTGTAACCCGCCCTGGCGAGCTTCTCGCAGACCGCGGCGCCTATGCCCATGGCTCCACCTGTTACGACTGCGATGCGTTGAATTGATTCCATCAGTGATTCCTAGTGTTGTTCCGGCGTGCCGCGCCGGGCTTTGACGAAATAAGAGTCATCTCCCATCTGTCCTCCCTTCAGCGCAATCTGAAGCGCACGCAGGTGAGGCTGGTTCGAAATGGCCCTGCACAACGGGGCGCCCGGCGCCAGTCGGGCTTCGATTTCGAGTGCGTCCGGGGCGAGGATGCGCGTGATCTGGCTAGAGGTATCTCCCCCGGAAAGCAGCAGGCGACGTAAGGGAACCGCGAGCAGGATCTTCTGGACAATATGACCCAGTCTCACACCCAGGAGCCGGCCACCGCCGTGTCTGGCTTCCTCCCGCGCTTCACCGCGGGCTACCAGCGACCCGATCAAGGCGGCGATACGGGGATCGTCTGGTCCGCGCGCGGTGTGCAACATGACGCTTTGGCCTTGCGTGAGCAAGGCAACCACCTTCTCCACCAGTGCGGCAGAAGCGTCTTGCCAACGCGCGTGATCGACCAGTGCGCTTGCATCGACCGCGATGTCTGCAAAGCCCGCTTCGATGGCGGTGTCGATCTGACGCGCGCTGAGTGCTGACGCACTGCCGGAAATTGCGAGGACCTTGTCAACGGCTTCGAACGACCGGAAGTCGTTGCTCAGGGTCGGCAACTCCTCGTGCTCGGCCCACCACTGGGTGAGCGCGTATTCGACGCCCGATGAGCCCACGACAAACGCGGGCCGGAGCGGGGCAGCGTGCGCCAGCAGCATGCCGCCCACTTGGGTGAGGTGATTTCTCTCGGTAGAGTCGATGACTACCGCTGCATCCCCGGTCCGGCTGTGCGAGACCAGCTGTGCTTGCAGCGCCGCCTGGTCAAGACAGAAGTTGCTCAAAGTGAATTTGCCGATCTTCAGGGCTGTTTGTCGGCCCAGATGCACGGCCAGGTCAGCCTCGTCCATTGGTGTCACGGGATGGACGCTCATGATCGGGTGCCGGTCGATTCGATACGTGAGTCCATCGGTGCCCGAGCGGGCAAAGAGATTGCCGAACGCGCAGTAGCGAGCAAGCGCGGGGGTGCCGGCGACCACGGGTATCACCGCTGTACCAAACGTGTCCCGCGCAATGTCGATTGCGCGCCCGATACTTCCGACGCCCGCAGAGCTGTCGAAGGTGGAGCACACCTTGTAGTGCACGATCGATGCATCGAGCCCCGCCAGCGCTCTGAAGATCGGAGGCAGGGCCTCATCCATCTCGGCGGGGGTCATGCCACGGCTGTCTCCGGCCACGCCGATTGCGTCGTAGCCGCCCATGGAGTGCAACATTTCGCGGGTCGGCGGGCTCAGGAACAATGCGCATCGAAGCCCCGCAAATGCCAAGACTTCGAGCGCGTCGGTGGATCCCGTGAAATCGTCTCCGTAGAACGCGAAACGCAACTCCGGGACTTTCTGGTTCGCAGCCATCGGCAAATCGGCCATCTTCAAACCGTCCTGAACTGCGCAAGAGCCCCGCGCAAGGCGACGTGGTCGCGCGCGTAGTCTTCGAGGCTCACCCCCGCCACTGCGGCGTCCCAGCCTTCGCGCATGCTGGCTACCCCGGCCGCGATCCCGCCCGGATGACCCAGGATGCCGCCGCCGGCAAGATGCATCAGGTCCGTCGAGGCGAGCCTTTGAAACAGGTCAGGTGCCTGGCCCGCCCACTGGCCGGATGAAAAGACCGGCATCACGGCCTGCACGCCGGCAAACGGCGCAAGGCATGCCTGCGCTGAAGCAATCACCGAATCATCGGGCTCCCAGAACTTGCTGCGCACACCGTTGACGTGCAGATGGTCGATCCCTGCAAGTCGCCAGATCTTCTGGTAGGCGGCGAATGAGAAGCCAAGTTGGGGATGGCGGGTGAGGGCGCCCCAGCCGTTTCGATGCGCGTGAATCGGCAGTTGCGTGTGGCGGCGCAGGTGTTCCACGGCCGCGAATCCGACCCAGTTGGCGCTGACCATCACGCAGGTTCCACCGGCCTGGAGCACCGCGTCGTGGCGCCGCATCATTTCGTCGATGCTGCCCGATATGTTGATCGCATACATGGGTTTCCGCCCCATGCGGTCGGCATGTTTCATGATGACCGGCATCACGGCCCGCAGCCGTGAATCGAACGGCGCATAGGGCGGATCAGCCATCAATTCGTCGTCTTTGATGAAGTCGATGTCGGCAGCGCAAAGCGAATCGATCATCTGCGCGGTCTGTTCGGGCGACAAGCCGATGCTCGGCTTGATGATGGTTCCGATCAGGGGCCGGCCGTGGACTCCCGTCAACTCGCGTGTGCCCGGAACGCCGAAACTGGGCCCGGGGAAACGCTTTGCGTAATCCTGTGGCAGATCGATATCCAGCAGGCGCAAGCCGGTCACCTCGCCCAATTCGAAGAGATTGCCTGCAACAGTAGCCAGCAGTGTGGAAATGTTCGCGCCGACATTGTCGATGGGAAATGCGATTTCGACTTCTGCGCGATTGAAGCTGTCCGGGTGGTCCCGCCTTTCCACGAATGCGCTGTGCAAGGATGGCACTGGCGCAGGCGGCAGGTGGTCGATCCGGGTGACCCGGGCACGGGATCGCTGCTTGAGTTCATCCGTCTCGCCGGGCAACGCCATGAAGGTGCCGCTCGACTGCTCACCGGCGATGGTCTCGGCGGCCTTTTCAATCGCGATGGAGCTTTCGACAAAGTACCGCGCTGTGAATTCGGGGCGATGGATTGGCATGGAGATCTGACGTATGAGTTTTTGACTCGGCGCAAAGCGGCGCCAAGTGCGGGCGCCTCAATACCGTATGCCGGACTTTATGCTTCAATCGCGGTCGATAGAGCGATATGTGTGCAGTCGCCTGTGACTAGAACTCACATCGGGTCACTTCATCTGCTTTCGAATCCAGCTGGCGAGCTGGCGGACGTCGTCGCGCAGGCGTTCGTGGGGTGCGATCCACAGATTAAGCATGTAGGGGCTGTCGATGAAACCAAATGGGGCGACCAGCTGGCCCGTCCCGATTTCCTTTTCCACCAGGTAGCGTGGAACCAGGGCGACCCCCAGCTTGGACACCGCCGCCTCGATGACCAGGTAGAAGTGTTCGTAACGCTCATGCGGTGTGAATTGGATGCCGTGACAGTTCATGAGCGAGGCCCATTCGCTCCAGGCGTGCGGACGCGTCGCGGTGTCGAGGATCCGCGCGCGGGACAGCGATGCTATCGACGAGATTCCAATATGCTCCATGTAGTCCGGGTGGCATACCAGGCCGATCTGCTCGTGCAGCAGCGGCTCGCTCTCGACCCCTTGCGGCGGTTGGTGCATGCTTGAACGGATTGCGACGCTGATCTGGTCCTGGATGAAATTGACCTCGCCGTGGCTGATGTTGAGACGGATCTCGGTGCCTGGGTGGGTACGCTTGAAATCGCTCAGGCGCGGTATCAGCCACTTCGTCATGATGGTTGCCGAACAGGAAAGTGTCACTGGCCCGGGTTCCAGCTGCGACACCGCTTCGCGCATCAGGCGAAAGGCTTCGGTCAGTTGACCGGCCAGCGCGGCGCCTTCGGGCGTGGGTGCCACGGAGCGCGCAAGACGCACCAGTAGTGGCACACCGAACTGTTCTTCCAGCAGGTGCACGTGTCGGCTGATTGCGCCGTGGGTGACGAACAGCTCAGCGGCTGCCGCGCTCATGGTCCCCAGGCGAGCCGCCGCCTCGAAGGCGCGCAATGAACTCAGGGGAAGGCGCTGGCGAACGTCAGTCGGGGCGGAAGGGTTAGCAGCTGTCATGAAAAGTCACAGGTCCAGTCTCGAAAATGGGCTATTGAGGGCGCAACGCCTGCAATAGACTTCCGTCAATTCCTTGTAGGTGAGCAACAGCGGGGAAGGTTCAGGGTTAACCCTGAAAACATGCGCGAAGTTAAACGTTCCGCAGGTGTGAGTCAAATTCCGCAGGCCGCATGGCCTCATCGAACAGGAGACAAATTCAATGAAACTCAATCGTCGTCACGTCAGCGCCATGATCGCGGCTGTGGGTCTGGCAATCGCGATCCCCGCAAGCGCGGATGGGCTCGCCAGGATCACAAGCACCAAGAAGCTGCGTGTTGCCACCGACATGGGCATTCCGCCGTTCGGGATGCTGGATGGCGCGATGAAGCCGACTGGCTCCGACGTCGAAGTGGCGCGGGCACTGGCCGCAGACTGGGGTGTGGAACTTGAGTTCATCAACACCACGGGTCCCACGCGCATTCCCAACGTCAACACCGACAAAGCCGACGTGATCATCTCCTCGCTTTCGGTCACGGAAGAACGCGCCAAGGTGGTGGATTTCACGAAACCCTATTCATTCATTCGTACGACGGTGATCGGACCGGCCAGCGACAAGAGCGTGAAAGACTGGGCCGACCTGAAGGGCAAGTCCATCGCCGTCGTGCGCAGCACGATGCAGGACGTGGAGCTCACCCCCAAAGCGTCCGCGCTAGGCTTTAACGTCGTCCGTTTCGACGATGACGCCACGGCAATCACGGCCGCCGTGTCGGGTCAGGCCGCATACCTGGGGTTGGCCGACTCGCAGATGAAGGCAATCAACCAGCGTGTGGCCGGAAAGCCTTTCGAAGCCAAGCTGGTGATCAAGCAGTTCCCTATCGCGATGGGTGTGAAGAAGGGTGAGCCGGCCCTGCTCGCCAAGCTCAACGAGTGGATCGCCGTGAATGCGAAGAGCGGCAAACTCAACGCGATCTACAAGAAGTTCCAGGACGTCGATATTCCGGCCGAGCTTCTGAAATAAATCTGCACTGGCCCCGGTTCGCCCTTGCGCGGGCCGGGGTCGTCTGTCATGCGCCCTTGCGCTGACGACTTCACAATCCACATGGGTCAAGTTATGCGACTGGAAGGAAAGATCACGCTTGTCACCGGCGGTGCGCGCGGCATTGGCTTGGCCATCGCGACGGCGCTCGCGCGTGAGGGTGCCGTGATAGCCATTGCCGACATCAACGCCCAGGGCGCCAATGCGGCGGCCGCGAAGATGCGCGAAACCGGCGCCAGGGCCCACGGCTTCATGGTCGATGTGGCCGACGCGCGCTCGGTGGACATCCTGCTAAAGGACATCACAGCACAACTGGGTCGGATCGACATTCTCATCAACAATGCCGGCATTGGGGGCAACACGCCATTCCTGGACATCACGCTCGAGAGCTGGAACCGAACCATCGCGATCAACCTCACCGGGGCATTCATCGTGGCGCAGGCCTGTGCGAAGCGGATGGTGGCGCAGGGACACGGCGGGAAGATTATCAACATCGCTTCGCTTTCCGGCCAGCGCGGCGGTACCGGGCGGGGCGCCTATGGCGCGGCCAAAGCCGGCCTGGAACTCCTCACGAAGGTGATGGCGGTGGAACTGTCGCCGCATGGCATCAACGTGAACAACATCGCGCCCGGCGCCATAGAGACCGAGATGGCGGCGACCGCTCACGACCCGGCCACACGATCGGCCTACAACTACCTCGTCCCCATGGTGCGCTATGGCACGCCCGCCGAGATCGGCGACGCGGCCGTGTTTCTATGCTCGGACGATGCGCGCTACGTTCAGGGTCACACGCTGAACGTTGATGGTGGCTTCAGGGCCGCCGGTCTGATGTTCGGCGACCGCATGGCGCCCAGGGTTACTGGCTGAGCGGTGCGCAGTTCATTGGAATAGATTGCGGTGACTCTGGAATTTGCCCCCATTTTCGAGCGATGGCAGATGCTCGTGGACGGCTCGCTGGTGACGCTCAAGCTCGCGGCGGCCGCCACCGTGTTCGGTTTTCTGATCGGGACCCTGTGCGCAATCGGCCGCAATTCGAGGCTGCGCTGGCTGTCCGCGTTCTGCGCGGGCTATGTGGAAGCGATCCGCAACACCCCGTTTCTCGTGCAGATCTTCCTGGTGTTCTTCGGCCTCTCGTCGATCGGCATCACGCTGGATGCATTCGCGGTTGCAATCATCGCGCTTACCATCAACGTCGGCGCCTACACGGGCGAAATCATGCGTGCGGGTTTCAATTCCGTGCACGCCGGTCAATGGGAGGCGGCCGAGTGCCTGGGCCTGTCGCGCGCGCAGGTGTACTGGCACGTGGTGCTTCGCCCGGCTGTCGAACGCGTGTATCCATCGCTGACCAGCCAGTTCATCCTGCTCATGCTCGCCTCGTCCATCGCCTCACAGATCTCGGTGGCCGAACTCACGGGCAATGCGAACTACATCCAGGGTATCTCGTTCCGCCCCATGGAGACGTACATCACGATCGGGGGCATTTACTTTGTCCTTGCACTCCTCATGCGGCTTACGTTCTGGCTGATCGGGCTGGCGGTTTTCCCGCGCCGGCGCCGCCTTGGCACCTCGATCTGAAGGCGAAAAGCGATGCCTACCTTCGGTTTGCTGCACGTTCAATTCCTGCTCCAGGGAGCGATGTGGACTGTCGCCCTGTCCGCATGCGCCTTCATCGGGGGCGGCTTGTTGGGCCTGCTCATCGCCTTGTGCCGTGTCTCCCGGTTCGCCGCACTGCGCGGCATCGCATCGGCATATATCCAGGTGGTCCAGGGCGTGCCTCTTCTGGTGATCATGTTTGCGGGCTACTTCGGCTTGCCGGCTCTGGGCGTGTCGGTGTCGCCACTGATGGCTGCCACGCTGTCAATGACAGTCTGGGTGGGCGCATATTTCGGCGAATTCTGGCGCGGCGCTATTCAGGCCGTGCCGAAGGCGCAGTGGGAAGCAGCCGAGTGCCTGGCGCTCAGCAGCGCGCAGCGCATGTTCAAGGTGATCATTCCGCAGGCCATCCGCAACGCGACCCCTGGAACCGTGGGGTTCATGGTCCAGATCGTCAAGAACACGTCGCTGGCTTCCGCCGTGAGCTTTGTCGATCTCACACGCGCCGGCCAGCTCATCAACAACTCCACCTTCCAGCCCTTCATCACCTTCACGGTTGTGGCGCTGATTTATTTTTTGCTCTGCTACCCCTTGTCCGTGCTGAGCCGCCGGCTTGAAAAGCGAATGGCACGCGGCCTGCGCAGCGCATGATGCCAATCACGGAGAACGAACTCATGGGTGAACCTGTCCAGTCTGCTGATACGTCGCAGGCCAGTGACATCGTGGTGCTGCGCGATGTTTATAAAAGCTTTGGAAACAACGAGGTACTCAAGGGCGTCAGCTTCCAGGTCCGGCGCGGCGAGGTTACCGTGCTCATCGGAAAGTCAGGTTCGGGCAAAAGCACCGCGCTGCGATGTATCGACCGGCTGGAGAAAGTCAACCAGGGGTACATCGAGGTCTGTGGCCATATCGTGACCGACCCGGCCTTGAACCTGCGTCAGCTGCGGCTCGATGTCGGCATCGTGTTCCAGAGCTATAACCTGTTTCCGCACCTCACCATTGCCCAGAACATCATGCTCGCACCGCGCAGCGTGAAAAAACTGGACAAGGCCAAAGCGGCCGCACTCGCAACGCAGTGCCTGGCCCAGGTAGGGCTCTCGGACAAATTCGACGCTTACCCGGAACAGCTTTCTGGCGGCCAGCAGCAACGTGCTGCGATCGCGCGGTCGCTCGCAATGCAGCCCAAGGTGATGCTGTTCGATGAGGTGACTTCGGCGCTCGACCCGCAGTTGACGGGCGAAGTGCTGCGTGTCATCGAAACGCTCGCCGAGGATGGCATGACCATGGTCATGGTCACCCACGAGATGAACTTTGCTCGAAAGATCGCAGACCAGATCGTCTTCATGCATCACGGGAAAGTTTGGGAACTCGGGTCTGCAAGCGTGCTTGACCGCCCCCACACAGCGGAGTTGCGCGACTTCCTTGCACACGAACTTTGACCAGGCGCCACAGTCCGTCGAATTGATGCGAGTGCGGCTGGGCAGGCCGCGTTGCTGAAGCGTTCAGTAGTACCCGAAAAAGCTGAACAAGCCGCCGCTCAATATCAGGAACAGGAAGAACAGCAGCATCACGGCGCGAATCAGGCAGCCGCCCAGGCCCATTCCCCGGACCACCGGGCCGGCGCGGCGGCTCGTCTCCGGTCTGGGCGGCGCGTCGCGATGCCCGCGTCGCCTCTCGCGTTCGCGCGCGATTTCGATCAGCAACTCGGGCAGGCTACGGGGCCGTCCGCGCGGCAGGTCGGGCTCGTCGTCTGCCGGCGAGGCATCGAACGGATCGTCTCGCCGGCCTCGTCCTCCGCCTGGTCCGCCGGGCCCAGGGGTGCCGCCGGGCCTGGCAGACCCATAGCCCGGCGGGCGTGCGGGCGGGGGCATTCGCGGCGGCGGCGCGGCGCGCGGCCTTGAAGGGGCGGGCGGCCTCGCAACAGGCGGCGGCGCGCGCGGGGAAGGGGGCGGGGGAGGCTTTGCGCCAAAGACCGCACCGCAGGCGGTGCATGCCGGAGCATCAATCCAGCGCCCTGGCTCGTGGTTGGTGCAGAAGTACCGCACATCGTCCGCGTGGCAGGCCGCACACTCGCCGGGGGTCGCACGGGTGGTGCCGCAATTGGGGCATCGCAGGACCACACCAGTCATGGCGTCGTACTTTCTGCTGCGGCGCAAGCGTCGGCCTGCGACTGCGCCGCCTGGTCATCTGCGGCGGTCGCCGGAAACAGCGCGTGAATCAATTCATTCGGAATGTGAAGGCGGTACACGGTTGGCAGCGCGCCGGGTACCCACAACGCCATGGTGGGCTGCCGTTCGTGCGGCCCGAACTGTTCGCGCCCCAGTCGCCGCGAAAGCGCCACCGTTGTCAGTACGCGCCCCCCATACGCCGGGTAGATGGCGTATCGGTCATCGACATGATCATGACCGCGCACCATGTGCGTGACGGGCCGACCCATGCGCGTGCTGAGCGCGCAGAAGTCCGTGAAGTCTTCATGGCCGAACTGGCTGCCGCGAGAAAAGCGATTGGGCATCTTGCGACGCGCCTTGGGGTGCGCACGGGCCCAGGTGAAATCGGCCAGGCACGCCGCCTCGTTCCAGTCGCCAGCTTCCTCCAGGCGTGCGTGCAGGTCCACCAGCGGAAAACCGCCATGCGTCACGAGCAGTCCACCTGGCAGGAACAGTGCGCGCGGCGCTCGGGCAGTAAGCCGCAGCGCGAGCTTGCCGACACGCATGATCCATTCGTCGGCAAGGTTGGCATTGAGAAAGTCCGCGAAGTCCGAAGGCGCGACCGACGACGCAAAACGGGTCCCGTCAAATGACAGCGCTTCGTCGTGATTGCCCGCCACGAATGTCACCTGTGCGGGAGCTTGCAGGATCAGCTCGAAGATGCGGATCAACGTCTCGACGGAAAAGCCTTCGTCGTCGACGAAGTCGCCCAGCAAAACGATTCTGGAGGGGCTGCCGGGATTCTTGTTGCCCTCGGTGCGGATGCAGGCCAGCGCGCTTTCCAGTGCCAGCAGGTCGCCATGCAGATCGCCGATGAACCACAGCGGCGCTGTCTCGTCTGTGGCGGGCACATGAATGACACGGTCATCTCCGCTGGCGCGGTGGGCATCAAAGAGCAGGGCGATGCCATCATCGGAATCGAGCATCGCCTCCATTCGCGTCACGACATCCTGCATGCGCGCACGGACTGCTACCGGGTCGGCTGCGTAGCGCACGGCCTGCCAGTCGAGGTCGTGCACGTCCACCACGGCAGCGCCGGTCATCGTCCCACCACCTTCAACGGGAGTTTGGCGATGCCTTTGGCCTGACGCCCCACGGCGATCTGGTCTCCGTGGCGAAGAACGCGCGGTGACGAAAGCGCCTGTCCGTTAAGCAGTGTCTCGTTGGTGGTACCCGGCAACGGGGTGACGAACCACTCGCGCGCTGCGCTGCGCTCCAGCACGCATTGACGCGCGTCCCAGAACTCACCGTCCGGGCCGAACTGTCGAACCAGCGTCTTGCCCAGTTCCGTGCGCACACCGATGCGGATCGAACGGCCGTCCGGACCCTGGAGTTCGACCTGATCGGCCAGGATGGGTGGCGCCTTGCCCGGGTCGGGCGCGACTGCGGCTGGCTGGGGCCTGGCTGCTACGGGTGTGATTGCTGGCGCGGTGGGCATCGCAATATGCGCCGCCGGCTTCGCTCCACGCCCACTCAGCACCGCACGCAATTGCGCTGCCGTGGGCCGCTTCTCCGGATCGGGCGAAAGGCAGCGATGCAGCGCTGCGCTGACTTCGGCATTGTCTGCGGGTGCCGGCATCACACCAGTCAGCGCCGGTGGTTTCGCTGCATGCGCCATTGCCAGCTTTGCGTATTCGCCCTGATCGTCGCGCCAGTACGGGTGCTCGCCCGCAAGCAGTTCGTAGAGCATCAAGCCACAGGTAAAAACGTCTGATGCCAGTGTGGGCCGGCCGCCGCGCGTCATGTGTTCGGGCGAGCGGTAGTTGTCCGTCCCGACATACCCCTGGAACCCATGCCAGGGCGCCCGCTTGTCCGCCAGCAGCGAAAAGTCCATGTCGATCAGCTTGAGCTGGTAGCCCGCGCCGATCGTTGGATCCGCGATGAGATAGGCGTTTGCCGGCTTCAGATCGGCATGCACAACCCGCGAATCGTGCAGCGCCGCAACCGCCGAAATAAACACCTTGGCCCAGGTGACATGACGGGCCCAGATTGCCGGGTCACGCGCCGGCGCTCTTCCCGTCGTTCGGTGAAGCTCTCGCTCGGCATCCAGCAGCTGCTGCAGGTCACCGCCTTTTTCGACGAATTCGTAGGCCTGGAAGTAGCACGGTCCGCCCCACACTTCTTCGAAGGCGTCGAGTTGACGAACCGCGAAGTGCGCGGCAGGACCCGAGCTCACTCGCGTTGAAAGCTCGTGCTGGTAAGCGCGAAACGCGTCGTACCAGACCACGGTGGGTGCGGGCGACTTGTATTGCTTGAAAAAGACTTTCTCGCCGGCACTATTCAACGCGCCATAAGAGATCGCCATCATTCCGGGCCCGAAAACCTTGGTAATGCGGTAGCCGTGAATGACGTCGCCAACTTTAAGTTTCTTGGCCATGCGCTGCGGCTACAGCGCGACCGTCTCGGCCGATCGCGAAACGCTGGCCGCTAGCTGCTTGAGCGTATTGCGGAAGTTTACCGGGTCCGACGTGAATTTCTGCAGCGCCTGCTGCGCGTTGAGACCCTCGTACTCGACAACTTCCCATTCGGACTTGTCGATCTGGCTCAGTCGGTCGTAACCCTCGAAGTTGGGTGCAAACAGGCTCAGGATGATCCGGTTGGCCATGATGACGTTGGCCACGTCCTGCAGCGAGCCGCCCTTGGCCTGCGGCAAGCTCATCGTTTCCTTGAATGACGCATCGGTGAAAACGACGACGACGCGTGCCGCATCGCTGCGATACCGCCACTTTGCGGGGTCTTCGGATTGCGATCCCTTGGGCACTGCTTCCATCGACGCGACCTGGTAGAGCGCATCGAGAAGCGACTCGGGTTCGTCCCCGCCGCCAGCTGCCTGCAACCCCGCCAGCTGGGTCTTGAGTGCTGCCGCATCGCGGACGAAGACGTTGTCATCCAGCCAGGAAAGGCCGTCGTCCTGCGCCGATTCGATGTCGCGGTAGCCGACAATCTTGCCGCGCCAGTCCTTGACCGGTGCCGCGTTGTTGCCTTCGCCCCGGCTGAGCGAGTCTATGAAGATTTCGATGTTCTTGCGAAGCGCATCGATGCACGGCGCCATGCTTCCGCTCACATCGATGAGGAAAACAATGTCTGCTACGCCTTTGGTCTTGGGGCGAGACGAGGGTGTGGAATCGGGGCCTGCAATCTCGGCGACGCCTGTGCCATGCGCGGGCTCGGCGGCTGCTGCAATCGACACGTCTGTTGCGAGGCCGCCTTCAGGTACCACCGGCGCCTGGGTGACTGCCGCAATTGGATCGGCGGGCACGGTCTCCGTTGTGGGACTGGTATTGGTTCGTTCTTCTGCGCTCACGGAGGTCTCCCTGGGTTGATCGGCATGCAAGCCGCTGTTCAGAGCGACTGTAGGTGCCTCAAATCCCGTAGCGTTATAGGTCCCCTCACCAAGCGCCTGTAGGCAAAACCCCCGTACTCGAAACTAGCTGAACAACGAGTGGCCAGTTGACCGCTACGCCAGGACCTTGTCTCAGGCGGCCTGCTCGGCATCCGGATCGAGCCGGGCACTCGGCGTGGTGTCGGCTGGAACCAGTTCAGGCGTGGATTGGCGCAGCGCAGCCTTTTCACCTGCGGTGGCGAACTTGCTGTATTTGGAGAGGATGGCAACGAGCTGACCGTAGATCTTGGGGCTGCCCGCAACGCACTCGCGCTGCTCCAGGAATTCGGATTCACCCGTGAAGTTGCCGATGAGGCCACCGGCTTCCGTGACCAGGAGCGAGCCAGCAGCGACGTCCCAGGCGGATAGGCCGGTTTCGAAAAAGCCATCGGTAAAACCTGCCGCCACATAAGCCAGGTCGAGCGCCGCTGCGCCGGGCCTGCGCAGGCCGGC
Organism: Pseudomonadota bacterium; assembly: GCA_040386635.1. Taxonomy (GTDB): domain Bacteria; phylum Pseudomonadota; class Gammaproteobacteria; order Burkholderiales; family Burkholderiaceae_C; genus Ramlibacter. The sequence goes on from JAZKFD010000124.1 coordinate 23,229, forward strand.
CGTGCGTTGCATGACGTCAGCCATCATGCGCAGGTAGTTGTTGAAGTTGTCGCCCGGACGGAAGGGGAATCCGGTGGAGATCAGGCACTGGCGCAGGTCGATGCGCCTGGAAACCCGCAGGCGCCTGTCGTTCATGTACGCGCCGCGGCCTTTGGTTGCCGTAAAGAGGTCGTTGCGGCTCGGGTCGTAGATGACGGCTTGCTCGATCTTGCCGCGCACCTGCAAGGCGATGCTCACGCAGTAAACCGGAAAACCGTGGATGAAATTGGTGGTGCCGTCCAGCGGATCGATGATCCAGATGTGGTCCGCGTCTTTGGCGCCGTGCGTCTTGCCCGATTCTTCAGCCCAGATGCCATGGTGGGGGTACGCCGTGAGCAGCGTCTCGATGATCGCGTCTTCGCTGGCGTGGTCGATTTCGGTGACGAAATCGTTGACCTGCTTTTGCGAGATGCGGACCGATTCGACATCGAGTGCGGCGCGGTTGATGATGGCGCCGGCGGCGCGTGCAGCCTTGACGGCCACGTTGAGCATGGGGTGGAGATTGGGAGACGACATGTTGTTAATGGAGGAGCGGGCGCCGTTGCGGCGGGAACGCGGCCCGGTGATGCGGGCGGCGACAATGGCCTGATTTTACAGCCCGGGCCCCTGATGGGCCTGCTCCATCCGTGAAGACCCGTTTTATCCTCATCAACACCAGCCACGCAGGCAATGTGGGCGGGGCTGCCCGTGCGATCAAGGTCATGGGCTTCGATGACCTTGTGCTGGTCGCCCCGCGCTGGCCGAATGTGCTCAGGCGCGAGGAAACGATACAGCGCGCGAGCGGTGCGCTGGATGTGTTGCAGAACGCGCGCATCACGCAGACGCTGGACGAAGCGCTCGATGGCATCAGCTACCTGTGCGCCACTGCGATGGTGCCCCGCGACTTCGGCCCGCCGACGTTTTCTCCGCGCGAGCATTTGCCTGGGTTGGCCAGAGCCACAGGCCATCAAGGTATCGCCTTTCTTTTTGGCTCCGAGCGTTTCGGGATGAGCAATGACGACGTGTACCGGTGCCACGCAGCGCTACAGATCCCCACCAATCCGAAGTTCGGCTCGCTCAACCTCGCGGCGGCGATCCAGGTGATTGCCTATGAATGGCGAGAGGCGCTGGGCGGGTTCCAGGTGGACCCCCTTCGCCCTGAACCTGCGGAAGCACAGCCTGAGTTCATCGCGGACGCCAGATCGGTTGCCGGCATGCTCGCGCACTGGGAGCAATCCCTCATCGACATCGACTTCCTCGACCCCGCAGCGCCCAAAAAGCTGATGCCGCGCCTTAACGCGCTTTTTAACCGGGCTCAACTCACGCCCGAAGAAATCCACATCCTGCGTGGTGTTGCCAAGGCGATGTCGCAAGCGGCGGCAAAAGTTAAACGATAGACTGCTAATCCACCTTATTGCCCAAAGACATGTTCCGCCGCCTGCGTTCCGATATCCAGTGCATCCTCGACCGCGATCCTGCAGCGCGCAGCAAGTGGGAGGTGCTGACGTGTTATCCGGGCCTGCACGCGATCATCATGCATCGCCTGGCGCACTGGTTCTGGACGCACGGCCTGAAATGGCTGGGTCGTTTTGTGTCGATGGTGTCGCGCTGGCTGACGGGTATTGAAATCCACCCGGGCGCCATCATCGGCGAGCGCGTGTTCTTCGATCATGCGATGGGCGTTGTCGTGGGCGAAACCGCCGAGATCGGCGACGGTTGCACGATCTACCAGGGGGTGACGCTCGGCGGCACCTCACTTTACAAAGGCGAAAAGCGCCATCCGACGCTTGGGCGTGATGTCGTGGTGAGTGCAGGGGCGAAGGTGCTCGGCGGTTTTCTCGTGGGTGACGGCGCCAAGATCGGCAGCAACGCGGTGGTGATCAAGCCGGTGCCGGCAGGCGCGACGGCGGTCGGCATCCCGGCGCGGATCATCCCGTCGAAAGAGGGCACCAGTGCGGATGTGACGACGCCTTCATCCAAGTTCTCTGCGTATGGCATCACGCTTGAAGACGACCCGCTCTCGCAGGCGATGAAGGGCCTGATCGACAGTGCGTCCTCGCAGGATCACCAGATCGCGCTGCTCTGGCAGGCGATCGAAAAGCTGTCGGAAGCGTCTGCCGCTGGCAAGAGCGGGCGCGATTGCGTGCCCGGCGATGCGGCGCTCAAGGAGTGCTTCGAGGCCGAGAAGCTGACGCAGCTGGTGGGCAAGTAGCCGGCAACTTCGACAGAACTGAGCCTGCGTCGGTTTTGTCCGACTTGAGTGTCAGACACTTCCTACGAACTGTCAGCTTGAGTTTTGGCATATTTGCCCGCTTGTCCGCAGCAGTTCCTACGGGCGCAGGTATTTTCCTCCACCCCGAATTACGCCCGGATTTTGGATTTTCAGGACCCTTTCGTTTCGTCGCCCGCGCCGGACATCCAGCTTTGCGCTGATGAGCCTATCCGGGTGCCGGGCGCGATTCAGCCCCATGGACGGTTGATCGTGGCCGACGCGCAATTTCGCCTGGTCGCCTGGAGCGAGAACTGGGGCGATCGGGCGATGGCCGCCTCTGCGCTGGCGGGAGTGCATGCGACGGCGATGGCGCAGGTCGCGCAGTTGCCTCCCGCCGATGCGCCTGCGCCCTTGCCGCCAATTGAACTTGCGACCGGGCTGCACGACGTTCTGGCGCACCGAAGCGGCGATTACTGCATCCTCGAATTCGAACCTGCAGTCGCCCCGAACGGTACGCAGGCCCCGATCTATTCGCTGGCACGCCTGTTCCTGCAAGAGCTTCACCGCGCACCGGGCGTCAACGAGCTTGCGCAGCTGGCTGCGCGCGAGATGAAGCGCCTGACGGGCTTCGGGCGTTGCCTGGTCTATCGGTTCGACGAGAGCGGTCATGGCGAGGTGCTGGCCGAGCGCATCGATGAGGGTTATGACTCCTACGAAGGCCACCACTTCCCCGGGGCGGATATCCCCGCTCAGGCACGCGAGCTCTACCGGATCAATCGCATCCGGCTGATCCCCGATGCGCGTTATCGGCCCGTTGCGCTCGTGGGCGCTGAGCCGGGATTCGATCCGCGGCTGCTGGACCTGAGCTGGGCAAGCCTGCGCAGTGTTTCACCGGTTCATCTCGAATACATGGTGAACATGCGAACACTGGCCTCCATGTCGGTGTCCATCGTGGTGCGCGGCAAGTTGTGGGGTTTGATTTCATGCCATCACCATGAGCCGCTGATGCTGCCGTACCCCGTGCGTGCCGCTTGCGAGCACCTGGGCCAGCTGATGTCCTTGCAGGTGGAAGCGAAACAGGACAAGGCCGAGGTGTCGGTGGCTGGCGATCTTCGCAAGCTCACGCTGGAAATCGTGTCGCATCTGGCCGAAAGCGACGCCACGCTGCAGCGGCTCGCGAGCGAACCGGTGCCCTTGTTGCGTCTGGCATCTGCGACAGGCGCCGCGGTGATGCTCGACGACGATTGCTGGACGGTGGGCCGAACACCGCCGGTCGAAACACTGCACGCGCTCGCGGCCTGGGTCGTGACCCGAGGGCGCACCGTCCTGTCAACCGATCGGCTTCCTGAGGAGTTCGCCGGGTTCGGCGACCAGCCGGACATGCCCGCGGGCCTGCTGGCGATTTCGATTTCACAGGTTCACCGCCATGTCGTGATGTGGTTTCGCCCGGAATTGGTCCAGACCATCCAATGGGCGGGGGATCCGCGCAAGGAGATCCGCGGCAGCGACGGGCGCATCCATCCGCGCCGCAGCTTTGCGAGCTGGCGTGAGCAGGTGCGGGGTCGTTCCGCACCTTGGTCTCCCGCAGAAATTGACGCAGCGGACGAGCTGCGGCAGGCGCTGATCGGCATCGTCTTGCGGCGTGCCCAGGAGATGGCCGAAGTGGCCACCGAGCTGGGTCGGGTGAACAAGGAACTCGAAGCGTTTTCGTACACCGTGTCGCATGACCTGCGGGCGCCCATGCGCCATATCGCAGGCTATGTCGATCTGGTGCTGGATCTGGACGGCAAACAGCTGGGCGAGACCTCTCACCGCTATCTCTCGCATGTAAAGGAAGCCTCCGCCTATGCCGGTCAGCTGGTCGATGCGCTGCTCGATTTTTCGCGCATGGGGCGCTCGGCGCTCCAGTTGTCGGAGATCAATCTGGGATCGCTCGTTCGGGACCTGACACGCGAAGTGGCGCTGCACGAGAAAGACCGCTCCATTGAATGGGAGCTGGAGCATCCACTGCCTTCGCTGCGCGCAGACCCGTTCCTGCTGCAGGTCGCCGTGCGCAACCTGCTGGCCAATGCCGTCAAGTACACACGCGGCCGCACGCCGGCACGCATTGTGATCCGCGGCGTCCGTTCCCCGGCGGGCGACGGCATCGAGGTGTCCGACAACGGCGTCGGCTTCCAGATGAAGTACGTCAACAAACTTTTCGGCGTGTTCCAGCGTCTCCACCAGGCCGAGGAGTTCGAAGGAACCGGAATCGGCCTGGCCAACGTTCGGCGCATCGTCGAGCGACACGGCGGCACTGTCTGGGCGCGCGGCGAACCCGGCCAGGGCGCCTCTTTCGGTTTTACCCTTCCCAACTCGGAGCCTTAAAGATGCTCAAGCCCATCCTGCTTGTCGAGGACGACAAGCGCGATCTTGAATTGACCCTGGTCGCACTGGAGCGCAGCAAGCTCTCCAACGAAGTGATCGTCGTGCGCGACGGCGCACAGGCGCTCGATTACCTCTTGCGCGAGGGCGACTTCCGCACGCGCCAGGAGGGCAATCCGGCCGTGATCATGCTCGATTTGAAACTGCCCAAGGTCAATGGCCTGGAGGTGCTCCAGACGGTGCGTGCAACGCCCGCGCTGCGCAGCGTGCCGGTGGTCATGCTCACCTCGTCCCATGAGGAGTCTGATGTCGTGCAAAGCTACGAGCTGGGCGTGAATGCATACGTGGTCAAACCAGTGGAATTCAAGCAGTTTGTGGGCGCCATTGCCGACCTGGGCATCTTCTGGGCCGTCCTCAACGAGCCACCGCCCGGCTCGCTCAAGTCGAGCCGCCGCTATGAGTGATGCGGCGCCGTCCACTTTGTTTTCGGCGTCCCCGCTAAAACTGCTCCTGCTGGAAGATTCGCGCTTCGATGCGGAGCTGCTGCGCGAAAGCCTGGCTCGCAGCCATCCGCGCGCAAGCGTGGTTACCGTCTCCGATGAGGAGTCGTTTGTGCAGGCACTGATCGAGGGCGGCTGGGACCTGATCCTGTCGGACTATGAATTGCCCGGTTTCAGCGGTAACCAGGCTTTGAAAGAAGCACGCGACCGCCTGCCTGCCACGCCTTTCATTTTTGTGTCGGGCGTGATTGGCGAAGACAACGCAGTCGAGATGCTCAAGCGCGGCGCGACCGATTACGTCAGCAAGGGCAGGCTGTCACGCCTGGCGTTGGTGATCGAGCGGGCGCTACGCGAAGTTGCGGCGCAAGACGCGCGTCGGAACGCGGAGGCGCGTTTGCGCGAGGCGGACGCCGTATTCGCCAGAGTGGTGGAAGCCCTTCGGGACTATGCGGTGATCCTCATGGACGAGCAGGGGGCCATCCGATCCTGGAACGGGGCAGCGCAGCAGATATTCGGGCTTGAGCGCACCGGGGTGATCGGCCGTTCGGCGCGACTGCTGTTCACGCCTGAGGACCGTGATGCCGGCGTGTTCGAGCAGGAGCTGCGTGATGCACGCGAGCGTGGCAAGGCCAATGACGACCGCTGGATGATGCGAAGCGACGGCCTGCGCCTGTGGGCCGAAGGGGTGCTCACACCCCTGTATGGAGATGATGGCGTGCTCAACGGCTATTGCAAGATCGTGCGCGATGCTACCGAGCAGTACCGCAATGCTGAAGCGCTGCGTGCGGCCAAGGAGCAGGCCGAGCGCGCTAACCAGGCCAAGGACCGGTTTCTTGCCGTGTTGTCCCATGAGCTGCGCACGCCTCTCACACCTATCCTCACCGCAACACACCTGCTGGAACGCCTGGCGGTTGTGCCTGAGCAGCAGAGCAACCTGCTTCCGATGATCCGGCGCAACGTCGCGCTCGAAGCCAGGCTGATCGATGATCTGCTCGACGTGACGGCCATCTCGTCCGGGAAGGTATCGCTCAAGAAGGCGAGCGTTGACATGCATCGTGTGATCGCCAACGTCGTGGACATGCTGGCCGACCAGATCGGTGAAGCTGGCGTTGCGATTACGCAGGATCTCGCGCCAGGAATCGCGCGTGTCGAAGGCGACGAGGCGCGCCTGCAGCAGGTGGTCTGGAACGTGGTTCGCAACGCCGTCAAGTTCACCCCGCGCGGGGGGCGGATCGTCCTGCGCACGGCGCTGGGCAGCGGGCGCGTGGAATTCGTTTGCACCGACTCGGGCGTGGGAATCGACCCGGGCGACATCGATCGAATCTTCTCGCCTTTCGAACAGGCCAGCCCCGAGGTGCAGCGACCCCTTGGCAGCCTGGGCCTGGGCCTGGCCATCGCGCGCGGGCTGACTCAGGACCATGGCGGCACGCTGGTGGCGCAAAGTGATGGTCCGGGCACGGGCGCGACATTCACGCTCAGCCTTCCCGGCGAAGTCGCGCATGCAGCCGATACCCGGGATGGGGTGGATCCGGGCCCGGACGTGCGGGCTACGCAGGCTTGCCGACTGCTGCTGGTCGAAGACAACATCGACGCGGCTGAAACGCTCGCGCAGTTGCTGGAGTTCTACGGTTATCGGGTCATGCACGCGGATACCTGCGCCAAGGCGCTTGAGCTCGCACGCTCACACGCCTTCGATGCGGTCCTGACCGATCTGGGACTGCCCGATGGCAGCGGAATCGACGTGGGGAAGGCCCTCAGCGATAGGATGCCTGTGGTGGCTCTCAGTGGGTACGGCGCGGCGCCAGACCTGCGGCGTTCTGCACTGGCTGGTTTTTCAGGACACCTGGTCAAGCCTGCTGATCCGCAGACCGTACACCAGTCGCTTCAGGCAGCACTCGCGGCACGCAGGGCCGATTTGGGCCGGAATGCCTTGCAGACGGATTCGTCCGTTTCCAAGTAGGGCCCGCCAATCAGGTCGATGCAGTACGGCACGGCCGCGAAGATGCCATTGACGATCTGCGCACCGTCCGGACCCTTGAGACCTTCCAGGGTTTCCTGAATCGATTTGGGCTGCCCGGGCAGGTTGATGATCAGGCACTTGCCGCGAATGACTGCCACCTGACGCGACAGGATGGCCGTCGGCACGAACCGCAGGCTGATCTGGCGCATCTGTTCGCCGAACCCCGGCATTTCCTTGTCAGCCACGGCCAGCGTGGCTTCAGGCGTGACATCGCGCAACGCCGGACCTGTTCCGCCGGTAGTGAGGACCAGCGAGCAGCCGGCATCCACCAGTCCGACCAGTGCTGCGCTGATGCCGGCCTTTTCGTCGGGAATCAGCCGGGGTGCGAAGGTGACCGGGTTTTTCAGGGCGCGTGTGAGCCAGTCTTTCAGTGCCGGCAGGCCCTTGTCCTCATAAGCGCCACTGGAGGCACGGTCGCTGATGGAGACGATGCCTATCGTGACGGGATCATGAGTCGCGAGGGTCATACTGGTTCTCGATGTCGTTGTCGGGAGCGTCGTGGGCGGCGTCCAGTCCGTCGCGCACGAACTGGAAGATCTCGCGGTAGGCGCGGCCGTGGCGCGGCACCAGGCCCTTTGAAATCTGGTCCGGCGTGGGCTGCACATCCTTGCGTGCCTGCCGGATCAGCGCCCGCAGCTGCTGCGTGTCGGTGCGCGGCCTGGTCACCAGCCAGGCCTCGAATGCCTCGTCGCGTGCGATCAGGTCGTCACGCCATTTTTCTGCTTCGTGCAATGACTGCGACTCGCGCGCCGACCCCTTTTGCTGGGCCTCGAGCGCCTCTTTCACGGCGGCGATCGCGTCCTCATCCAGCAGGCGCATCAGCTTGCCGATGAATTGCATCTGGCGGCGTTTGCCTTCGAAGTTGGTGATCCGCCTGGCCTCGGCGATGGCGTCGGTGAGCTTTTCGGAAAGGGGCAGCTTTTCAAAGAGATCGGCCCGCAATGTCAGCAAAGCCTCGCCCAGCTTTTGCAGCTGGTCGCTCTCGCGCTTGAGGTCCGTGCGGCTGGCCTCGTTCGTGCCTTTGAGCTCAGCCTTGAGCTCGAGGTCGAGTTCGCTGCCTTCGGCGACGAACTGGCCGCGGACGAAATAGCCTTTTTTGGGTTTGCGTGACATGGGGGCAGCTATCATAGCCGCCACATGAAGAACAAAGATTCAAGCGCGCAAGACGGCTTTGCTTACAGCCGCGCCACCTTTGAGGAACTCGTCGATACCGCCCTGGCCCATGCCCGGAAACTGGGCGCCACCGCCGCCGGCGCCGAAGCCTCGGAGGGTTGTGGACTGAGCGTTTCTGCCCGCTTGGGCGAGCTGGAGAATGTCGAGCGAAATCGCGACAAGTCGCTGGGTGTCACGGTGTACGTGGGCAAGCGCCGGGGCAATGCCAGCACGTCCGATTTTTCGAAAGCGGCGATCGAGCAGACGGTGCGGGCGGCCTACGACATTGCCAGTTTCACGGCCGAAGACTCGTTCGCCGGCCTTCCCGATCCGCAAGAGATTGCACAGCCCGACGAACAGCCCGACCTGGACATGTTCCACCCGTGGGCCATCAACAGCGAAGAGGCGGCGCAGATTGCCCTGGCCTGCGAGGCTGCGGCATTTGCCACCAGCAAGAAGATCACCAACAGCGAAGGCGCGGGCGTCTCGGCCCAGCAGAGCCACTTTTTCAGTTCGCACACGGGTGGCTTTCGGGGCGGTTATGCGAGCTCCCGCCATTCGGTGTCAGTGGCGCCGATTGCCGGCAAGGGCGACGGCATGCAGCGCGATGCCTGGTACAGCTCGATGCGCGATGCCTCCGAACTGGCATCGCCGCAATCCATTGGCCGTTACGCCGCAGAGCGGGCCTTGTCCCGTCTGAAGTCGCGCAAGATCAGCACGCGCGAGTGCCCTGTGTTGTTCGAGTCGCCGCTTGCCGCTGGCCTGCTCGGCGGCTACGTGCAGGCGACCAGCGGCGGTGCCTTGTACCGAAAGAGCACGTTCCTTACCGATTCGCTGGGCAAGAAGGTTTTTCCCGATCACATCGACGTGCTGGAAGACCCGCATCTCAGGCGCGGCAAGGGCAGCGCCCCTTTCGACGAAGAAGGGGTGCGGACGGTGGCGCGCAAGGTCGTGGACCAGGGGGTGGTGCAAGGTTACTTCCTCAGCAGTTACTCGGCCCGCAAGCTGGGAATGAAGACGACCGGTAATGCGGGCGGTTCCCACAACCTCATCCTGACCTCGCGCAGGACTAGGCCAGAAGACGATCTTGATGCCATGCTGCGCAAGCTCGGCACGGGCCTGTTCGTCATCGAGCTGATGGGGCAGGGCGTGAACTATGTGACGGGTGACTATTCACGCGGCGCCAGCGGTTTCTGGGTCGAAAACGGCGAGATCGCCTATCCCGTCCAGGAAATCACGATCGCCGGGAATCTCAAGACGATGCTCGAAGGCATTCAGGCTGTTGGCGCCGACACCTACAACTACGGCGCCAAGACGGTCGGCTCGGTGCTGGTGAACCGGATGAAGGTCGCTGGCAGCTAAGGCTGTCGACTCAGGCTAGCTGGACAGGGCCGCCTTGACTGCCGCGCTGACTTGCCCCATATCGGCCTTGCCCGCCAGTCGCGTCTTGACGGCGCCCATGACCTTGCCCATGTCGCCGGGGCCGGTAGCGCCCAACTCGGCGACGATAGCCTTCACCTCGGCTGCCACCTCATCGGCTGACAGGCGGGCGGGCAGGTAGGCCTGCAATACCAGCACCTCTGACTTTTCCTTGTCGGCGAGGTCCTGGCGACCGGCCTTCTCGAATGCATCGATGCTGTCCTTGCGCTGCTTGAGCATCTTGTCAACGATCGCGATCACCGCCACGTCGTCGAGTTCGACCCGCTCATCGACTTCCTTTTGCTTCATGGCGGCCGTGAGAAGCCGGATCGTGCCGAGGCGCTCACTGTCCTTGGCGCGCATGGCGGCCTTCATCTCTTCTGTGATGCGTTCCTTGAGGGTGGTCATGAGGTTTGTCCTGTTCGAAAAGGGGCCGGAAACGACAAAGCCCGCTTGAGCGTCCCCAAGTCGGGCTTTGGTGACACCAGCAAGGGTGTCGGGGGTCAGTACAGCTTCTTCGGAAGCTGCATGCTGCGAACACGCTTGTAATGACGCTTGACGGCAGCTGCCTTCTTGCGCTTTCGCTCGGCAGTGGGCTTTTCGTAGAACTCGCGGGCGCGAAGTTCGGTCAGAAGGCCCAGCTTTTCAATGGTGCGCTTGAAGCGGCGAAGTGCCACGTCAAAAGGT
>JAZKFD010000124.1:33678-40997 GCA_040386635.1 Pseudomonadota bacterium
AACTAGGGATGATCAGGCCGTTGGGGTTTGCCAGCAAAGCCTGAGATTATAGCCTTGATATGCAGCCCGGCAAGCAGCTAGTGCACCGCCGCCATCGCATTCGCGCAGGCACTGGCGCTGGCCCAGGCCCACTGGAAGTTGTAACCGCCGAGCCAGCCGGTCACATCGACGACTTCGCCAATGAAATACAGGCCTGGCTGCGAGGATTCCATGGTTTGGGACGACAGATCGCGGGTATCGACCCCGCCGGAAGTGACTTCCGCCTTTTTGTAGCCCTCGGTACCCGATGGCACCAGGGTCCAGCGGGTGAGCCGTTCGGCCAGCTGGGCCAGCGCCTTGTCGCTCGCCTCGTTGATCGGGCGCTGCAGCGTCGCATCCTGCTGGACCCAGGCATCGGCCAGGCGAGACGGCACGATCTGGGCGAGTTCGTTTGCTACCAGTTTGCGCGAGGTCGCCTTGGCATGGGCCAGCGCCTCGGGCACATCGACGTCGGGCGCCAGGTTGATGCGGATCGGATCACCCTCACGCCAGTAACTTGAAATCTGGAGCACGGCAGGGCCGCTCAGGCCGCGGTGGGTGAAAAGCAGGTCTTCGTGGAAGCTCGCCCTGGCCGATCGTCCTGAACCAGTCGAAGAACCACCAGTCTCGATGATCACGGGCAGCGCCAGTCCGGCCAGGTGGGAGTAGGGCGCCCAGGCTTCGCCGTCGAAGGTCAGTGGGACCAAGGCGGGCTGGGTTGGCGCGATCCGCAACCCGAACTGCCTGGCGATCCGATAGCCGAAGTCGGTTGCTCCGATCTTCGGAATCGAAAGTCCGCCCGTCGCAATGACCACAAAGCGCGAGCTGACGTTGCCGCGGGAGGTATTGAGCGCGTAGCCATCCGGGGAAACAGCAAGACCGTCAACGCTGCACGGCTGCCATCTCGTCACGCCGCCCGCTTCGCATTCGCTCAGCAGCATGCGGATGAAATCCTCGGAGGAGCGGTCGCCAAAGAGTTGTCCCTTGTGCTTTTCATGGAACGGTATGCCGTGTTTCTGCACCAGGGCAATGAAGTCGGCAGGCGTGTAACGCGAAAGAGCCGAACGGCAAAAATTCGGGTTCTCGCCCAGGAAGTGCTTCTGTGGCGCCCGGATATCAAGGTCGCGATTGGTGAAGTTGCAGCGGCCCCCGCCGGCGATGCGCACTTTCTCGGCCACCTTTTCGCTGTGATCCACCAACAGCACCCGCAGGCCTTGCTGCCCGGCCAGCGCTGCGCAAAAAAGCCCGGCCGCACCCGCTCCAATCACAACGGCATCGAAACGGGCGGGCTCGTCCTGCATCAGGCGAAACGGGCGGCAGGTGCGCAGCTTGCCGCGGCAACGCCCTTGACCACATCACCGATGACGATGACCGATGGACTGGCCAGCTTCTCGCGTTCGATGGTCCGCGTGAGCTCGCCGAGCGTGGTGACCGCTTGCCGCTGCTCTGGCAAGCTCGCGTGCTGAACGATCACGCAGGCAGTCGTAGGCGGCAGCGCGGTGAGCAATTCGTTCTGGATCCGTGCGGCGCCGCTGACGCCCATGTAGATCACAAGCGTGAGTTTCGCGTCGCGCACGGCAACGGCCAGGGATTGCCAGTTGGCGCCCTGGGAGCCGGGATGCGAGTGACCGGTGACGAAGACCACGCCGTGCGCATGCTCGCGATGGGTGAGCGGAATCCGCAGCGAGGTCACCGCGGCCAAACCCGATGTGATGCCATTGATGACGTCAACCGCGATGTCCGCTGCAAGCAGGTGCTCCACTTCTTCGCCGCCGCGCCCGAAAACGAACGGATCACCGCCCTTGAGCCGCACGACGTTTTCACCTTCGCGGGCCGCCATCACCATCAGCTTTTCGATGAACGCCTGCGGCGTGCTCTTGCAGCCGCCGCGCTTGCCGACGTGCACGATGCGCGCGCCGGGGGACGCGAGCGCCACGATCTGGGCATTGACGAGATCATCGACCAGCAGCACGGTGGCAGCCTGGATGGCCTTGAGGGCCTTGATGGTGAGCAATTCGGGGTCGCCCGGTCCGGCACCCACGAGGGTCACCTTTCCGCTGAAATTTCTGGTGTTCATGTCGCCTCGCGTCATTGTGATGGGTCGGATGCAAGACGCAATATGTGTTCCACCTGCATGGCAAGAGACGCCGGGACCGGACTGTTACCACTCATCACATCCCGGATGTAGCTGGCGGTCGATTCCGCATCGATCTCTTTTGGCAGAAACGGCATGTCGGTCACCGTGCCCTTGCGACCTTCCTCCAGCGGCACCCGGCGACCCGCGATGAATCCGTCCATCTGGGGCAGGCGGCGCGCGTCGGCCACGACTTCGCCTTCGGTTCCGCGCAGCAGCAGCGCTGTGGACTGCATGAGCTCGAACACCTCGCCCATCGAAATCGCGTACTCGGGGTGCGTGTAGCTGCTCACAATCACGGCGGGGCCGTCGCTGGGGTTCATGAGCTTCACGAGGCTGTGGCCTGGATTGCGCAAGCCGATGGTGCGCCGTACGTCCAGCAGTCGTTTCAAACCGGGGCACAACAATTCGGTAGGAACAAAAGCCGCTTCACCCGGTGCAACGGCGCGAATGCGTTCCATCGCGGAGATGCCGAGGGCGGCCAGCACCTCGTGTACGAAAACCCGACCCGATTCAGTGGCCGTGCCGTGGATCAGCACGGGCATGCCACGCTGCGCGACGAGCAGCGCCAGTAGCGGCGTCAACACCGGCAATTTGCGTGCGCCGTTATAGCTGGGCAGCACAACCAGCGGCTTGTCCGATGCGGGAATGCGGCTCATGCGGGCAGACGTGGCGTCAAGAAAGCCCGCCATCTCCTGCGCGGTCTCGCCCTTGATCCGCATGGCGATGCAGAAGGCACCGATTTCAAGATCGGTGACGACGCCGTCGAGCACCTGCCCGAAAAGGTCTGCTGCCCGCTCGCGGTCGAGCGGCCTGGCACCTTGCTTGCCGCGGCCGATCTCCTTGATGTAGTGCGCAATGGACATGCGCCGATTGTCTCCCACGGCTCATGACCGTTGGCTATTTGGCGAATGACTCCTCAGGCGCTCTGGCGCAAGCCGACCGCGCCTCGCACTAGGCGCTTGAGTTCCGGCACGCACGAACCGCAATTCGTGCCGCATTTCAACCCGGTTTGTAGTGTCGCGAGCAGATCGGCCTCCGATCCATCCGAGCCAGCAAGACACTGGTCGATCTCAGGCTCGGTCACATTGAAGCAGGTGCAGACCTGCTTGCCACGTGCCTGGACCGCAACCGGTGCTTTGGCCCCCGGCACCAACAGCAGGCGTCCGTAGGCCTGGGCAGGCAGTTCGTCCTGTAGCAAGGCCTTGATCCAGGCCTGCGCCGATGTGTCGCCCGCCAGGACAAAGGCCTCCAGTCGCGCCTCTTCGCCATGACGTGCCAGCCTCACCGCGCGCCGCTGGCCTTTTCTGCGATCGACATAGCGAAGCGCGTCCGCCCCCGCGACACCCAGCAGCGTCTCGATGCGTTCGACCGATTCATCGGGCGGTGCCTCATAGTCGGCGGCGCGAAACAGCACACCTTCGCGCTCCCGGCCAAACGGCACACAGGACGCAAACGGGAAGCAGGTCATCAATTGCTGCAGCTCGCGCCTGACGTGCAGCGCCGTGTCCTGCGGCAACCAGCCCACGGCCAGAAGCGACCACGGCAATTCGGCCTTGAGGATCTTGACAGCCGCATGTTTCAGTTCGGGTTGCTTTGAGGTCGGGCAGAACGCGGATGTCGTGATGGCATTGACACCCGCCAGGGGCTCACCCGTCGAAGAGCGCCCGCCCAGAAACTCGCTGCCCCAGTGCATGGCCATGAAAGCCTGGCTGAGCGCCACCTCTTTACTTGCCTGCACAGGGACGACGATGGAGCCGCGTTTGCTGGTGAGGTGGACCAGATCGCCCTCTTCAAGGGAGCGGCGCGACATGTCTTGCGGGTTCATCTGCACCGACGGCTCCGCCACATGGCCGAAGAGCCGTCCGATGGTGCCGGTGCGGCTCATGCCGTGCCACTGATCGCGCAGCCGACCGGTCGTCAGCGAAAACGGGTAGCGCGATTCGCGCACTTCGGCCAGCGGCCGATACGCGACGTTGGCAAACTGCGCCTTGCCGTCCAGCGTGGGAAAGATGCCGTCTTCATACAAGCGGGCCCTGCCTTCGCTGGCCCCCGTGGGCATCGGCCATTGAAGGGGCTTGTCGTCGAGCAGCCTGTAACTCATGCCCGTGATGTCGAGGTCACGTCCGCGGGTCGATTCGCGGTGTTCATTCCAGATGCTTTCCACCGCTCGCGTTTCATCAGCCAGGGGGTATGCAAACAGCGTGGCAAGGCCGGGCCGCAGCTTGCGCTCCAGGCGTTGCCCGAACTCCACTGCGATGGCCCAGTCGTGCCGGGTGCCTGCGGGCTTATCCACGGCAGGACGTACGCGGCTGATGCGTCGCTCGCTGTTGGTCACGGTGCCGGTTTTTTCGCCCCATGTGGTGGCCGGTAGCAGCAGGTCGGCGTAGTCGCACGTCGCGGTGGTTAAGAACGCCTCCTGCACCACGACCAGTTCGGCGCGTTCCAGCGCCCTGCGCACGGTGGCCTGATCGGGCATCGACTGGGCCGGGTTCGTGCACGCGATCCACAGGGCCTTGATCTCGCCATCGGCGGCGGCCTGGAACATCTCGACTGCGGTCTTGCCCGGCTTGTCCGGCACGGTCGGAACCCCCCACAGCGCGGCGACCTCTGCCCTGTGCGCGGGGTTGGCCATGTCGCGATGCGCGGAAAGCAGGTTGGCCAGGCCGCCGACTTCGCGGCCCCCCATGGCATTGGGCTGGCCAGTGAGCGAGAAGGGTCCGGCGCCAGGTTTGCCGATGTGCCCGGTCGCCAGGTGCAGGTTGATGAGTGCGGCGTTCTTTGCCGTGCCGCTGGACGACTGGTTCAGCCCCTGGCAGTAGAGGCTAAGCGTGGACGCAGAGGTGGCGAACAGCCGGGCTGCCTCGTACAGGTCCTGCTTGGTGATACCGCAGGTCTGCGCCACAAGGTCCGGCGTGCATTCGCGCACGGTCGCCTTCAATGCGTCGAAACCCGTGGTGTGCGCGGCCATATAGGCCGTCTGTGTCCAGCCTTCCCACAGCATGATGTGCAGCATGCCGTGAAACAGCATCACGTCGGTGCCCGGCTGGATTGGAAGATAGAGGTCTGCGAGTTCCGCCGTGTCGGTGCGCCGGGGGTCGCAGAAAATGATTTTCATCGCGGGGTTGGCCGCCTTCGCGTCCTCGATGCGCCGGAACAGGATCGGATGCGCCCACGCCGTGTTGCTCCCGACGATGAAGATGCACTGTGCGTGATCGACATCTTCGTAGCAGTTGGGCGGCGCATCGGCACCCAGCGTCATCTTGTAGCCCGCCACCGCGCTGCTCATACACAGGCGCGAATTCGTATCGACGTTGTTGGTGCCTATGAGGCCCTTGGCCAGCTTGTTGAAGACGTAGTAGTCCTCGGTGAGCAGCTGTCCCGAAATATAGAAACCCACCGCGTCCGGTCCGTGCTCGCGAATCACCTGCACGAAACTCTCGACCGCGAACCCCATGGCTTCGTCCCATGAGACGCGCGATGGTTTTTCGCCGCGATGGACGCGCCGCATGGGGTGCAGCAGCCGGGCTTGCCGTTTGATCGGCGCCGACGCGGTCAGGTGCAGCGATGAACCCTTGGTGCAAAGTCGCCCGTAGTTCGCCGGGTGATCCGGATCGCCGCGCACACCCGTGATCTGGTTGCCATCGCTTTCGATAATGACGCCGCAGCCGACACCGCAATAGGGGCAGGTTGAGCGGGTTTCGCTTACCCGTTCGCCATGAACGGGGAGGGTCAGCACGTGACAGGGCCTGCCTTGGGCGGCAAGACATCTGTCGCAAGAGATGCGAGCTCCACCGGATCGAGCATCACCGCGCCACTTTCGACACGGCAGGCGAACCTGGTTGCGCAGCCTTCATCGGGCGATTTCGCGCAGCCGTCATCCAGACCGATCGTCCAGTTGTGAAGAGGGCAGGCGACGCTGGTGCCGAACACGATGCCTTGCGAGAGCGGACCGCCTTTGTGAGGGCAGCTGTCCAGAAGCGCGAAAACCTGATCCTGGTCGTTGCGAAAAATCGCGACGTCCATGCCGCGCGGGCGCGACACGCGACGGGAGCCGAGCACCGGAATGTCCTGGATCCTGCAGATCACCTGCCAGTCATTGGTTTTCATGCGGCCTCCGTGGTGGTGCCCAGCCGGGTGAACTGGCGCGTGTCCACGGACGCCTTCTCGAAGTCGAACCACGGATCGGGCTCGCCGTCCAGGCTGAACTGGAGCCGCTCCCAAAGTGCTTTGCGCCCTTCGTGATCGTCCAGCACCTTCTTCTTGACGTAGTCCAGTCCCACGCGGTTGACGTAGTGGACGGTGCGTTCCAGATACCAGCCTTCCTCGCGGTACAGCTGCAGGAAGGCGCCACTGTACTCGAGCACTTCGGCGGCGGTCTTGAGCTTGCAGAAAAAGTGTGCGACCTCGGTCTTGATGCCGCCGTTGCCCGCCACGTAAATCTCCCAGCCACTATCGACGCCGATCACCCCGACGTCCTTGATGCCCGACTCGGCGCAGTTGCGCGGGCAGCCCGACACCGCCAACTTCACCTTGTGCGGCGCATACATCCGCCACAGGGCACGCTCGAGGTCCTTGCCCATCTGCGTCGAGTCTTGCGTGCCGAAGCGGCACCATTCGCTGCCGACACATGTCTTGACGGTGCGAAGCGCCTTGGCGTAGGCGTGGCCCGAAGGCATGCCGATGTCTTTCCAGACGTTCTGCAGGTCTTCCTTTTTCACGCCCAGGAGATCGATGCGCTGGCCGCCCGTGACCTTGACCGTGGGGATCTTGTATTTGTCCACCGCGTTGGCAATGCGGCGCAGTTCGTCGGCGGTGGTCTCGCCGCCCCACATGCGCGGGATGACGGAATAGGTGCCGTCTTTCTGGATGTTCGCATGGCTGCGTTCATTGATATAGCGGCTCTGCGGATCGTCTTTTGCTTCCTTTGGCCAGCTGGAAAGCAGGTAGTAGTTGATGGCGGGCCGGCAAGACGCGCAGCCGTTGGGCGTGCGCCAGTTCATCGTGCGCATGGTGTCCGCGATGGTGAGCAGCTTGTGCGTGCGAATCGCCTCTCGCACATCCTGGTGACTGTGGTCGGTACAGCCGCAGATCGCCTTTTTCTTCGGCGCCGCGGAGTAGTCGCCGCCGGCCGTGAACATCAGGATCTGCTCGACCAGCCCGGTGC
>JAZKFD010000125.1:0-54332 GCA_040386635.1 Pseudomonadota bacterium
GAGCCATTCCCCATTCGTTCCGAATAGGTCACGGCACACATTACCGAACCTGTCTCGCTGTATCCGAGCTACCCGGTTACTGTGAGGTTCGGTAATGTGTTTTTCGTGATCGTTCTATATCGATGACGATGTGTAGGCGCGTTCTACGGTGCCGCTGGGGCTCCGTCTTTCGTCTGCGAAGCGGGGCCATTAGTTGCCGAGTTATCGGAGGCCGACCCCGGCTTGACTGACTTCTGTGCGAGCACCTTCCGCTCCAGGAAAACGCCGACCTGCTCAGCAAGCGCCTTCCGCTGCACGTCACTCATCGGAGCGTTGATCGTGAGCTCGAGAGCGCCGAGGGCGTTAACGCCCCACTCGCCCAATGCGGTTCCGGCGGTGCCCACCAGCGGGGTACGCAGCTTGGGGTCGGACTTGCATGATGCAAGTTGCGGTTTTGCGGCATTCAGCAATCGACGAACGATCTCGCGACCGGTCACACCCTGTTCGCTTTGGATCCTCTGTGCCTCTTCGAACACCGCAGACTGGTTTTCCTTGAGTGCAACCTTCAGCGGCTTGACATCCTCGTATCGAATGTCGTGAACGGACGGGAATGTGTCGACCACAGCGGCCGGGAGCCTGGCCAAGTCAAGTGCGCGACTGACGGCTGCTTCGCTGCAGCCAAGCGCTTTCGCCAGAGTGCGCTGCGTATAGCCGGCGTTGCTGTCCAAGAAATGCTTCACTTGCCAACCGAACTCGAGCGGCGCCAAGTCAGCCCTTGCGCGGTTTTCGTGCAAGCGCTTTAACAGGGCCTCACCATCACCAAGTCCAGCCTCGATGACAGCACGCACCTTGACTCCGGCGTCAATGCAAGCCATGACACGCCGCTGTCCGGCGACCAGCTCGTGGCGAATTGAGCCATCCGGTTGCGCCACTTCACGCACGTGAATGGCCTGGACATTGCCACCTGCGGCGATGATGCTGCGCGTGAGTTGTTGAAATGGTTCGTCGAAGTAAGACTCTTCGGAGCGATTTGGAACGGCCGGAATGAGAATTGACTTCGGGTCCAGCAGGGCAACCCTGTCATGCACATGTGGGGGAACGACGTGTTGTGCCGTGGCCTTCACGCCGGATGGCGGGAGGTTCTTGCTCAGGGCAATAGAAGCGGAAGTTGGGGAAGAATTGAGCATCGATAGTCCTTGGTCGTGATTGAATTCATCGACGAAGGCCACCGTTCGCCAGAGCGCACGTGACCCTCGGCGATTTGCCGGGGCCACGGTGGTCTGCGTTACCGTGCGGTGCGCGGGACTCTTACGGCTAGGGGACTTACGTCCACATATAGTGTTATTGGGTCTTGCACCCCAAACTCAGTTGCTATTCAGCGCAAGTCAAGAATATCGCAACGTGGTGTCCTTGTGGGAGTTTGTGCGCGCATTTCGAAGGAAAGTTTCGCGCGTGGATGTTCTTGAAGGAAGGATTCGAAATGATGTTGTTCGATCGGGTGACGACATCGATTAAGGCGCTGGCTTTGAGAGACGTCGCGATTCGGGTTCATAGCCACTTGGCACAGGGGCCGATTGCGGTCACAGGGAACGCCAGAGTCCACCATGCGCTCCGCGGACGTACCACCCGGCGGCGTGCGCGCCCTATCAAACTGCTTACGCAATCGAACCGTAACTTGGGCAGACGACCTGCACTGCTCTGCGAGACTAATGAAGAGTGTCGACAGGTGCAGAGCTTTCGTTTGCCTCCAGTGCCCACGCAGGTAAGTCGCTGAAACGCATCGCATCTCGGCCATTCACGAGTGCCGTGGCGACTGCCATCTTCACTGCCTGCTGGACCTCCCGCGGAGTTAGGTGTGCAACCTCCACAGCTAGTCGCCTCGACATAGGCTGGAACCCTGCCGGCGCTCGACTTGCGATAACTGTCGCAGCAACGCGTTGTGAAATTTCGATCGCCTGCGCTGCCGTCGGTTGCGAGATGTGAACCTCAATAAACCTCGATCGAATAGAGTCAGGAATTCGACTCGCGTCATTCGCTGTCGCCAGCCACGTTACCCTTGAAGCGTCAAACGGCATGCCCGCAAACGCATCTTTAAAGTGCGTTGCGGTAACCGGCTCCAGTAGGCTGTGCAGTGGAGACGTGGAGTCGTCCTGCCGCGAGCGACCGGCCTTGTCAAGCTCATCCAAGACGATGAGGGGGTTCGCGCATTCGCCAAGAACCAACGCGTTAAAGGCCAATCCTGGCCTAGCCGTTGACCAATGCGGAGGCATGCCAGCAAGTTCCGAACTTGCAAGAGGTGTGTCAAAGGAAAGGGTGAAAAACGGCGAGCCCAGCGCCACAGCGAACGCTTTAGCAAAGTGTGTTTTGCCGATCCCTGGCGAGCCGACGATGAGCACGGGCGCGAGGCTCGGGGCGCGCTGCGCAAGCGCTGCGGCTGCAATCTCCTCCCGCGCCATGCGCACCACCTCACCGAAATGCGGTGCCGCCGACTCAAGAGCTTGAAGCCTCTGAGGGTCGGCGGGCCACGAAATCTTGCGGAGCAAACCTTTGGCTTCCAACTCATTGAAAATCGATTGAAGCAGAGCTTTCTGTTCGCCATCGGTGGTACCGGCGATTCGTCGACTCAGGGTTTCCAGCGCCGCCGGTTCCATGACGTCGAACTCGTTCATCGGATCCTGTGCGCGCAAGTGCCTTGAGGTGTCGGACGAAGACAGCTTATTCAGGTGGGCGGACATCTCGTTCATGGCGTCCTTGATGCCGCTCTTGTTCACCTTCTCCCGCTCTCGCTGGGCCTTTTTCTCCGCCCATTCCCAATCTTCTTCAGCTTTCAAGCGCACCAACTCACGCGTGCGCTCTTCGCGCAACGCCTGAGCTACTGGCGAAGGAACAAGCACGTCGAGTTCGGCCGACGTGTACAACTGATAACCGCCCGGGAGCGGATGGTCGCGGTCCCTCTTTGCGCTCACAGCTGGCCGCCTTCACGAGCCTGGCCCAGAGCCATCAGGCGCGAACGAAGCCGGTCATTTTCAGCGCGTCCGGCTTGCAAGGATTGCACGAGGTGATTGTGTCGCTCTGCCAGTACGTTGTAGCGCGCAAGCAGCGATTGGTAACTGGCTTGGGCTCGTCCGGAAGCCGCTCCTGCGCCACTGAGGTGGCGCTCCATGGCATCGCACGCCATGCCGGCAGCCGCGTCCCTGAAACCGTTGTCGAAAGCATTCACCATGGTGCGCACATGGCCCATGGCACTGTTGTCGTTGTCGTAGTAGTACATGCAAGCTCCTTCGAACCTGATTGCACAACACGAATAGAAAAACTCCAAATCTGGAACAGGCGCTGAACGGCTAAAAAGGGCCGCCCATTTTGGCTCGACGCCGACGCGATACAGGTGACTAAGTCGGCCTGAACCCTACAGAAATGTAGGGTTCGCATAGACATGCGATGTGGCACTCTTAGAAAAGCGCGCATGCGCCGGTCTCAGGCAAGCCTCTCCCGCAGCTCTAATCAAATCGAGCGCGCCATCGGTTGACTCATTGGCGCGACACGGCGACGCCGAGAGGATGCTAGGTTCGGGAACCGAATGGCCGGAGAAGCAAAGCCTTCCCATCGATGCCGAATTGCTTTCCAGACTGTTGGTGTTCCATGCGAGTCAGTTCGGCTTGCTCGATTCGACGAAGAAGCTTCACGATTTCAGTCTCTACTTGGAGATCAGCAAGCTGCTGTTCGGTGCAACCAAACAAAAAGCGAAAAACCCAAGCGATGATCCTCTCGACCGCCTCAATGTCCGACTGAGGAGGCTTCGGCAAAAGTCCCTCTGCGGTTTGGTAGGCAAGGTCCGCAAGCGGCCCCAGTCGATTGAATATCTGCTGTTCGGTCTTTTCGTCGAGCTCTTCACGTTCGGTCATTTGCATCATGGCCTCAAAGCTCTGGAAGCCGAGATCTGTCGCGAGAGATTCTGCGCTTTCCAAAATGCTTGGCTGACGACGCGCTCGATTGACAGAGAGAAGTCGCAGGAATTCTTTTGAGACCATGGATTACTTTCAAATGTGATCGGTTAAATCGGAAACAATCAGGCGCATCAGTTGCGCTTCACCGGCATGGAGGCGCAGGATCACTTTATGCGCGTGGCGGCGCCTGTGAAAATAATCTCTATTGCATTTCGCACAATTCTTTAGCCATCTGGGTGAAGCGAGGGCAAGGTAACGCGAAACCAAAAGCCGAGCGATGCTCAGTGGGCAGAAAGGTTTTCTAAGGGCTCGGTCGCCAAGGTACCGGGTTATGCACGTATCGCGGATGTGAAAGACTGCAGCTCATGGAAGACGCTATGTCATCACCCCATTGCTCAATTCGCTGTCGGTCGCGATTCAAGCTATCAATCGTGTCACCGCTATGCGGCCACCATCTAACGCGCAGCTGCTTCAACAGAACTGCCTTCTTGACGTAAGCGTCGGGCAGGAAATAAGAATGCCTCCCCGAACCATGCCAGTCAGCTGTAGCGCCGCGACTTGCGCTGTAAACATCGACACCAGATCTCGTACCCGACTGGATCACGGCGTTATTGATCTCGTGTTGCAGATGTGTCTCCAGGATATCCGTCCATGCACCTCGCAAGTACAGCGTGTAATGCGGTTCGTGCCGCCCCGAAATGTCTACGAGTGGGTCTGACGGCCATACGACGAACGCGTCATAGATCAGGCCTGCGTCATGAAGCACCTGCATCGCATGCTTGCCACGGTTTTCGAGGCTTGGCGCGTCGCTCCAGTCGGGCACCTCCGGGAGTGCCGACTCGAGGAATTTCGCTGACAGGGGGGGTCGGTCCCGAGGCTCCATTTCGTTCACGAGGGACCAATCCTCATGGGCCGCCTCAAGCACATGGTCGATTCCGTCACCATTGATTGCCGACGCTGGACTGAACAGAGTAGCGGCGCACGAGGGGTTCACTCCACCAAACTGACCGAAATTCTGATTCTTTTGGAGATGGAAAAACAGCAGCAATGCATCGGACCGTGCACGGTTGGCAGAGATGTCAGGCGAAGCCCGAGCGCCGCAGTACAGATCGCTTAGGCGCCCGCGCCCTTTGACCCATTTCTCACGGAGTCCCCTTTTCTGCGGCTCGAGGAATTTCTGACTCACCGCCACGTCAGGCGTGAAATGCCTGTCCACATACCACCTCGGGTCTGTCCTATGCTTTGCTTCAGGCATATGCTCCAGAAATCCCGCTGCGCAAAGCTTCTTGATGGCTTCGTCCGCAGCCGATTTGCCCATGAAGGTCCTCTCGTTCACACTCTTTGAGCCATGCGTGGAAGTGCGGGCCTCGGCTAGATGACCGTTAACGCCACCCGCCAAGACGACTTGGGCGTAGAGACACTCGCTTGGTAAATCGTGCCGCACGATATCCGTGAGTCGATCGAGGTTGACTTGGAAGAAGCCTTCCCCCTTTGGCTTTGAAGCGGCGATGCTCGCGCCTGTCGCGTTGTATTGGGTCATGCCCAATTGCATCATGGCAACTCACCCTCGTGGGCTTGGAAGACCGGTTTAGTGGCTGTTCATTTTCGTGTTCCGGACCCCGTTGCCGGATCGATTACCTCCTACAAAATTGTGCATCTGTTCCTCGCTCGAGAAACCTCGGGGCTTTGGAATTGCTTGAAGGCGTTGAACACCTTGAATACCGTCGAAGATATTGAAGTTCCAAAATCGTCTGGAGGGTCAACACTGGCGCGGACTTGCCTGTTTCCGTACGGATCAATCGAATGCATCCGTGGACTTTGGCGCTCTGCCAGAACGTTTCAAGCTATCGCGCGGAATAGGTGGGCTCGATACACCGGCTCTTGAGTGTTCACACAAAAGTGTCCGGTAGGCCCCGCAGCCGGCTGCTGTGAAGCGGACCGAGGGTGGCGGTATTTTTGCCGAGATTCCAGTGCGACGCCGAATATGCACTTGAGCGCATATTTATGCGCGGGACCCTCATGTGCCGCGGATGCCTCCCCAGCGACGCGTTGGGCAACCAGCTGATCCAGGGGGCGGCGCGAACACCACGGATGAGGACTCTTCCAGCAAAGAATTGGCGTGTCTCTCGGGAGCAGGCGCGGCACTAAGGCCTATTGCCACCGCCCCTCTGCGGCGCGGCCTACTGGCAAGAAAATGTCTTCCAATTCCTCAATCAAAGCTGCTTTACCAACCTTCGCCGCCACACATATCCTATCGTTGTCATCCTCCGACAAACCCATGGCCAGTTCGCAATTCCGGCGAACGGCGCTGACCTGGTCCGGGTGGTAAGGGGAAGTCCCACTCGGCAACTCCTGGAACCCGTCGGCCGATACGTAAAGCTCGTGATCCTCGCTGAATCTGATGGTGCAGTAGTTCATAGATCCTCATAGATTTGGATGGTCGGGGTAGGCAAGTCTGGTTCTATGCGTCTTAGGGCCACCCGGCGTTTCGGGGCGAACCTGATCGCTATCTCATTGGTTTGTGAAGCAGTGACGCCCTCGCCTATGCAATTCGTCATGTCCCTATTGCATCACGGCAACACTCCCTTGTGGTTTTGGGAGCCCCCTTTGGTGGCTGCTCATTTCCCTGTTTCGAACCCCGTTACCGTATCGACTACCTCCTAAAAAAATGTGCAAGAGCCATCGCTCAATAACCTCGGGGCTTTAGAACTGCTTGAGGGACTTAAACATCTTGAAAACCGTCGAAGATATTGAAGGGCCAGATCCGCCCGGAGAACCAACACCGGTGCGGATTCGACTCCGTTTTAGGGTACAAAACCAACTGCCCCCAAACCTGCAAGAGACACCATCCCGTCAAGGAATTCAGTAACGGTTCCGACTGTCGGGCACTCCGGGCCGCTCCGGGGTAACCACCAACGCTCGAAGATCGTCACCGTGCCGGCGAGCGGTCCTCCACTGATCGCCACTGATCGCAACCATCAATCGCAAAGCTGGGAAGTCGATGTGCGGGTTCGCAACCCAGCCGAAGGCCGCGATACCCGTAGAAAAAACGTCGCGACGGCGCAAATCTTTGCACCCGACAGTGCGGCATAGCCGCAATTCGTGCCTGAGTCCGGTTTGAGTACCACGAACGGCAAGACCGGGACCGCCGGACGCGCGCAACGAAGAGCCCTGCTCGGACAGCAACGCCCGAATCCCTATGCTGCTTTCCAGCATGGCCAGGATGTGCTTGCAAAAACCAGTGCTTCTGCTGTTGCCGCTATGCGGACTAATTTCCAGGTCACGGGGCCGGAGGGTACCCAGCTTCGGTCAGGGCCTCGATGAAGTCGTTGCGATCTTCGGTGGACGAGATCTTCACAAGCTTGGTGTTCAGGTCGACCTCGACCTTGGCTGCGGCGTCAACGAACTTGCACGTCTGCGCGACAGTGCTCGCGCAGTGGCCGCAGGTCATGTCCGGTAGGTTCAGTTCAATCATGTTTTCTCCTTAAAAAATTGGCTGAAGGCCTGAATCGTCGAGCTTGTCATCGTGTCAAGGTCAATAGGTGTCCGGCGTATCCCTTATGTCAAAATGGACTTGACCTTGCCACGATGGCAAGCTTGAAGATACCTCCATCGCCTGGGGTGCAGGCGCAAGGAGCAGAGATGCAGAACACGACGACACTGCCAGCGAGTCTGGCCAAAATGAACCTCCAGAATCTTGGCATTGAACTGCCGATCGAGGGAATGACTTGCGCCTCGTGCGTGTCCCGAGTGGAGAAGGCGTTGGCCAAAGTGCCCGGCGTCGAGAGCGCGAGCGTGAACCTCGCAACGGAGAGCGCGAGCGTCACGGCATCGCCACAGGTAAACCTCGCAACACTGCGCGGTGCGGTTGAGAAAGCGGGGTACACCGTCCTCGAGGAGCAAGCCAGCCTCGCGATTGAGGGGATGACTTGTGCCACCTGTGTCGGCCGAGTCGAGAAGGCGCTGCGCAAGTTGCCAGAGGTCACGTCGGTCGAGGTGAACCTCGCGACCGAGAAGGCCGAGGTCAAGTTTGTGGGACGCCCCAGCGAAGTGCTTCCCCGGCTCTTGGCCGCCGTTGAAAAGGCTGGCTACCAGGCAAAGCTTCCGCAGGAAGCCGACGCGGCCGCGAAGGTTGAAAAGGCGGGCCTGCCGGATTGGTGGCCCGTCGCCGTAGCCGCCGCTCTGTCCCTGCCCCTTGTGCTCCCGATGCTGGGCATGCTGTTCGGCATCGACTGGGCCCTCCCCGGCTGGTGGCAGTTCGCGCTGGCCACGCCCGTTCAGTTCTGGCTGGGCGGACGCTTCTACCGCTCCGCCTTGAGGGCTGTCAAAGCGCGCGCGGGCAACATGGACCTGCTGGTCGCGCTCGGCACCTCTGCGGGCTACGGTCTCTCGGTCTACTTGCTGATAGCAGGGCTGGGACACGAGGGGCACGGCGAGGCGCCCCACCTCTACTTCGAGGCCTCCGCCGTCGTGATCACGTTGGTCCTGCTAGGCAAGTGGCTGGAGCAGCGCGCGAAGCATCAGACCACGGAGGCGATTCGAGCGCTCAATGCGCTGCGCCCCGACACGGCGCGCGTGCGGCGTGGCGACGTGGAAATCGAGGTTTCCGCAGCGCAGGTGCAGGTCGGTGAAGTTGTGGTGGTTCGCCCTGGCGAGCGCGTACCGGTCGACGGCGAGATTCTGGATGGATCCACGCACGTGGACGAGTCGCTCATCACAGGCGAGAGCCTGCCGGTGGCGAAGGCTCCCGGCGCGAAGGTCGTCGGGGGTTCGGTGAACGCGGAGGGGCTATTCACGGCCCGCGCCACCGCCGTCGGCGCCGAGTCCACTCTTTCGCGCATCGCGCGGATGGTCGAGTCGGCTCAGGCCAAGAAGGCGCCCATCCAGCGTCTGGTCGATCAGGTGAGCGAGGTCTTCGTCCCGGTCGTACTGGGAATCGCCCTCGTCACCCTCCTCGGCTGGGGCTTGGCCACAGGTGATTGGGAGCGCGCAATTCTCAACGCTGTCGCCGTTCTGGTCATCGCCTGCCCGTGCGCACTGGGGCTTGCCACGCCCACCGCCATCATGGCCGGCACAGGGGTGGCCGCCCGTCGAGGCATCCTGATCAAGGATGCGGAGGCCCTTGAAGTCGCCCACAACGTAAAGGTCATCGCGTTCGACAAGACTGGCACCCTCACCGAAGGCAAGCCGCGCCTGGTGGCGTTTGAAGCTGCCGACGGCGACCACGCGGGCCTTCTGCGCCTGGCCGCAAGCGTGCAAGCGGCGAGCGAGCACCCGCTGGCCCGCGCCGTCCTGGACGCGGCCAAGGAGAACTTGGTCAGCATCGCTCCAGCGCAGGACGCTCAGTCCGTCGCGGGCCGTGGCATGGCGGCCAAGGTGAAGGGGCAAGCTCTCAGCCTCGGGAGCTCTCGCTGGATGCAGGAGCTGGGCGTCGACCTCTCGCCGTTGGCCTCGCGAGCCCAGGAGCTCGAAGACGAGGGCCGCACCGTGTCGTGGTTGGCCGAAGGCGCTCAGCCCGCGCGCCTCGTCGGCCTGCTGGCGTTTGGCGATGCAGCGAAGGCCACCGCCAAGGAGGCCGTCGCGAGCCTGAGGGAGCAAGGCGTGAGGGTCGTCATGGTCACCGGCGACAACAAAGGCGCCGCGCGCGTCGCGGCCCAGGAGCTGGGCATCGACGAGGTTCGCGCCGAAGTTTTGCCGGCGGACAAGGCGCGGGTCGTCTCCGAGCTCAAAGCCGGCGGGCTGGCCGTCGCCATGGTCGGCGATGGAATCAACGACGCGCCGGCGCTTGCCGCGGCCGACGTGGGCTTCTCGATGTCCACCGGCACCGAGGTCGCCATGCACGCAGCGGGAGTTACCTTGATGCGCGGCGATCCCCGCCTGGTGGCCGATGCGATCGAGATCTCGCGCAAGACCTACGCGAAGATCCGTCAAGGTCTGTTCTGGGCTTTCATCTACAACGTGGTGGGCATTCCCCTTGCGGCGTTCGGGCTGCTCAACCCCATGCTCGCCGGAGCCGCGATGGCGTTCTCCTCCGTGAGCGTGGTCGCCAATGCACTAACCTTGCGCCGCTGGAGAGGAAGGTCCGCATGAAAACGACCAGTGATGGAATGAACATCGGGGAAGCCGCCGAGAAGGCGGGAGTGACGCCGAAGATGGTGCGTCACTACGAGTCGCTGGGCCTTCTGCCAAAGGTCCACCGCACCGAGTCGGGTTACCGCGTCTATGGCGAGTCGGAGGTTCACACGCTGCGCTTCATCAAGCGCTCTCGCGACCTGGGCTTTTCGATCCCCGTTATTGGCGAGCTGGTAAAGCTCTGGCAGGACCGCAGGCGGCCAAGCGCAAGTGTGAAGAAGGTGGCATCCGCGCACCTTGCGGAGCTCGATCGCAAGATCACGGAGATGGAATCCATGCGCAAGACGCTGGGGCACCTGATCCACTGCTGCCACGGCGATGACCGGCCGGATTGTCCAATTCTTGGAGACTTGGAAAGCTTCGTCGCCCCCGCACCAACGAAGTCGACGGTGAAGGCTCGGGCGCTGAAGACCCCGGCGAAGCGAACAGCGTGAACGGCGACAGCTAAGACAACTTCGGACGAAGTAGTGCATACAGGGCGAGGATTCCCGCCAGGAGCCCCCCAGCCAAAGCAGGGGCGTGCCAGTCACTGCTGTACACCCGCAGGCCAACCAACACCACGCATGTGACGGTTCCCGCAGCTGGCACCCAGCGTGGAATTTCAAAGCGGCCGGCTGGCTCACTCTGGCGCCCCTTCAGGATGAACAGTGCCCCATTGACGACGGCGAAGACGGCCAGCAGCAGCAGCACGGAGGCCGAGGCCAGGTTGGCGACGCTTCCAAACACTCCGAGCGGCAGCAGGAGCGCCAGCAGCAGGATGGCTGCCAGGTGCGGACTGCGCGAGCGCTGGTGCACATTGCCCAGCGCTCGCGGCAAAAGCCCCTGCCGCGCCATGCCATAGACCAAGCGGGAACTCGTGACGTAGTTGACCAGCGCCGTGTTGGCGACCGCGAACAGCGTCACCACGGTAAAGACCCAGGGCGCGATGGCAGGCGCGGCACGCGCGATCACCTCCGTCAACGGCCCGGGGGCTTCTGACAATTCCCGCCATGGCACAACGGAAACGGCCGAGACGGCCACTGCGACGTAGATCAGCGCGCCGATGACCATCGCAGTCACCAGCGCAATTGGAATGGTGCGCTGCGGGTCGCGGCATTCTTCAGCGACGTTCAGCGTGTCTTCGAAACCGATGAACGCGAAGAATGTCAGCACCGCTCCCTGCATCACGAGCAGGACGGTGGCGTCGCCGCCAGGCAAATCCGGAACCTCCAGCAGGTCTACCGATCCCCAGTAGGGGATGCCCACGGCAATGACGAGCAGCAGGCCGGCGGCTTCGACCAGGGTGAATGCGACATTCACCCACATCGATTCCTTGATGCCGCGCAGGACCAGGGTCGCCATGGCAAGAAGAAACCCCGCGCCGATCGCCCACACGGCCTTCGCACAGGTGCTCGCTCAACACCTCCATCACGCGGCCGTTGGCGCTGAGGTGGTTGTCAGGCTCCTCCTGCACACCGTCCAGCCACATCTTGTCGGACACCTCGAACACCGCATCCAGCCGGTTTGACGCGGTCTCGTCTGGGCCGAAGAGTCGGAAGTTGGCGGCTTTCAGGTTAAGTCTCATCACGTCACGCAGAAACCCGCCAAGCACGCGCGTGGCCTCGGCTTCCACTGACCCTGGCTCGGCCACCGTAACGGCATAGTCGCGAAAGGACGGCATGTCCAGCGGCTTCAGCAACGCGCCGCCGTTGGCGTGCGGATTGCAGCCCATGCGGCGCTGGCCCGTCGGCGCCAGCGTCGCCAACTCTTCAAGCAACCGACCGTCCTTGTCGAACAGTTCCTCCGGCCGGTAACTCTTGAGCCAGCTTTCGAGCTGCTGCACATGTCCGCCGGTCTTGAACTCAGAAATCGGGACCTGGTGAGAGCGCCAGCTTCCTTCAACCCGTTTGCCGTCGACTTGCCTGGGCCCGGTCCAGCCTTTGGGCGTGCGCAAGACGATCATCGGCCAGCGAGGGCGTGGCATCGGCTGTCCGGGGGTGAGCGCTCGCGCATGCTGTTGAAACTCGCGTATTCGCGCCAGTGCCGAATCCAGCGCATCAGCCAGCATCTGGTGCACCAGCATCGGGTCGTCGCCTTCGACGAAGTGCGGCTCGTGGCCGTAGCCGCGCATCAGATTGGTCAGTTCTTCCCGGCTGATGCGCGCGAGCACTGTCGGATTGGCGATCTTGTAGCCATTGAGGTGCAGGATCGGCAGCACCGCACCGTCGCGCTCGGGATTCAGGAATTTATTGGAATGCCAGCTCGCCGCCAGCGCGCCGGTCTCGGCCTCGCCATCACCGACGACGCAGGCGACGATGAGATCAGGGTTGTCGAATGCAGCGCCATAGGCATGTGCCAACGAGTAGCCCAGTTCGCCGCCTTCGTGGATCGACCCCGGCACTTCGGGCGACACGTGGCTGGGAATTCCCTGCGGCCACGAGAACTGCCGAAACAGCCGCTGCAGTCCGTTGCGGTTGCGTTCGATTGCCGGGTAATGTTCGGTGTACGACCCTTCCAGGTAACTGTGCGCCACGATACCTGGCCCGCCGTGGCCCGGGCCGATGACGTAAATCATGTTCAGGTCGTTCTCCTTGATCAACCGGTTCAGGTGAACATAGAGAAGGTTCAAACCCGGCGTCGTGCCCCAATGGCCCAACAGGCGCGGCTTGATGTCTGCAAGCGTGAGCGGGCGCTCTAGCAGAGGGTTGTCTCTGAGGTAGATCTGCCCGACCGACAGGTAGTTCGCTGCACGCCAGTAGGCGTCCATCCTTTGCAGGGTGTCAGGGGTCAAAGAATCAGACAACGAGGAGGTTTTCATGAGCGTACTTTCATGAAGCGAGGAAAGACAAAGGGACGGCGTGCGGCCCTGGACCGTCGCATCAGTAGGTAAGCGGCCGGCACGACGAACATCGACAGCAACGGGGCGGTAATCATCCCGCCGACCATCGGCGCGGCGATACGCTGCATGACTTCGGACCCGGTACCTGTGCCCCACATGATCGGGAACAGGCCCGCGAGGATGACGGCCACGGTCATCGCCTTGGGGCGGACCCGCAGCACCGCGCCTTCGCGGATGGCATCCAGCAAGCTTTCTTCGTCGGTCTTGCCATGCTTCAGACGCTCTTCCCAGGCGTGCTTGAGGTAGAGAAGCATGATCACCCCGAACTCGGCGGAGACACCGGCCAGCGCAATGAAACCCACGGCACCGGCGACGGAAAGGTTGTAATCCAGCAGGTAGAGCAGCCAGATGCCGCCGATCAACGCAAACGGCAGCGTGGCCATGATCAGGAACGCTTCCTCGAATCGCGTGAAGATCAGGTACAGCAGCACGAAGATGATCAGCAGCGTGAAGGGCACCACCACTTTCAGCTTTGCCGTCGCGCGCTCCAGGAACTCGAACTGACCGGACCAGGAAACGGAATAGCCGGGCGGCAACTTGACCTTCTCGCCGACCGCCCGCTGCATATCCTGCACCGCAGACTTGAGGTCGCGGCCACGGATATCGACGTAGACCCACCCGGAAAGGCGGGCATTCTCGCTGCGAAGCATCGGCGGTCCATCCGTGATGCGCACATCGGCTACGTCGGACAGCACCAACCGCGCGCCCTGCGGACTCACCACGGGCAGGGTGCGCAACTTTTCGAGAGAGTCGCGGATCTCGCGTGGATAGCGCATGTTGATCGGAAAGCGCTGCAGTCCTTCCACGGTCTCACCGATGTTCTCGCCGCCAACAGCCGATGCGATGACCGACTGGACGTCGGTGATGTTCATTCCGAAACGTGCGGCGGCGTCGCGCCTGATGTTGACATCGACATAGCGCCCGCCAGTAAGCCGCTCGGCTAGCGCGCTCGACACGCCCGGCACGTCCTTCAGCACACGCTCGATTTCAGCCGTTGCCTTGTCGATCTCCGCCAGGTCAGTGCCAGCCACCTTGACACCCACGGGGCTTTTGATGCCGGTGGCCAGCATGTCGATGCGGTTGCGGATCGGCGGCACCCAGATGTTGGCCAAGCCTGGCACCTTCACGATCTTGTCCAGTTCCTCAACCAGCTTGTCGGCCGTCATGCCGGCACGCCACTGGTCCTTGGGCTTGAACTGAATTGTCGTCTCGAACATTTCCAAGGGTGCCGGGTCGGTCGCGGTTTCTGCACGCCCGGCCTTCCCGTAGACGCTGGCGACTTCGGGCACCGTCTTGATCAGCCGGTCGGTCTGCTGCAAAAGCTCCGATGCCTTTCCCGCCGACAAGCCGGGCAAGGCCGAGGGCATGTAGAGCAAATCGCCTTCATCCAGCTTGGGCATGAACTCGCCCCCAATGTGCTGCAGCGGCCAGAGACTCACGACCAGCAGCGCAGCCGCAATGCCCAGTGTGACCTTCGGCGCGCGCAAGACGCGATCGAGCAGCGGCTG
Source organism: Pseudomonadota bacterium (assembly GCA_040386635.1). Classification (GTDB taxonomy): domain Bacteria; phylum Pseudomonadota; class Gammaproteobacteria; order Burkholderiales; family Burkholderiaceae_C; genus Ramlibacter. The sequence continues at coordinate 14,442 of JAZKFD010000125.1, forward strand.
ATAGGCGGCGATCAGGAAGCGATTGAGCGGGTTGCTTTTCTCTGCAGGGATGCGGCCACGAATCAGATACCCCATCAGCACGGGAATCAGGGTCACCGCCAGTCCGGCCGCTGCCGCCATGGCGTAGGTCTTGGTGAATGCCAGGGGCGAGAACAGCCGACCCTCCTGCGCTTCGAGCGTGAACACCGGAATGAACGAGAGCGTGATGATCAGCAGCGAGAAGAACAGCGCCGGCCCGACTTCGGCGGCCGAGTCGCCGATCACTTGCCAGCGCGCTTCGCCCTCCAGCTTTCGGTCGGGATGGTTGTGCGCCCAGGTCTCCAGGTGCTTGTGCGCGTTCTCGATCATCACCACCGCGGCGTCCACCATGGCACCGATGGCGATAGCGATACCCCCCAGCGACATGATGTTGGCGTTGACGCCCTGGTAGTACATGACTATGAATGCGGCCAGAATCCCCAGCGGCAGGGAGATGATCGCAACGAACGCCGATCGCAGGTGGAAGAGAAAGACAAAGCAAACAGCGGCCACCACCAGAAATTCTTCCAGCAGCTTGAACGACAGGTTCTCGACCGCTCGCTCGATGAGGCTGGAGCGGTCGTACACCGGGACAATCTCCACCCCCTTGGGCAGGCTGGCCTGCAGCGACTTCAGTTTGGCCTTCACGGCGGCTATGGTCTCCAGGGCGTTCTTGCCGGAGCGCATGACGATCACGCCGCCGGTGGCCTCGCCTTCTCCGTCCAGCTCGCCGATGCCGCGGCGCATTTCCGGGCCGACCTGGATGCGTGCCACGTCGCCAAGGCGCACGGACACACCCGCCGGCGTGGTCATCAGCGGGATCTGCCGGAAATCGTCGAGCGACTGCAGATAGCCCGACGCGCGCACCATGTACTCCGCTTCGCCCAGTTCCAGCACGGAGCCACCACTCTCCTGGTTGCTCTTCTGGACAGCTTCCACCACCTTGGTGTGGGGGATCGCATAGGCAGCGATCTTGTCCGGGTCCAGCACGATCTGGTATTGCCGCACCATGCCGCCCACGGACGCCACTTCGGCAACATTGGGAACGGTCTTGAGCTCGTACTTCAGGAACCAGTCCTGCAGCGCCCGCAGTTGACCCGCGTCCATCGTGCCGCCGCGATCGACCAGCGCGTACTGGTAGATCCATCCCACACCCGTGGCGTCCGGGCCGAGCGACGCCTTAGCCGCTGCCGGCAGCCGCGACTGGACTTGGTTCAGGTACTCCAGCACCCGCGAGCGGGCCCAGTACAAATCCGTCCCATCCTCGAATAGCACATAGACGAACGAGTCGCCGAAGAACGAGTAGCCGCGCACGGTCTTGGCGCCCGGTACGGACAGCATGGTCGTGGTGAGCGGGTAAGTCACCTGGTTTTCGACGATGCGGGGCGCCTGCCCTGGGTAGGACGTGCGGATGATGACCTGCACGTCCGAGAGGTCGGGCAGAGCATCCAGCGGCGTGCGCAGCAATGAGTACACGCCCCAAGCACTGATGCCCAGCGTGGCCAACAGCACCAGGAAGCGGTTGACGATCGACCAGCGGATCAGCCGCGCAATCACTTCTTCGCCCCTTGGGTCGCGGGCGCGCTGTTCGGCGACACACGGGTCAGCTGGGCGCCGTCAGGCCCCATGAAGAACTCGAAGGTGATGCTGTCGCCGACCTGCAGATTGCGCGGCAGTGCGTTGGGCGGCGGCCGCTTGAACTCCATGGTCATCGGGCCCCACTTGATGGAGGGGATCGGGCCGTGGGAAAGCATCAACGAGTCCTTGTCGATCGCTTCGATCTTCGCCTCGCCTTCGTGACGCTGGGCGGTGTTGGCCGCCGTGGGTGGCGGTGCGCCGTTCAATCGCGCCTCGACTCCCTTGAGGCTCGCCTCGGAATCAATCAGGAACTGCGACGAGACGACGACTTTCTGCCCCGCCTGAAGCCCCTGCTTGATCTCAGTCTGGCCACCCGATTCAATCCCTGCCTGCACCTCGACCGGCCTGAACCGGCCATTGTCTTCGGCCACGATGACGACAGCGCGCTTACCGGTCTGGATGACGGCCTCGCTGGGTACCAGCAGCGCGTTCTCGGCGCGCGCGTCCATGAATTGCATCGACACGAACATGCCCGGCACCAACCGGAATCCCGGGTTCGCCAGTTCCAAGCGGGCCTTCAACGTCCGGGTCGTCGCATTGACGTCCGGCAGCAGCGCCTGGACGCGGCCTTCGAACGAAACGCCGGGCGCGGCCGGGCTTTGCGCGCGAACCATTGCGCCCGGCCGAACCAGGGCCGCCTGGCTTTCCGGAACTTCCGCATTGGCCCACACCGTGGACAGGCCGTTGATGCGAAACAGCGGCGCGCCCGGCATCACCGTCATGCCTTCGCGGACCGCCAGTTCAACCACCACGCCCGCAATAGGCGAAACAATGGTGATGCGCGGCTGGGTCTTGCCGGTGCGCTCGACCAGGCGGATCTGGTCCTCGCTCATGCCAGCCTGCCGCATCCGCTGGCGCGCGCCGTCGACCAGGCCCGCCAGGTCGTTGTCCTGCATTCGCTTGATCGAAAGAAACTCCTCCTGCGCGGCCACCCAGTCCGGCACATACAAATCTGCCAGCGGCTGCCCCTTGCCGACCCGGTCCAGAGTCGCGCGCACATGAAGGCGCTCCACGTAGCCCGTCGCGCGCGCCTGGACAATGGCCTGATCTCGCTCGTTGAACGCGATGCTTCCGACTGCGGCTACCTGTGGCGTCAGCTTGCCCTGCGTGACGACCGCTGTGCGGACGCCCAGGTTCTGCTGGATGCGCGAACTCACCGTAACTTTGCCCTGATCGGTGTCGCCGTCCGCATAAACGGGCACCAGCATCATGTTCATGAAAGGAGACTTGGCGGGTTTGTCGAACTTGTTCCCGGGCACCATCGGGTCGTGGTAATACAGGATCTTGCGACCGTTCGCCGGATCCAGATCACCCGCCTTGATGCTCGCCCCCATGTGCCGCCGCGTGGCTTCTTCGCCTTCCGCGATCGACTGCGGCACGGCGCCCATGGGTTGCGATTGGGATGATGCGGGTGCGGCTACAGATTTCGTGGTGCCTTGGCGCACGCCCATTTCGTAGAGTGCGTAACCGCCGCCAGTGATGGCCAGACCCAATAACGATCCCGCAATGACGTAGTTCTTGTTCATGGTTTTTCCTGGCGAGGCATGGCGCCTGCGTGATCGGGGATCAGAAAGTTGATCTGCGCCCAGGCACGGGCGGCTTCCATCTCGACCGCCAGTGCCTGGATGTGGGCGTCGACTTCATCACGGCGGGTCACGAGCGTTGCGGCAAGGTCGCCCTTGCCTGCTCGGTATGCAGTCAACGCCGCTTCGGACCGCTGCTTTGCGATTGGCACCAGCTCGTCCCGGTAGCGGGCCACCCTGCCTTTCCCCGTCCGCCAGTCATTGAGCAGGTTGCGCACTTCGACTTCGTGTTGGCGCAGCATCTCCTCGTACTTGGCACGCGCCTCATCCACCGCGGCCAGCTTCGCCGAGACCTCGCGATCCTGGCGGTTGCGGCGGTCCCATTGCAGCGGCACCGACACCCCGATGGAAACCATGTTGGAGTAAGTCGGCCCTCTCTGGCTGTACGTGGCCTCCACGCTCCAGTCAGCCTTCCTGTTGGTCTCAGCCAGACGGGCTTCGGTTTCGGCCGCTTCGACCTGTGCCCTCGCGATGACAAGGTCGGGGTGGTACGCAACATGCTCCTCGATTGAACCTCCATCCACGTGGCTGTCCTGCCAGGCTGGGGCAACGGCAGAGATCGAGCGGTTAGCGGCCGGGCCAACCCAGCGCGCCAGCGTCCAGGAAGCGTTCTGGTCCTGACGGTTAATCTGGGTGAGCCGGTCTTCCAGCGTCACGAGCGCGGCGTGACCTGCCAGCACATCGGATTGGCTGTTGCGCCCGGTCCCGTAGCCCGACTTCGCAGTCTGCACCTGGAGCTCTGTTTCCCGAATCTGCCGCAGCAGGAGGTCGCGCATCTTGTCGTTGTAAAACCGCTCAATCCATGCGAGCGCAGTTTCGCGTTCGATGTTCGCGACGTTGAGCAATCGCTCTGCAGAGGCCCGACCCGCTTCACGTTCGTAACGCTCGGCTCGCAACTGCCTCTTTTGCGTGGCGGGGATTTCCTGGGACAGGCCGATGCGCCGCATGGTCATGAAGTCGCGCGAAAGACTAAGACGATCCGGGCCGTTGACGGGAAGGTTCTCGATGCCAAATTTCAGAATGGGATCGGGCAGTTGCCCGGCAGCCACGGCCATTTCCCGCGTGGCGGCAATCGAGGCATTGTTGGCGACCAGCAGCTGCGAACGCCCGACGGCTACTCGCTGCGCCTCCTGCAGGGTCAGGGGCTCCGCTGCCGAAGCGGGCGGGATGAGGATCGCAGCCAGGACGGCAGCGGTGCCGATGCGCCGGGAAAAAACAGTGGACATGACAACTCCAGACGATGAAGAACAACCCGCGGGCGCCGATTGCGCCGCAGCTTCAAACGCGCCGGAGTTTCAAATTCGGAAGCAGCAGTTGCGAACAGCGATCGGCGGGGCCGTACTTCGCAACAGCAAGGGGGCATGCGCGGGCCTGGCCGGCACGAACCCCCGGGTAGGTTCGATGGTGTAGGTGAAGCCCATTGCCATGACGCCCGCCGGCGTCGAAGCCTGAACCTTGTCTGCGGCTTGTTGGGCAGACTGACAGTGTGCGTGGCACAGCCCCGGTTGGTCGCCATCTACAGTGGCCATGTCGCCGGCGCAAGGCAGTCCGGCCTCGGCCATGGCTGCAATCTCGCTAACCTTGCTTTCGAGCGGGCACGCGTAGCCTGCCACCGCCAGCTGCATGAACAGAAGGCTGATCAGTGCGAAAAGCACCGTGAGGACACGATGACGACGAAACGTGGACACCAGGCAATTGTAGGAGCAGTGGCCAGTGAGTTACGTGCCGACGTGCTTTATGTGGGTTCGTCTCATCAATACCTCTGTTCTGCCTGACCAAGGTCAAGCGCGTGGCACAGCTGGCTAGTTACCCCTTGACCTTGCCACAGTGTCAAGGTCTACAGTTGCTTTACTGCCCTTGAAAGGAGCATGCAATGACCACTTTTCGAATCCCCGACATGACCTGCGGCCACTGCGCCAGCACGATTGCTCGCGCCGTTGCCTCCGTCACCAAGGACGCCCGGTTGGACTTTAATCTCCAGGAGAAGCTGGTGCGAATCTCTGGCGATACGGCTGAGGCCGAGTTGGCAGATGCGATCGCCGACGCCGGGTACACCGTTGAGGCCGTACCTGACAGCCCTGCTCCTGCGCAAAAGCGAGCTGGCGGCTGCTGCTGCGGAACCCGCAAGTCCGCGCCAGTTGATGTGCGTCAAGCGGGCGGTGAGCCTGGCAGTTCATGCTGCGGCTAGACGAAACTCGCCATGGATCAGCACGAATTGACCCCAGCCACAGCCAAAGGCGCGGAGCTTGCATCCGGACTGGGAGCAATCGCCCTTGGCGCTGGTTTGGCTCTGATCGCACCTGATATTTTTCGCGACATTGCCGTCCCGCTGCTCATGGTGGGCATCGTTGTACACGGCGTGGGGATGACGTTGAAACATCAGTTCGAGCGAAGCGCGCGGAGCTCGATATGGTGGGAGTCCGCCCTCTTCTGGCTCTGCTGGGCTTGCCTTGCGGTCGTGGCAATCTGGGTGGTCGTCCGGTCATTGGGCGATTGATACAGCACGACCTCGGGCGAACCCGCGGGGCGACAATCAAACAACAACGGTAGGAACCCACAATGCAGCAAGAAGACCAGCATCGGGCCGGCGCGGCGACAGCGGAGCGCAGCGAATACACATGCCCGATGCACCCCGAGGTTCGGCAGCCTGGTCCCGGCAAATGTCCGAAGTGCGGAATGAACCTGGAGCCCGTGGGGTCCGCGTCGACCCACGCAGAGCATGCGCATCACCAACACCATCATTCCCCGGGTCGCACAGCCCCACAGCCTGCCGGCCCTGCCGTTGCGGTGACAAAGGGCGGTGAAGGCGAGGAGTACACCTGTCCAATGCATCCGCAAATTCGCCAGAAGGGGCCGGGCAACTGCCCGATCTGCGGCATGTCACTCGAGCCCGTTGTGGCGCTCGGCGATACGGGGGACAGCCCGGAACTGCGTGACATGACGCGCAGGTTCTGGATCGGCCTGGCCCTCACCTTGCCTGTACTGGCGTTGGAAATGGGAAGTCACGTCCTCAACATCGGCCACTTGGTGCGACCCCAGACTTCCAACTGGATTCAGATGGTGCTCGGCACGCCCGCGGTGCTATGGGCGGGGTGGCCCTTCTTTGTGCGCGGCTGGGCATCGTTGAAGAACCGCAGCCTCAACATGTTCACCCTGATCGCGCTCGGCACGGGCGCGGCCTGGATCTACTCGATGGTCGGCACGCTCGCGCCTGGACTATTTCCGGCGGAACTGCGCGGCAATGGCGGTGCAGTCGCGATCTACTTCGAGGCAGCCGCTGTCATTACGGTGTTGGTGCTCCTCGGACAGGTGCTGGAACTGCGAGCGCGCGAGAAGACGTCAGGCGCCATCAAGGCTCTGCTGGACTTGGCGCCCAAGACGGCGCTCCGCATACGCCCTGATGGATCGGATGAAACTGTCCAGATCGACACGATCCAGGTCGGCGATCGGTTGCGCGTTCGCCCCGGCGAGAAGGTGCCCGTGGACGGGTCGTTGGTGGAGGGCAAGGGCACGGTGGACGAATCGATGGTGACCGGCGAACCGATGCCGGTGGCGAAAACACCGGGATCCAAGGTCACAGCCGGAACGATCAACCAGACCGGTGGCTTCGTCATGCTCGCTGAAAAGGTGGGGGCCGATACGCTGCTTTCGCAGATCGTTCACATGGTCGCCGCAGCGCAGCGCAGCCGCGCCCCCATCCAGCGCATGGCGGATCAGGTAGCAGGATGGTTCGTTCCCGTGGTCATCGTCGTCGCTCTGGTTACATTTGCGGTATGGTTATTCTGGGGTCCTAGCCCGGCGCTCTCGTACGCGCTGATCACGTCCGTCGCGGTGCTGATCATTGCTTGCCCGTGCGCGCTCGGCCTGGCTACGCCGATGTCCATCATGGTGGGCGTCGGGCGTGGCGCGCAGCATGGCGTGCTGATTCGCGACGCCGAGGCTCTGGAACGCATGGAAAAGGTGGATACCCTCGTCGTTGACAAGACCGGCACCTTGACCGAAGGACGCCCCAAGGTCGTCCACATCGAGCCGGCGCCCGGATTCCAAGCGGAAGACGTTCTCCAGAAACTTGCCAGCGTTGAAAGGGCCAGCGAACACCCGTTGGCGATGGCAGTCGTCGCCGCCGCGCTCGAACGCAAGATGCCATTCTCAGAAGTCACCGACTTCGATTCGCCGGTAGGCAAGGGAGTCGTCGGCAAGCTCGACGGAGTCGAACTGGTGAGCGGAGCCGCAAAATTTCTTGCCGAGCGCCATATCGATGTCACACCCCTGGAGGTAGCTGCGGAGGAACAGAGAGTCCGATCCGCCACCGTGATCTTCGTGGCCTGGGAGGGCAGGCTTGCAGGGTTCGTCGCCATCGCCGACCCGATCAAGGCGACAACGCCCGCCGCCCTTCAGGCTTTGCGCGATGCCGGCGTCAGGATCGTGATGTTGACGGGGGACGGGAAGACGACGGCGCTGGCGGTTGCCAAAGAGCTCGGGATCGAGGAGGTTGAGGCGGAAGTGTTTCCGGAGGACAAAGCAAGGATCGTCCAACGTTTGCGCAGCGAGGGCCGCATCGTTGCCATGGCGGGAGATGGCGTCAACGATGCGCCCGCCCTGGCCGCTGCCGAAGTCGGAATCGCGATGGGCACCGGCACCGATGTCGCCATGGAAAGCTCCGGCATCACTCTGCTAAAGGGAGACCTGATGGGCATCGTGCGCGCACGAGGGCTCTCGCGGGCAACTATGCGCAACATCCGCCAGAACCTATTCCTGTCCTTTGTATACAACGTGGCCGGCGTACCGATTGCGGCAGGTGTCCTCTACCCCTTCTTCGGCTGGCTTCTATCTCCAATCATCGCAGCGGCGGCAATGGCACTGTCCTCCGTCAGCGTCATCCTCAACGCCCTGCGTTTACGGACAATTCGCGTGGAACAGGGGCCGCACGAGGCGAAGTAATGAACGCAAGCCGCGCTCGGACGCTGGCGGGAGTGGGCTGCTGGCCCGGAACCTTCACCTTGCGATCAATGACTCATCGCCTCGCCCATCCGCACAGGCTTCTCAGGGCCCCAATGAGCAAGAATGTCGAGCGTCTTCTCGGGAAAGAGCAGTATCACCGTGGAGCCGAGCAGGAACCGCCCCATTTCCTGCCCCTTGCGCAGCACGACGCTTTCGCTTCGGTAGTGCCACTCGCGAACCCTGCGCGCACGGGGTGGACACACGACACCGTGCCAAACCGTGGAAATGCTGCCCACAATGGTGGCGCCCACGAGCACGACCGCAAACGTTCCATGTGCCGACTCGAACACGCAGATGACGCGCTCATTGCGCGCGAACAAGCCGGGAACACCCCGCGCGGTCTGAGGGTTGACTGAGAACAGGTCGCCAGGCACGTAAATCATGCGCACCAGCCGTCCGTCGCATGGCATGTGAACGCGGTGATAGTCCTTGGGCGCGAGATAGATCGTCGCAAACTGCCCCTGGTGAAAGTGCTGCGACAACCTGTCGTCGCCGGCAAGAAGGGCATGCACTGTGTAGCTGTGCCCTTTTGCCTGAACGATTTGATACTGCTCGATGGCGCCAACTTCGCTGATGCAGCCATCGACCGGTGATACGAACGTTGCGGCTTCAACGGGCCGAGTCCCTTCGCGCAAACCCCTCGTGAAGAAATCATTGAAGGTCGAGTACGACTCTACGCTGGGCGCCGCGGCCTCGCTCATGTCCACTTCATAGTGGCGAACGAACCAGCGAATCAGCGCGTGCGTTACTGCTCCACCACGGCGGCTCGCGACTTTCCCTGCCAGAAGAGTCAGCAGCCGGTTCGGCAGTAAGTATTGCAGGGCTACCGCTCCCGAGATCGGCAAAGGGAGTCCTCCGTAAAAAAAACGTTGTCGACTCGGATTGTCCTAGTTGTTCAGGCCACGATGGAAACGCTCCGGCGCCTTTTAAGACGCCGGAGCGGAGGAAAGCGACGAGAGTTCGTTACTTCGCGGGCTTGATGTCGGTCACCACGAAAGCGCCCGCCACGTTCTCGGCGCGAAACTCGATCTTGTCACCCGCCTGGATGCCTTTGAGCAGCTCAGGCTTACCAGCCTTGAACACCATCGTCATGGCGGGCATGTCGAGATTGCCGATCGGCTCGTGCTTAATTGTCACCTTGCCTTGCTCGGCATCGACCTTGCGCACCTCGCCGGCGGTCAGTTTGGCTGAGGCCGTCGTCGCTGAGGTGGGCGCCCCCGCCGGCGCATCGGTGGCAGCCAGTACGGCACCTGAGGCAGCGACGGATATGGCAGCGGCGAAGAGGGCCGGTGCGAAACGCGATTTACGGAACAACATAGTCAGAACTCCTTTAACATCGTTTGCAAGGGGCTGGCCCGCAAGGGACAGCAAGATGCAACGCCTGCATCACGGTTCCCACTTTAAGGACCTTCCCACAACACCGCGCTGACCCGCAGATTACGAAAACGTTATGTTCGAGAGAGTGCTGAGTTGAAGATATTGGTCATCGAAGACGAGGCCAAAGCGGCGGAATACCTGCGCCAGGGTCTTTCCGAGAGCGGATATGCGGTTGAGGTCGCCCACAATGGCACGGATGGGTTGCACGCCGCGGCGAACGGTGATCATGACTTGGTCGTGCTGGACGTCATGCTGCCGGGTATTGACGGCTTTGCGGTGCTTTCCGCCCTGCGCACATCCAAGCAGGTTCCTGTCCTGATGCTCACGGCGCGGGGGAAAATGGACGATAAGGTGCGCGGCTTCGACCTCGGCGCCGACGACTACCTCATCAAGCCCTTTCAGTTTCCGGAGCTGCTGGCCCGAGTCAAAGCCTTGCTCAAGCGCGGGCAGCCGGCGGCCGTGAACCCGGTTCTTCGCGTGGAAGACCTTGAGATCGATCCGGTGCGGCACCGGGCCACGCGCACCGGCCAGCGCATCGATTTGTCCGCCAAGGAGTTCGCCCTGCTCACGCTCTTGATGCAAAAGACCGGCGAGGTTCTGTCCAGAACCCAGATCGCGTCCCTGGTGTGGGATATCCACTTCGACTCCGACACGAACGTCGTCGAAGTGGCGATTCGCAGGCTTCGCGCCAAGATCGATGATCCGTTCGAGCAGAAGCTGATCCACACCGTGCGCGGCGTTGGGTACGTCCTGGAGCGGCGGGGGTGACCCCAGGACGCTCAATCGACTCTTTGCGCCCCGCCTCCTTGGCGCTGCGCATCGCGATTGCCAGTGCCCTGTTCGGTTTGATCGTGGTGGGCGGTGCGATCGTGGTCGGGTATGTTGCACTGTCGCAGCAATTGGATGCGCGGTCTTTTGCCGAATTGCAAGGAAAGAGAGACCTGTTACTGCACGTTCTGTCGGAGATTCCCTCTCCCGCCGCGATCCAGGAGAACCGTCATCGATTCGGTGACCTGCTGATCGGACACGAAGAACTGCACCTGACCTTGATCGATCCGGCGACCGACGCCACGTTTCCCTTCTCCGACATCGCGAAGCAATCGTTGACTGCCTTGGAGTCCATGCCCGACGAAGCCAACTCAATTCAGTCGTGGACCGCCCCCGCGGGATCCCGCCTCAGCGCTATCCGCGGCTTAGGCCGGGTCGCGAACGGGCAGTCAATGCGCTTTTTCATCTCCCTTGACCGGCGTCCTGACAGGCAACTGCTGGCCGGCTTTATCAATACGACCCTGGTTGGCCTGCCCTTGCTGCTGATGGGTATTGCGGTTGGCGCCTGGTTACTAGCGCGAACCGGCCTCGCCCCCTTGCGCCGCTTCCATCGGCTCGCGGCCTCGATCGACGCGGCGACGCTCGGCCAACGCGTGTCCACTTCGGGCCTTCCGACGGAGTTGGTCGAGCTTGCCAACGAGTTCAACGGGATGCTCGGACGCATCGACATCGGGTATCGCCGTCTTCAAGAGTTTTCCGGGGATTTGGCTCACGAAATGCGTACACCTGTCGCAACTCTGTTGGGCCGCACGCAGGTGGCGCTATCCCAAACGCGCACTGTCTCCGATCTTCAACAGGTACTGGAGGGCAACGTCGAGGAACTGGATCGCCTGTCACGGCTGATCTCGGACATGTTGCTCATTGCCAGGGCAGAAAGCCATGAAAACCCGGTGCAGCTGGAAACCGTCGACCTCGGGCACGAGGCAGGCAAGATCGCTGACTACTTGTCGCTGGTGGCCGAAGAACGCGGCGTTTCGGTCCAGGTCGCCGGCAATGCGCCGGTCAAGGCCGATCGCATTCTTCTTCAGCGCGCGATAACGAACCTGGTCAGCAACGCCATCCGGCACGCGCGTGCGGACTCCGTAGTTCGCGTTTCGGTGGAAGTCGGCGCAGAAGGCACGTTGGTCGCCGTGACAAACGTTGGTGAAGGCATTGCGCAGGCCCAACTGGAACGCGTCTTCGACCGCTTCTATCGCGTCGATTCAGGTCGGGCCCGGACCGAAGGGGGGACTGGACTCGGGTTGGCCATCGTGCGCTCCATCATGACTGCGCACGGAGGACAGGTGACGGCCCAGAGTCAACCGGGTGGGGAGACACGCTTCACGCTGACCTTCCCATCGCCGGCCGCCGGCGCGGTCTGAGATGGCACCGTTCACACCTGCTTGATAGAGGCGTCTGACCCAAGGTGGTCAAGCGCCGTCGCGCAAGCAACGAGCGCCGGGCCACCGGCCAGAAGCCGTGGCCGCCCAGCGCATGCCACTGAGAACTGGGCGCCACGAGCTCCTATTTCTTCATCTTGTCCATCGAATGTCCCTGTTTCGCCAGGAACTTGTCGAGCTGCGCAATTTCCTTCTTCTGGTCAGCGATGATCTTGCGCGCCATCTTCTTCATTTCCGGATCTTTCCCGTCTTTGAGCTGGGCTTCGGACATCTGGATCGCGCCTTGGTGATGCATCTTCATCATCATCGCGAAATCGACATCAGGTTTTCCAGTCATGGTCATGCCTGCCATCTTGTCGTTGTTGTCCTTCATCATCGCCTTCATGTCCATGCCACCGCCTGAAGGCGCCGCTGAAGCGCTGGCAGCCGTGCTGTGCCCGCCGGAGTGAGCGGGCTTGCTGGCCTGAGCCTGAACGGCCGTGTGCACCAGGCCGGTGGTGAGCGCAAGCACCGCTGCGGCCGTTGCCAGGATTTTTTTGCGTTGTTGAGTCATGTCGTTTTCCTTTATGTTTGTTGATCGTTCCGGATTCAGGCCATCGCCGCCATCTTGCGGCATTCCTGGGCGCACTGATGGCACGCCTTCGCGCATTTCTTGCAATGCTCCATGTCGTGCTTGGCGCATTCGTCGCCGCACGACTGGCAGATGTCGGCGCACAGGCCGCAGATGGCTTTCGCATGTTCGCTGCCACGGGCCATCGCGGCGGCTGCCAGTTGGCAGATCGCGGCGCAATCCATGTCGAGCGCGATGCAGCGCGCCATCGTCTTCACGTCCTGCTCCTGCAGGCAGGATGCAGCGCAATGGTTGCACGCGACGGCACAGGCGTGGCAGGCTTCGATGCACGAGAGGTGCTTTTGGTGGGGCATGAGTTTCTCCAAGAAAAGATTGAACGACCTAGCGACGGTTGCACCACACAACGCCGCGACTCTTTCAGCACCGCCTGGCACTGACTGCTGCCCCAACTCCCTTCGGCGCCCCAACGGGCGTCCGTCACTCACTCGTAGGCAAGTCTCCGCGGCGTTGTCACCGTCTTCGAGACTTGCGTGTGCGAAGTCGGCGTTGCCTGGGCCTTCCCAAGCCGCGGCGATTGTCGCGCCAGATAAAAAAACCCTGTCAAAGCGGCCAAGAAAAGGCCGATAAATCCGCCGCCCACCAAGATGATGTTCAACCTCTCCTGCGAGGCGTTGGCAATCTCGAACATGTCATGGGCCATCGGCCGCCCCGCCCTTACTTGGCGGGCTGGAGATCCGTCACCGTGTACTTGCCGCCTTCCCCGGTGGCGGTAAAGCGAACCTTGTCGCCGGCCTGGACCTTGTCCAGAAGTTTCTCGTCGCTAACGCCGAACACCATGGTCATGGGCGGCATGTCCAGGTTCTTGATCGCCCCGTGTTTCAGCGTGATCTTCTTGCTGTCTTTGTCGACCTTGCGCACTTCGGCCTCGGTCATTTCGCCTGCCGCCGGCTTGGCGGTCGTGGCGGCGCCCGTTGCCGCGGCCTGCGCCAGAACCGTCAACGGCAGAGCAGCGGCAAAGCCGACGGCCGCGGCCAGTAGTGCGTGTTTGATGACTTTCATAATTTACTTCCTTAGTAGCGTTGATAAATCGTGGCGCCGCCTTCCTTGGTCAGCAGCATCACGCTGTAAGGATCCTTGCGGTTCCCATGGAGCCCTCCATCCATTCCTGGCGATCCAACGGGCATGCCCGGCACCGACAAGCCGAGAGCGGTCGGTTTTTCTTTGAGAAGTCGCTTGATCTCCCGCACCGGCACATGTCCCTCGATGGCGTAGCCGCCGACGAGCGCGGTGTGGCATGACCCGTACTCGGCCTTCACGCCCAGCCGCTCGCGGATGCGGTCGTTGCCGGTGTCGTTGACCTTCACCTTAAAGCCGCCGGCCTCCAGATGCGCCACCCAGTCCTTGCAGCAGCCGCAGTTCGAGTCTTTCCAGACTTCGGCAAACATCGTCTTGGCGGAGGCTGTGGCCTGGATGGGCAGCACCACTCCGGCCGCTCCTGCGATTACAAAGGCTCGGCGGCGCAAGGTTCCGTCAGTGCTTGTGCGTGCTGTGTCCATCACTCTTTCCCGCCGCTACCACCTTGATCTTGCCGACCATGCCAGCCTGATAGTGGCCAGCGATCAGGCAGGCGAAGTCGAAATCGCCAGGGCGATTGAAGTTCCAGATCATCTCGCCGGTCTTGCCCTGCGCCACGTGGGCCATGTAGGGCTCTTCGTGCTCCATGTTCGGGAACTTCATCATGAGAGCCGCATGCTCGTCCAGCACCTTCTTCGTGCCGACGACCATCTCGTGCATCATCTTGCCGTTGTTCTTGATGACGAACTTGACCGTCTCTCCCTGTTTGACCTCAATCTTGTCCGGCGTGAACCGCATGTTGTCAGTCATGGTGACCTCGATCGTCCGCTTCACGGCGTTCGCATCACCAGCGATGCCCCAGTCTTTCTGTTCCTTCTTGACGGCCCCCGCCTTCTTCTTCCCGTGATCTTCGCCTTCGTGCGCCACGGCCCCCAGCGACACGCCTATCAGTGCTGCTGCCAGCAGTGCGTTCAGTAGTTTCATCTCAAATGTCCTTTCAATGACACGGTTGGCGGAATTGCCGGGTTAATGGCCGGAATGGCCGGACGAGGGTTTACGGATCTGGACTTCCACTTCCTTATTTGGCTTTGCCCGGGCAGGCATGGAGCCTGATCCTTCGGACTGGAAGCGCGCCGGGTTGGGCAGCTGGCCTTTGAACTCATAGGCCACGGTGCCCGCGGGGTGCTTGAACCAACCGGTGTTCTTGTAGTCGCCAGGCTTTTGGTCGGCCCTGACCTTGACCACGGTGAACATGCCGCCCATTTCGACGGACCCGAACGGGCCTTGCCCGCCCATCATGGGTTCAGTGTTGTCCGGAAGCGGCATCGTCATCTCCGCCATGTCGGCCATGCCGCGCTCGCCCATGACCATGTAGTCCGGTACCAGGTTGGTGATTTCCTTGACCACCTTGCGGTGGTCCACGCCGATCATGGTCGGGACGTCATGGCCCATCGCATTCATCGTGTGATGGCTCTTGTGGCAATGGAAGGCCCAGTCGCCCTCCTCGTCGGCCAGGAACTCGATCTGGCGCATCTGGCCCACGGCCACGTCCGTCGTCACCTCGTGCCAGCGCGTGCTCTTGGGCGTCGGCCCGCCGTCCGTGCCGGTGACCAGAAACTCATGGCCATGCAGGTGGATGGGATGGTTGGTCATCGTCAGGTTGCCGATGCGGATGCGCACCTTGTCGTTCTTGCGCACGTTCATCGAGTCGATGCCCGGAAAGATGCGGCTGTTGAACGTCCACAGGTTGAAGTCCGTCATCGTCATGATCTTGGGCGTGTAGGCGCCGGGGTCGACGTCGTAGGCGTTGAGCAGGAAGACGAAGTCGCGGTCCACCTCGTCGATCAGCGGATGCTTGGCCTTCGGATGGGTTACCCAGAAACCCATCATCCCCATCGCCATCTGCGTCATCTCGTCCGCATGCGGGTGGTACATAAAGGTCCCGGGCCGGCGTGCAACAAACTCGTAGACAAACGTCTTGCCCGGCTCGATAGCCTTCTGGTTCAGGCCCGCCACGCCATCCATGCCGTTCGGAAGCCGCTGGCCATGCCAGTGAATGCTGGTGTGCTCAGGCAGCTTGTTGGTGACGAACACGCGCACGCGGTCGCCTTCGACCACTTCGATCGTCGGCCCCGGCGATTGGCCGTTGTAGCCCCAGAGGTGCGCCTTGAAGCCGGGCGACATCTCGCGCACGACCGGCTCGGCGACCAGGTGGAATTCCTTGATGCCGTTGTTCATGCGCCAGGGCAGGGTCCATCCGTTGAGCGTGACGATGGGGTTGTAGTGCCGCCCGGTGTTGGACACCAGAGGCGGCATGGTGTCGGGCCTGGTCTGCACGACCGGTTCGGGCAATGCCGCCATGGCGACCTTGCTGACCGAGGCTGCGGCGATCGCGCCCGTGATCGCACCGGCGCCGGATAAGAAATTGCGTCTGCTAGTCATTGTGATTCCGTGTGTGTTCGGTGGCGAGCCATCAGTGGCCCGGCCCTTCCATGCCACTTGTGGTGCTGGTGGAGACTGGTGTGGCGCCCATGGCGATCGGTTTGCCGATGACCGAAGAGGCGAGGCCTGCGTCGGCCAGCCAGAACTGCTGCTGTGCGTTGATGGCCTGCATGACGCTGGCGACCTGGTCGCGGCTGTCGGCCAGCAGCTCGAATACCCCAATCAACATGCCGTTGTAGCGAAGCACGTTCTCCTCGGCCATCACCTTGCGCAGCGGCACGATTTCGTCGCGGTAGTGCCTGGCGAGGTCGTAGGCGGTTCGATAGGCCGAGTAGCTCTCGCGCAACTGCGACGAGGCTGAGCGCACGACGGCCTCGTAGCGGTTGGCTGCGGCCAGCGACTGCGCATTCATGCTGGCGCGCTGGGCTCCGCCCCAGTCAAAGATCGGAAGCCGGATCTCCAGCTCATAGCCTCGGCGGTGGCTCTTCTCACCGGAATGGTTGTCGAAGACGGTATCGCGGCGCACCCCGGCCTCGACATCCAGCAGGCTGTTTAAAAGCGAGAGGCCTTGCGACTTCCCGGCCACGTCAAGCTGCAAGCGAGCCAGCTTAACGTCAATGCGCTGCTGCAGAGCGGACGCGCTGACGTCAGTGGCCGCCTTCGGTTCCTTCGGCAGATCAGGCAGGCGATCCGGCAGCTTGAGCTGCATCGCCTGCGCGTCCGTCAACCCGAGCAGACGCACCAGTTCCTCGCGCGCGGCGGTGACCGCATGATGCGCCGAAGCCAACTGCGCAGCCGAATCGGCATAGAAAGCCTGCTGCCGTGCGCGCTGCAACTTGGTGAAGTTGCCCACCTGCTGCATGCGCCTTGCAAGCTCCGCGCTGGCCTGGGCCGATCGGTTGACCTGGTCGGCGTACTGCAGCAGCTGTTGGGCGGCGACAGCGCGAACCCAAGCCTGCCGGACCTGACTCACTTGCTCCACCACAGTGCCGCTCAGTTGCACTTTGGCCTGAGCCGTCTGGTTGCGGGAAATTGCAAGGCGCCGGGGCAGCGTGAGCAGGTCCAGCAGCCCGATGGAAAGCAGGCGCCCCAACTCCAATTCGTCGCCGGCGCGGATACGCTCAAACGTGAAGACGGGATTGGCGATTCTCCCGGCTTGGTTGGCGGCGGCCATGTCGGCCAAACTCTGCGCCACCAGCGCTTGCATCGATGGGCTGTTCGCAAGAGCGAGCTGCACGGCGTCGTCCATGGTTAAGGGCTTGCCCAAAAGCTGTTCGCTGAGCTCGCCGCGCGAATTGCGCTGCTGCTCGGTGCGACTGAGCTCCAGCTTGCCTTGAGTGAAGCCCTGAGTCGACTGGTTGGTCTCCTCCAAAGCTTCATCGATATTGACACTCGCGCATCCGGCGAGGAGCAGCACGGCCGCGCCTACAACGGCGAGACGGAAGTTTCTTTGCATTTGGTTTGCCTCTAGGGTTTGGCTTGGCTGGCGGCGGGCTTTGCCGCGCTCGCCGCGGGCGCGGCATGGCCGGCATGCCCTTGTTGGCTCTGCCCCTCGGCTGCTTCTTTGGCGTAGGCTCGCCAGCCGCCGATCTTGCCGACCGTGTCGTTGGCCTCTCTCCAGGGCACGATCTTCTCTTCGCTATAGGGCTGGTAGCCCTCCAGGGCCGAGCGGTATCCGCCCGGCGCTGTCTGTGTTCGCGTAGCGGGGGCGAGCGTACCGGTCGCCGCCGCGGATGCGGGGGGTGTTGCGGGCTTGGCCTCTGAGGCGGCTGCAGTTGCGGGTGCGGAGACGCGTGCAGGAGGAGCCGCAGGAGTCTGGGCCGACGCCGCCAGCGTCAACAGACCCGTTGAGACTGCCAGCCATCGGGCCAGCATGGGTTGAAACATAAGAACCTCGCGTTGTTCATGGGGATGTACCGCCATCGCTGAAACGGCATGGCGGACGAACGAAAGCACCCGCGGCGCCAGTCGAACTGGCGCTCGTGGATGCGATCAGGCGCGAGGTGGTTTGTCGGGGACCTGGGAAGGTCGGGCGTGAATCAGCACGAAGGGCTCGGCCAACTCAGCTTGGGGCACGGGAGCGAAGGCGACCAGCTGCGGAAACTCGGTGATGGCAACGATGTTGCAGCAGGAAGCGCAGACCGCGCACTTGTGAGCCGTGTCGGGCAGCTTCTTGCCCGCCTTGTCGGCGGTCTTCTTCGCCTGGACATCGCTTGCATGGCTGTGCTTGGAATGATCATGTCCCGCGCTAGCAACGCTGCCGCTCGAGGCCAAATGCGCTTGGGCTGAAGCCACCTGAGCCGGCGCATGATGCCCGCCCATCCCGCAGAACAGCATGGACGAGGCCGCCAATCCCTGCAACGGGATAGCGGCCACGATCAGCCAGGCGAGGAACAGACGGAAACGCGACATGGTCGAAGGATTCTACTGAGACTTGTAGCGCTTGTGGTCAGGGGACACGTTTACGCACACTTGCTGCGGTCTTTCGGGCCGACGCGACTAGCGCGCTTCCACCCAACCGATCTCCCCAGGAACGTAGCGCAAGCCGTCCGGCGTCACCGGGGTTTTCTGCCAGGCACGCAGTTCTGCCTTGACCTGGTCTCTCGAATTGCTCAGCTTCGGGCCTTGGACGAGCAGATAGGTGCCCGGATAGCCACGGTTGATCCAGCTGAGCGTGCCATCGCGCTGCGCGCCCATCACGTTCGTGCGGACCTGATCGCGGGTGAGCCCGCCGGACTGGTGCAGAGGCAGAAAGGTCACGCCTTCCTCGGCGTTGCTAGGATGGTAGAGCTGGGTGGCGAACGACGTGGAGGCGGCAGCACCCAGGCTGGCGGCGAGCAAAACATGGCGAAACTTCATGATGGTCTCCTAAGAGTCTGGCGGGCCACAGCGGCAGCGACCAGGTGAAGCAAGAGGCTTGCATCACGAAACAAAGTCTAGGAGGCAGTAGCCCACGGCAACCCGACAGACACATTACAGATTCGTTATCCATGCGCGCAGTCTTCATGGATGCCCAGCATTCCAGCGTGTCACTCGGGCTTTACGCCCGCCTTCCTTCCGATCGCGCCCCAGCGGTCGACCTCATTGCGCATGAAGCTGCGCAGCTCTTCGCGCGTGGAGCCCTTCAGGTCGAGGTGATCGTGTAGAGACGCTCGCGCGCGGCCAGATGGTTGAGCGCGGCCAGCACCTCCGAGCGCAAGCGCTTTACGATCTCGACCGGCGTCGTGGCCGGGTGTGACCAGCCCACCGCTGGTTGAAGTCCATTTCGTCCGCTACGACTGCAATCCTGCTGGCCGCGATTGCGAACATGCTCCGCAAGACAGCCATCGCCTTTTGCATTGGCGGTGCGCGACTCGGATGGCGTGTCGTGTCCAGCTTTTTCGCGATTGCCGCCGTCGGAGCGGCCGCGACGGCTATACCGTCGTGGTGACACACGGGACTAATTCGATGTACTCGCGACCAAGTTTCCATGGGAGTAAATCGCGAGTACGCAGGGGTGGAACGCGGGCCGTAGCACGCTGGGGACAGGGAAGTCAGCATTTGATGATGCTGAAGTTCTCGCCCGCACATCTGCCCGAGAGCCCCGGCCTGCTCAACGGGCCAGACCACCGTGTGAGCCCTTGACGTGCCCTGCGTGAGGCTTGGATGCCGCGCGCGAGTTGTTGCTCGCTGCACGGTCCAGGCCGCCAAGAATGCCGCACACGCCGGCGTCTCGCGCAACGCCGCATTGTTCTCGAAGTCCCTTCAGTTCAGTCTGCAGCTCCTTGAGCTCCCTGATACGGGCAGCGACGTGCCCGATGTGTTCATCTAGCAGCGCATTCACCTCTTCGCACGTCTGCTCCGGTGAATCCTTGAAGCGCAACAGAACCTTGATTTCTGCCAACGTCATGTCGAGGGAACGGCAGTGCCGGATAAAGGCCAGGCGGCTCACATGCGTATCGTCGTAGACGCGGTAGTTGGAATCCGTTCGCGGAGCTTTTGGTAGTAGCCCTTCGGTTTCATAGAAGCGGATGTTCTCCACCTGGGTGCCGGTTGCCTTGGCCAACTGTCCTATCTTCATTTCGTCTCCGGAAATATCGCCACCGCTGAGCTGCAGCTCTTCTTGACACTGTAGCGGCTACAAGGTTTTTAATTGGGCCATGAATTCAAAAACCCCGCCCTACGTGCGACCAGACGCCTGCTGTGCGCCCGAAAGCTTGACCCAATCTCAACCTAGCACGCCTGGGGCTGCGCCGGTCCAATCTGCGACCAGCCGTACCTATCGCATCGCCACTATGGATTGCAGCGCTGAGGAGTCCGAGATCCGCCGTGCGCTGGATGGGATCGATGGTGTCCGCTCATTGGGATTTCAACTGGGAGCGAGGCAACTCCGGATCGACGCTGACGCTGCCGCTTTCGAGCCCGTATTGGAGGCCATTCGAAAGGCGGGGTTTGATCCCCAGTCTATGGACCGCACGGGGCTCGCTACGGGCGCGGAGTCGGAGGTCCACGGTGATGACGATGGGCATGACCATGCCCATGCGCCTGAAGCAGGCGCGAAGCGTTTGGCCCTCGCGCTGGCATTCGCCGTTGGAGCCGAAGTTCTGTCGTTCTTCGCACCGGAGACCCTCTCCTGGAAGATCGGCGGTATGGCAATCGCGGCCATAGCGATCTGGCTCGCAGGGTTGGATGTGTACAAGAAGGGGCTCATCGCTCTGTTTCGCGGGAAGCTCACGATCAACGCGCTGATGTCCGTGGCGGTCACGGGAGCGTTTGTGATCGGCGAGTGGCCTGAGGCGGCAATGGTGATGGCCCTGTATGCCATTGCGGAGTTGATCGAGGCCAAAGCGGTGGATCGCGCGCGGAATTCGATCAAGAACCTGCTCGACATGGCACCAGAGAAGGCTCTCATGCTCGCGCCGGGTGGCTCATGGATCGACACCCCGGCGACCGAGGTGCCCGTGGGCGCGACTGTCCGCGCTCGCCCCGGGGAGCGTGTGGCCCTCGACGGCGTAGTGACCAAGGGCGAGAGCGCGGTTGACCAGGCTCCTATCACCGGCGAGAGCATTCCCGTCGACAAGGTCCCCGGCGACCAGGTCTTCGCCGGCACGATCAATGAAACCGGCGAGCTCGAATTTCGCGTGACCGCAGTCGCAGGCAATACGACGCTGGCCCGGATCATTCACGCAGTGGAGCAGGCCCAAGGCGCACGCGCGCCCACGCAACGGTTCGTCGACCGTTTCGCCGCGATATACACCCCCGCCATCTTCGCGATCGCCGTGGCCACCGCGGTCCTTTTGCCGTGGCTTGCGGGCGCGACTTGGCTCGAATCGATCTACAAGGCCCTGGTGCTCCTCGTGATCGCATGCCCCTGCGCTTTGGTGATCTCCACCCCGGTCACGATCGTGAGCGGGTTATCAGCAGCAGCGCGTCGCGGCATTCTGATCAAAGGCGGCACGTTCCTGGAACAGGCGCGTCTGCTCAAAGCCGTTGCGCTGGACAAGACAGGAACCATCACCGAAGGCAAACCCCGTCTCGTTGATTTCAAGGCTTGGAGCGGCGCGGAAGAGGGACACGCGAAGCGACTCGCCAGTGCTCTCGCCTCGCGCTCCGACCATCCCGTGTCCAAGGCGATTGCAACCGGATTGGCAATGGCTGCCCCGCCGGTCGAGGACTTCAAGGCGCTTGCTGGACGCGGGGTAGAAGGCATGGTCGAAGGCGAGAAGTTTCTGCTCGGGAACCACCGCGTCATGCACGAGCGCGGTCTGTGCGGCCCCGAACTCGAAGCCGAGCTCGCGCTCCACGAGGCCCAAGGACGAACGATCACGATGCTGGCGGGCTCGAATGGAGTCATGGCGTTGTTCGCTGTCGCCGACACCATCAAGAACAGCTCGAAGGAGGCGATCGCGGACCTAGCCAAGCTTGGCGTGGCCTCGGTGATGCTCACCGGCGACAACCAGGCAACCGCACAGTCGATCGCCAAGGCAGCAGGCATCGGTGACGCCCGCGGCGACTTGCTGCCAGAGGCCAAGCTCGACGCCATCCGAGACATGCAAAAGCGTTATGGGGCAGTAGGCATGACAGGCGACGGCATCAACGACGCGCCGGCGCTCGCCCAGGCCGACGTTGGCTTCGCGATGGGAGCGGCCGGTACCGACACCGCGATGGAAGCGGCCGATGTCGTCATCATGAATGACGACCTGCGCCGTGTGGCCGAGACCGTGCGCCTTTCTCGCAGGACCCACACGATCCTTTGGCAGAACATCGCTGTCGCCCTTGGCATCAAATCCGTTTTCCTCGTGTGGGCGGTCTACGGCGAGGCGAGCATGTGGATGGCAGTATTTGCCGACATGGGCGCGAGCTTGCTTGTCGTAGCCAACGGCCTGCGGCTCATGAGCGGAGTTGACGGGGCCGAAGCGGCTCGCTCGGCGCCCGCCCGTCGCGAAATAGGGAATCCCCATGCCCATTGACAAACCGGGCGCAACCCGAAGACGCATCGACGCAGCGTTGCTTGAAGCGAGCTTGGCCCTGGACGCGTTGAGGACCGACGAGAACGCGTTGGGGAGTTTGGAAGCGGCAAGTGAACTCATGATCGACGCTTTCAGCCGGGGTGGCCGCGTATATGCTTGCGGAAACGGTGGTTCGATGAGCGATGCGATGCACTTTGCTGAGGAGCTCACGGGCCGCTTCCGGCAAGACCGGGCGGGACTGCCCGCCCAAGCGATCAGCGACGTAGGGCACCTCACCTGCGTGGCCAACGACTTCGGCTATTCGCAAGTGTTTTCGCGCTTCGTCCAGTCGCACGGACGGGCGGGAGATTGTCTTCTGGCCATCAGCACGAGCGGTGCCAGCGAGAATGTACTGAACGCAGCGCGCGCGGCCAGGGAGATGGGCATGTCGGTGGTGGGCCTGACTGGCCGGACGGAATCTCAGCTGGATGCGCTCTGCGATGTTTGTGTCGCCACCCCAGCTGGCCGTTTCGCGGACCGCGCGCAGGAGCTGCACATCAAGGTGATCCACATCATGATCGAGCTGATAGAAAGCCGGATCTTCCCCCAGAACTACGAACAGGAGGCTGCGCCATGAGCTCGTCCCACTCACACGCGGTCCCGTCCACCCGAAACGAAAAGGCGTTGTGGATTGCGCTTGGCCTCACCACCGCCTTCATGCTCGCCGAAGTCGCCGCGGGTGTGATTACCGGAAGCCTCGCCCTTATATCGGATGCGGCGCACATGTTCACCGATACGGCCGCCCTGGGCATTGCCCTGGCGGCGATTCGCGTGGCCAAGCGGCCCGCGGACGCCAGCAGGACTTACGGCTATTTCCGCTTCGAGATCCTCGCAGCAGCCTTCAACGCTCTGCTTCTCTTCGGAGTCGCCATCTACATCCTGGTGGAGGCCTATGGCCGCTTTCGCAGCCCCCCGGAGATTCAGACGGGCGCGATGATCTGGGTCGCCGCGTTCGGGCTGGCAGTCAACCTGATCAGCATGCGTCTGCTGTCCGCAGGCAAGGATGCCAGCTTGAACATGAAGGGCGCATACCTCGAGGTGTGGAGCGACATGCTCGGCTCCATCGGCGTGATACTCGGAGCGATTGCAATACGCTTCACCGGCTGGTCGTGGATTGATCCGCTGATCGCTGTTGCCATCGGCCTCTGGGTCCTGCCACGTACCTGGACGCTGCTGAGGGAGAGCCTCAACATCCTGCTCGAAGGTGCACCAGCCGGGATCGACGTCTCAGCCGTCGCCAAAGAGATTGGGACGACGCCCGGCGTGCGTGAAGCCCACGACTTGCACGTATGGGCTCTGACTACCGGCAAGTCGAGCCTGACTGCGCACGTCGTACACGAGCAAGCGGCGAATCCACAGGAACTGACCGAACGGCTCAAGGGGATGCTGGCCGAGCGCTTCGAGATTTTCCACACCACCTTGCAGATGGAATTGGTGCCGTGCGCCCACTCCGCGGACGGTTGCAACTATATGGGGGAGCGTCCGGGACACGACTCACATGCCGATGGAGCGCCGGCATAGCGCGAGATTCCATCAGCGCCCGCGCCGCCTTTCTTGCCATGTGGACGCCGATGAGTCATTTCGCGGTCCGTGCAACCGGCGGTTCGCAGGCACGCCAGTTCGTCAGCACGGGCGCCCCTACTACTGGCTCATTGCTTGACTCGACGGGAACGACGTGATGGCGGTGGCGGTTCATGTTTTGCACGCCCACGACGGCGAAGCGCCCCCGCGCCTCACGTCCCGCGCCCTCCCGGTAGCGACAGTCATAGGACTGCCTGTAGCCAAGCTCGGACGCACCACCTACTTTTTCGACCGTGCCCTCGCGCCATCCCCTGTCCCAAGCTCGACCGCCCTCATAGATAGGCATCGAGGCGCAGCCTGACAGGACTGCAACGCCTGCGAGCGCCACAAGCGCGGGCGGGGCTCGCATCACTTCACCTCAAAGCGCGCGGTCGCTGCGCTCTTACCCGCAAGGGTCACGATGGCGATGCCTTTGGTGCCCTTGGCAACCTTGAACGAGCCCTTGGCCTCCATCTTGTCGCCAGCGGGCGCCAGGTCGATCTCGCTTTTTTCCGATCCGTTCAGCAGGGTGACCTTGCCTTTTGCGCCATCGAGCTTCACGGGCTTGCCATGGTCGCCCACGTAAACGTGAATGACATCGGGCTTAGCGACGATTTCAAAGTCGAGCGCTTTGGTCTCGACGAAAATGCCGCCGTGCTTGGCAGCGTGGTCGTCTTTTGCAAATGCCGGAGCGCCGATGGCGATGACAGCGGCAATAAGAAGAGTTTTCAGATTCATAGATATCTCCTTGGTGGTGGATAGGTTGGGTTGGTTCGGGTGGGATCAGTAGGCCTCGGAGCCAGACTGGTTCACAAGGTTCTCGATGGGCTTTCGCCCAAATAGCTTGACCATTGCTGGGGTCAAGAACGAGTCGAGTAAGGTCGAAGTGATGAGGCCAAAGAAGATCACGACGGCAACTGGATGCAGGATCTCCGTCCCCGGTCGGTCTGCTTCGAAAAGCAGCGGCGAGAGCGCGAGCGCTGCGACGAGTGCCGTCATCAGCACCGGCGTGAGCCGCTCGAGCGATCCGCGGGCCAGCATCTTGTCGCCGAAGGATTCGCCTTCGAATGCACACAGGTTCACGTAGTGGCTGCACTTCATAATGCCGTTGCGAATGGCAATCCCGGCTAGAGTGATGAAGCCAACCAAAGCTGCGATTGAGAGCGGCTGGCCTGAGAGCCAGAGCCCGAACACCGCGCCCACAAGCGCCAGCGGGATGTTCGCCATGATGATCGCCGCCAGGACCGCCGACTGATAGCGCGAATACAAGATCAAAAAGATCAAGGACACGGAGGCGATGGATAGCAGCCCAATCAGCCGGCTCGCGTCCTCCTGCGCTTGAAATTGACCGCCGATGGTGACGAAGTACCCTTCCGGCAACTTCGTTTCGCTCGTTGTCGCGCGGATATCCTGAACCACGTCGGAGAGAGCCCTGCCTTGAGCATTGGCCGAGATCACGATGCGCCTGCGCCCATCGTCCCGGGAGATCTGATTCGGACCGTCAGACTCCTCCACGATCGCGAGCTGTGACAGTGGCACGCGTCCTCCTGGCGTGTCGATCATCAAATTGCGCAGGCCCTCCATGCCGCGCGATGCCTCTGGCAGGCGCAGCACCAGATCGAACCTGCGGCTTCCCTCCACGATCTGCGAGACCTTCTCGCCGTCAATCATCAGTTGCAGCTCGCGCAGCAGCTTCGCGGGTGGGAGCCCATAGCCCAATGCCTTGTCGTAATCGACGCGCACCTTGATTTGTGGCGTCAGCACCTGCTTCTCGACTTCCAGGTCAACGACACCCTGAATTTGCGAAAGCCGCTGGCGCATGGCCTCGGCCTGCCCTCGCAACACATCCAGGTCGTCACCGTATATCTTGATGGCGATCTGCGTGCGCACGCCCGAGAGCATGTGATCGATCCGGTGGCTGATCGGCTGCCCGATGCCGATGGCGGCTGGAAGAGATGCGACGCGAGAACGCAGATCGGCGTAGATCTCCTCCACGCTCCTGTCACTGCGTTTGAGCTTCACGTCGATTTCGGAGACGTGCACGCCCTCAGCGTGTTCATCGAGTTCCGCGCGTCCGCTGCGCCGCCCCACGTGCTCGACCTCGGGGACCGCCCGCATACTCTGCTCCGCCACCGACCCAATTCGAATGGTCTCCGCAAGCGTTGTTCCTGGATTGAGGCGAAGGCCCACGAGCGCAACTCCCTCGTTGAAAGGCGGCAAGAACGTCGTTGGGAAGAAGGGAACGGCAATGGTGGCCAGCACAGTGGCTACGGCCCCCGCGACGATCCAGCGTTTGGGAAACGCGAGGACCTTCATGAGGCCGCGCTCGTAACGCGCCTTCACCCATGTCTGCGCCTTGCTGTCGCCGTGGTCCAGTGACTTCATTCGGGGCAGCAGGTAGTAGCACATCACCGGCGTGATCGTCACAGACACCAGCATCGAGGCAAGCAGCGAGACGATGTAGGCCACCGCCAGAGGCTGCATGAGACGTCCCTCGATCCCGGGCAGGAAGAACAGTGGCAGCAATACCAGTACGATGATCACCGTCGCGTAGACGATCGCGGACCGCACTTCGAGGGTGGACTTGGCGATGAGTTCCAACGGCCCCATCCGGTGATTCGGATGCCCGCTCCTGTCCATCTTCAAACGACGCAGCACGTTTTCAACGCCAACCACCGCGTCGTCGACAAGACCACCGATGGCAATCGTGAGTCCCCCCAGCGTCATCGTATTGATCGAGAAGCCGAAGTATTGAAAGACCAGCACGGTAATCATCACGGACAGCGGGATCGCCGTCAGCGCAATGATTGTGGTCCTCACGTTCATCAGGAACAGGTAGAGGATCGCCGCAACCACAGCCCCTGCAGCCAGGAACTTGCCTTGGAGCGTATTGACGGAGGCCTCGATGAAGCTCGCCTGGCGCATCGTGACGATCGGTGCGCCCATTCCTGGGGGAAGACTCTTCCTAAATCCGTCCAGCGCCTCCTCCACTCGCTGAGTGAGCTTCACTGTGTCGGCGTCCGGCTGCTTCTGGATTCCAAGGATGACGGCAGGCTTGCCGTTGTACCCGGCGTCGCCCCGTTTGATGGCCGCAGCGAAGGTGACCGTGGCCACTTGCGACATACTGATCGGTTGGTTGTTTTTGAAGGCCACCGGAAGCCGTTGCAGATCCTCGATGCGAGTGGTCCGGCCGATATTTCGGATCAGGTACTCCCGGGAGTTGAGCTCAAGGAATCCCCCGGAGGTATTCGATGAGAAGCCTTTCAGAGCGTCCTCGATGTTTTCGATCGTGATACCGAGCGCTGACATGCGCGCCGTATCCGGCTGCACCTGATATTGCCGCACCTCGCCGCCGATGGGGATCACCTGGGCGACGCCCGGAATCGTCAGCAGCCTCGGACGGATCACGAAGTCCGCGTATTCGCGCACCGCCATCGCACTAATCTTCGAGGCTTCGATCGGCAACGCCACTGACATGATCTCGCCCATGATGGAGCTCACCGGCCCCATGCCCACGTGCTCGACGCCCGCGGGCAGTTGCTCCCGCGCGGTAGACAGCCGTTCGCCCACCATCTGCCGAGCGCGGTAGATGTCGGTCTTCCAGTCGAAAGTAACGTACACGAAGCTCAACCCTACGCTGGACACCGAGCGAATGCTCTCCACTCCAGGGATCCCACCCATGGCGGTCTCTAGGGGAACGGTGATCAGCTGCTCGACCTCCTCAGGGGCCATGCCACCGGCCTCCGCTTGGAGCGTGACGGTTGGCTTGTTCAGGTCGGGAAAGACATCAACCGGCATGCGCGTCAGCGTGAAGACACCGTAGAACATGAGCACGATCGCCGTGACCACAACGATCAACCGGTTGTGGAGCGAAAAGTGGACTAGCTTGTCAAACATACGCGCCTCACCGGACCTGGTTGACCAAGGCTGCGCCTTGGGTCACGACGCGCTCGCCGGCTTTGAGGCCGTCGACCACCGACACAGAGGCTCCGTCCAGAGGCGTGACGCGCACGGGCCGCGCTTGAAACGTCTCTGCACCCGCATGCACCCAGACCATGTCCTGGTTGCTTGCACTCTTGACGATCGAGGCAGCAGGCACTGCAATGCCCTTGACCGTGCTCTTCGTGTGCACCAAGACCTTCACCGCCTGATTGACGGCCATGGGGATCTCCGCAGATCCCGTGGTCCGGAATTGGAGAGGGATCGCACCTTCGCGCTGAGCGCGGCCCGCCCCCATGAAGGTCAGGGGCACAGAGACACCCGGCGCGGGCGAGGCGCTTGCCGCCCCGATGTTGGTAAGTAACGCAACGTCGAACGCCTGCGCCTCGACGATCAACTTCGCCGGATCCACGATCTCGAAGAGGACTTCGCGCGCGTCCACGACTTGGCCAGCGACTACATTGATCGCTGAAATCACGCCGCCCACAGGAGCCGACAGCGTTTCAACGGCGGACACCGACGCGCTCACGGCGGCTACCCGCTGCTGAAGGCTGGTCACATCGGACCGCGCGGCCTCGATGTCTTTCTGGGGCACAGTGCCTTCGAGCTGGGCGAGTCGCTCGACGCGCCGCCTGGCGAGGTCCAATTGAGCCCGCAGCTCCGCGCTCTGTGACTGCTGGTTGCCCCGCTCGATAGCGGATGCAGACGAGCGCACGATGGCGAGCGTCTCGCCTTTCTGAACGCGCTGCCCCAGCCGCGGCAAGCCTCGCGCGCCTGCCTCGACGCGTCCGGCTTGCGTCGGCTGCACACGACCACCGGAGTTCGAGTCCATGAGGACTCGCCCGGTGAGTTCGATCGATTGCGGTGCCATGCGCTCTTCAGTGATCACCGTGCGCACCGCGAGCTGGCGTTGCGAGGTCTTAGGCAAAAAGACACTGCCGTCCGGCAAGCGCTTGGGCGCGTTGCCGGTCACCGCTGGAGTCGACTCGCCGTGGTTGTGCTCCGCACCCGCCCACCCGGCACCAACCGCGAACAGCATTGCCGAGAGGAGAGCGATAGGTTTGAAGTTCTTGTTCATGCGAATGTCCTCTGAGCGCGTCGGTTCGCAAACCTTCGAGCGGCATATACGGCGGTAGCCAAAGCCGCCAAGACAGCAGCTGCTATGCCTGCCCAGCGCAGCCACGGTTTGGCTGCAGCCTCTTCTTGCGCATGTGGGTCTTCAATATGGAGCTCTCCAGCCAGCAGGTCCGTATCCGAACCGGCGGCCACCGTGAAGGAGAAGGGCAACTCACCAGGCTTTGAGAGCCCGTCGAACTTGATCAGGTACGTGCCATCGGACTGCGAGGCGGCTACGCCTTTGTTGGCGCCGGATTCGAACTCAATCTTCGCGTTTGTCACCGGCTCATTGGTCGCAAAGCGATCCAGGTAGACCGTCATCTGCCCTTTCTCGACAACGCCTACCAACTCGAACAAGTCCGAGGAGGCCTGAACGCGCGGGCTGGCTTGCGCTTCTGCGCCAGCTGGAGCGGCGTCGTGGTCGTGGCCTTCGCCGGCGAAGGTAGGCAGGCTTGCAGCGCAAGCAAGTGCGAGGGATGCGAGAGTCGCCCGCAGAGCGGGCGCGTGTTTCTTGTTCATGGCATGGACCCGTTGGCCTGGTTCAGTTTGGAAAGCGCGCGGCGCGCCTCGATGGTTGCGCGAGCCCTTGCAAGCTCGGCTTCGAATCTCTCGGTGTCGGCGCGCAGTCTGGTTGGCAGGTCGGTCTCACCCAACCGGTAGGACTTGGCGATGAGTTCTTGGGCTTCCCGAGCGAATCGTTCGCGATCAGATGCCAAGCGTTCCGAGCGGCGTGCGGCCTCGAGCTCTGCGATCGCTGCTTCGCGCTCGGTGATCACCACACGCCGAGCTGCATCGAGTTCGGCCTCGGCTGCGTCGAGTTCTGCGCGGGCCGCGGCGATCCTCGCGCCATTGCGTATGTCGCCGCCCAGTGGGATGCGTAGCGATAGCTTGATAGCGCTTTCGCTGGGTGCCCCACCACCCGGGCGCTCGCGAACCAAGCCCACGCCGACTTCCATCGGGTCGCGTCGGTCGGCCACGGCAACATCGAGCTTCGAGCGCGCCGCCCGCGCCTGCGCGTCAGCCGCTTGCACGAGGGGGTGCGCCCCTTCAGGACTTGGCGTTTCGTCGAGCAATGCCGGCTGTGGCAACCCCGTCAGCGCACGCCAGCTGGCAAGCGTCCGAGCCAATGCGCCGTCGGCGGCCGCACGGGCGGCCTGCGCTTCGCTGAGCGCGGACCGGGCCCTGAGGCTGTCAACACGGGCGCTTTCGCCTGCTCCCACGCGCCGGTCCGTGTCTGCGGCTACGGCCTGCGTTTCCGACACTTTGCGAGCAGCGAGCTCGATCTGCGCCTGGGCTAAGGCGGCGACAGCGGCCAGCTCCCTGGCCTCGGCAGCCAGTTTCAACCTGGCCCCGGCGATCTGCGCTTCGAGCGCCGTCCTGTCGGCCTCGACCTGGCTCACGGTAGCGGAACGCAACCTCGGCTGCCATAGCGGCGCCGAGATCTCAGCCTCCGTCTCCTGCGCGCCGCTGGCAGACCCTCGCCCCGCCTTGTGCGCGAGGGAGACGGTCGGTGAGCCCGCCAGGAAGCTATTGGCGGCCCTGGCGCGCGCGTCGAGCTCAGCCTGCCGGCTGGCAAGCGCGCGAGCTTGGGGGCTCAGGCTCCAGGCCGCGTCGATGGCTTCGCGCAGCGTCGGGCGCGCAGTCTGCGCCCCGACTGAAAAGGCGAGCGCAGACAAGCCGATGAGCACGGCCGTCCGCGGCCGCGGGGAAGAAAAATACATGGAGTTCTCCGAAGGTCGAAAAGGACGACTGCTTCGGCGAACCGCGAGAGAAGGGGGTTGTGTTGTCGCGGCCCGCCGTCAGGCGGCGAGCCAATTCGGGCGCTCGATGCGCGAGCGCGCTTCCGAGAGCGGAGGCGCGGCACCCGACGGCGCTGGCATCAGCCCGGCTGCGCGAGGTGCGAACTCAGCATTCGCTTGACCCATTAGGTGGTGGAGGCCATGGCAACCGTGAGCTGCTCCGCAGCACGAGTCGGCGATCTTCTCGGACTTTTGGTCATCCGAAGCTTGCTTCACTGAATCAGTGTCATGGTCGTGGCTTGATAGGAGTGCGGCGGCAACGTTTGCTGTGACAAGCCGCTCGTCATCACAGCTGTGAACAGCTGCCCAGCTCATTTGCAGGGGCAAAACGAAAACCAACAGCAACAACCAAAAGCGACGCATTGGGCTGAATCGTATCAGCTGCGTGTGTCTGGCGGCTCAGCCACCACCATAGCCCTCGAAAATTCGCGGGCCTCAGCTACCAGTAGACGCAGATCTGGGCTCAGCGTCATCGGCCGAAATGCGCTCACCGTCGCTCGCCCTGTATTGCCCGCAGGTAGCCGACCAAGTGTGTGCCCAAGCGGCACGAGCGCGAGCCTGAACAGTTGGCCGCCAACCTCTGGCCAGTCGCGCGTGTTGACAGCAAAGCAGAGCATCAGCCAGTGGCTGTGGACGTGAAGACGAAAATTCGCTTGGCCCATGATGTGCGCCGCCATGAGGAAATGCCAACGGATTTCGGCTGGCTCAGTAGCTGCGGCTTGGAAGCGATTTACCAGCCGCAGGTAGGCGTCTTTTTCCCGGTTGGACCAATGCCGTAGGGAGAGAGTTCCTAAATTCATAAGCGGATTGGAAACCCTGAAGTGACTTCAGGGTCAAGGCTTTTTCGTAGGTGCCGGTCGCGATTCGGGTCATCGTGATTAACGCAACTCAGACGGAACTCTGGTTCACGCCCTTGGAAAGCTCAATAGCGGTCTCTTTGCGTTCGCTATACCGGTCCACCAAGTACGGACAAACGTCACGCGTCAGCAACGTGAATTTCACCAACTCCTCCATGACGTCCACCACGCGGTCGTAGTAGGACGAGGGCTTCATTCGACCTTCCACGCTGAACTCGTTGAATGCCTTAGCAACGCTCGACTGATTCGGGATGGTGATCATGCGCATCCATCTCCCGAGAACTCGCAGCTGATTCACTGCGTTGAAGCTCTGGCTACCGCCAGACACCTCCATAACGGCAAGCGTCTTGCCCTGTGTGGGCCGCACCGCACCGACCGACAATGGAATCCAGTCGATCTGCGTCTTCATGACGCCCGTCATCGCGCCGTGACGCTCCGGAGAGCACCAAACCATCCCCTCGGACCAGGTGGCAAGCTCCCGGAGCTCCTGAACCTTGGGGTGGCTGTCCGGCGCTCCGTCGGCAAGCGGCAGGCCCGTGGGATCGAAGACTTTCACCTCGCCGCCCATGGCCTCCAACAAGCGTGCAGCCTCCATCGTCAGAAGGCGGCTGTAGGAGCGCTCGCGAAGCGAGCCATAGAGCATCAGAAATCGAGGTGGATGTAGAGAGCGCGTCGTGGGTGTGAGGCGTTCTTGTGTCGGGACATCGAAGAGTTCGGCCTTCAGTGCCGGGGTGTGTTCAGACATTGGTTTTGGGTGCCTCCGGCGCTACGGGAGCGCCGCTGAACGCCGCGCAGATGGCGAGCGCCAAAGCAGCGCCTACAAGTTCGGCAGCAACGAACGCAGGGACGCTTGCCGGCGAGATTCCGGCGAAGCTATCGGTGAACATGCGTCCGAACGCGGCCGCAGGATTCGCGAACGAAGTTGATGCGGTGAAGAAGTAGGCGCTGCCGATGTACGCCGCGACCATTGCTGCTACACGAGCCGCCGGCGCACGCAGGATCACCAGGAGCAAGCCTGCCGTGGCGACGACCTCCGAAAACCACTGTGATGGGCCACCCCGCACCTTTGCGGAGAACTGCAGGATGCTGACGTCAAACATGATGTGCGCGATCCAGACGCCGAGGACCGCGCCAATCAGCTGCGCGGCGACATAGGACGCAAGCATTGCGCGAGGCAGCAGTCCCTTGTACGCCATGACGGCCGACACAGCAGGATTGAAATGGGCGCCGCTCATGGGGCCGAATACTTCGATGAGGATGTAGAGCCCGCCCACGGTGGACAGCGTGTTGACGATGAGCGCGACCGCAACATTGCCCCCGGCCAGGCGCTCGCCCATGATCCCGGATCCGGTGACGATGGCCAGCAGCAAGGCTGACCCAAGGAGCTCTGCGAAGAGCTTTGGTGGGGTGCTCATGTCATGACCTGGAAATGGCAGTTAGGGCCGTCTGCAGGTCGGCATTGCTCATTGATTCAAGTGGGAGCTGCAGCAGTTGCAGCATGCGAAACCCGATCGCCTGGCGCGTGATCTCGAAAGCGTTTTTCTTGTCCGCCTCGGCTGCGTTGGACGGGTCTGGGTAGCCCCAGTGCACCTTCACCGGTCCTCCTGGCCAATACGGGCACTGTTCGGCGGCCGCACTGTCGCACACCGTGATGACGACCCTCATCTCTGGCGCACCTGGCTGCGCGAACTCGTCCCAGCTCTTGCTGTGATATCCCTCGGTCGAAACGCCGGCGTTTCGCAAAGCATCCAGGGCGTACGGGTTGATGCGTCCACTCGGGGTGCTGCCGGCACTAAATCCCTGGACATCTTTGCCCAGTCTGTTGGCTAGGTGATTTAGCATGCCCTCCGAGAGCACGCTGCGGGCCGAATTGTGGGTGCAGAGAATCAGGACGTTGGTAGTCATTGCTTCGGGATCTCGCGAACTTGTCTTTGGATGGCCAGACGGTCAAGGCTCTCAAGTGGCAAGGCTTGCAAGATGTCGATGCGGCGTTTAACCATCACAGCTACGTCATGGAAGGCTTTGAGCTTGGTCTGCTCGTCCCCTTCGACCGCTGCAGGGTCTGGCATACCCCAGTGCGCGGTAATCGGCTGGCCGGGCCAGGCGGGGCACACCTCGCCCGCGGCGTTGTCGCAGACGGTGATCACGAAATCCATCTCTGGCGCGCCAGGCTGCGCGAACTCGTCCCAGCCTTTACTGCGAAGACCGTCCGTAGGCATTCGCAGCCGTGCGAGCTCCTTGATCGCCAACGGGTTCACTTCTCTTGTGGGGTGGCTGCCGGCGGAGTATTTTCCGCCCAGCGAGTTGAGAAGCGCCTCTGCAATGATCGAGCGAGCGGAATTGCCGGTGCACAGGAAAAGCACCTTGAAAGCCTTGTGGTCCATGAGCAGGTCTCGGTTTAGCAGCCGCAGTCGGCCGCGGTTTCAACGACGGCGCACGACGCGCCTTGGCAGCAGTTCTCGGTCAAGTACCCAAGGAGCGCGTTCATGTGCTCGAACTCCGCTCGGTACACTAAGTTGCGGCTGGCACGCTCGCTGGCCGTGAGGCCGGCATTGGCGAGCTCTTTGAGGTGGAATGAGAGGGTCGTGGCCGGGATGCCCAGCTGCTGCTGCAGAACGCCTGGCGTGAGCCCCACGTGGCCCGCAGCAACCAAGGCGCGAAACACCTGCAATCGGACGGGATGAGCGAGAGCTCCAAGGGCAATTACGGCTTGGCTTTGTTCCATAGAACGATACTACCAGTATTGTGGAATTGATGCGGTAGCGGGCTCACTCTTGAGGCTCGACCTCAGGTCGAGCGAGGTCCGAACATGATGATTCCCATGCCCAGCAGGCTGACGCCAACTCCGACGAGATCGGTGGTGGTCGGCTGCACTTTGTCCACGGCCCAGAGCCAGAGGACTGCCACCCCGATGTAGACCCCACCATAGGCGGCATAGACCCGCCCCGCAGCCGTAGGGTGCAGCGTCAGCAGCCACGCGAACAGACCGAGACTGAAAGCGGCGGGGACGAGTAGCCAGACTGACTTGCCTTCACGCAGCGATAGGTACGGCAGGTAGCACCCGACGATCTCGGCCAATGCGGTCACAGCGAACAGCGCAAACGTCTTGATTGTTTCCATTGGACCATTTTCGCTGGCCCTTTCTGCAAAAGCACTTGACCCTCAAGTTACTTGAGGTCCCACAGTAATGATGTGGGGCGCGGTTGCCCCTGCATCAAAGGATGAAAGATGAAAAGCTGGAAGGTTTTACTTGGCGTCGGCGGAGCGTGTGCAATCTGCTGCGCACTCCCCATCGCTGCCACTGTCACTGCACTGTTCGCAGGTGCCGGTGGCGGCTTTGCCCTCTACACCGGGTCGTTGTTCCCGATCGCGGGTGCTGTCGCTGTTGCATTGCTTGTAGTTGCAGGCGTCTGGTTGCGTCGGAGTACGGCAACTGCCGACGCGGCGTGCGCGTGTGCAGCGCCTTCCCCCACGACTGTTCAAGGAGGTTGCAATGCAGGCAGGTGTAGTTGAACCGGTGGCGTGCACCTTGGGGCCGACTCTCTCGCACCTCGATTGGCGTGGATTCGTAAGGTCACAGATGCGCACCTTGTGCGGCACGATCTGACCGGGCAAATTCTTCAACTGATGTATCGGCACGGGGCGTATGAAGAGCTCTGCCGGATCGTTGGCCTGGAGCGTGCGTGTTGCGCTTTTTTGGACTTTCGCTTGGAGAGGAACACCGAAGGCTGCACGCTCACGATCACTTCTTCTGAAGGCTCGGACGAAAGCGCCGCTTGGCTCTTTGCGCAGTTTTTGCCTGATGTGGAAGGTGGCATCACTTCCAAGTCATGCGGCTGCGGCCCGGGCCAATGCGGGTGAACTACCATCGCGGGCAGCAGGTCAACAGCGAGTGTCCACATGAGTCCAGCCACGTCGTTATCCATCGGAGCCCTTGCACGCCAGGCCGCCTGCACGGTACCCACCATCCGCTACTACGAAGAGATCGGGCTCCTCCCCGCAGCGGCCCGTTCTGATGCGGGTCAGCGACTTTACGGTGAACCGGCCCTTCGTCGTCTCAGCTTCATTCGCAGGGTACGGGGGTTCAACTTTTCAATCGAGCAGGTGCGGGAACTGGTCTCTTTGGTCGACGAGCCAAATCGTCCATGTGTCGAGGTTCGAGACATTGCAGCGGGGCATTTGCGCGAGGTTCATCGAAAGCTCGCCGAGCTGAAGGAACTCGAGTCGACGCTTTCCAGCTTCGTCAACAGTTGCAACACAGCATGCGCAGGCGGCGCCGCGATGGACTGCACCATCCTTGAAGACCTCGCTGTCCCCCAACTGACCCAGGCTTCAGGCACAAGAGGTGCCAGTTGCTGCGGCGCTTAGTAGAGAGAGCGCGAACCCTCAAGCTTGGGGTCGCCCGGCCCCTGCACCCAGGGCCACAAGGAGCGCAAGGATTGCGCAACAGACAAGCATGCTCGACGTGGCGAAAAGGCTCGCCACTGCGCTTTAAAGCTGCCACGCGCTTCGACCATCACCATCTAACAGTCCTTGAACCCCATCGGTGCGGCCATCGCTGAAGCGCATATCAAGGCGACCGCTGCGACAGGCTACAGTCGCGAGGAAGGCTTCACTTGGCCTTCTCCATCGCGTTCACTAGGAGGTGATCGTCCTTGCTGGTGACTGTGACTCACCTTGTCACCAGGCTTGAACTGGCTCGGGTTGATGGCGCTGGCGGCCTTGAACGGCATCACCATCGGCGCCATGCCAATGCTCGCAATGTATTCGTGGTCCAGGACGACGCGGGCACGCTCCGGCTCGACCTTGACCACTTCCGCTCCGACCCATTAGCTTTATCGCGCCATCACTTGCACTGCTCGTGCATCGCTTGCATCTTCTGGCGCATCTCAGGTGTCATGGACTTCATGTGTTCTTGCATCATGGCCTGCTGCTGTGCAGAAGGCTTGCCGCTCATCATCTTCTTGTGCATCTCACAATGAGATTGCATGTCCATCGAGGCCATCTTTGCGTGATCATGGACCTCATTCTTTTGAGGGCCGACCGCGCATCCGGCCAACCCAATGACCAGCGTTGCTGCAGCGACAACGCGTGGAACTGGTGAATTGAGATTCATGAGGCACTTCCTTTTTCAACTAAGCGGCGTGATTGCCGCGTGGACACACACTACGGCTGCTCAATGCGAATGAGCGTGACTTACGTCAACGCTCGTCGAAATAAATAATCGCAGCCTCGCCCACTGTGGACCTTAAAAGAAAAGAGCGGTCAAACGCACAAATTCTTCTTGACTCTGACATGGTGTAAAGGTTGATAGTTCGCGGGAAGCGACAATTCATATTCCAATGGCGCGCAGCCGCTTGCATGACGCGATGCATGGACCCGATAGTTACTTGAAGTCCGGAAACATCTTGCGTGCCGAGATCCGCTTGGGCGGCTTCTCCCACTCCAGCCCCTCGAACTTTCGCCAACTGGGGGTTTGCTTGTAGAACTGAATTCGCCGGTGGTCGCACGCCTTGACTGCTGCGGGTTTAAAGAATAGCGCCGGCTTCGGCCCCTTCCCCTGCCGCTTCGGTTTTGGATACAGCGGGTTGACCTGACGGACGCCCCGATAGACAGCATCGCGGGTGACACCATAGCGCAATGCAACGTCATGGACGTTGTAGAGCTCGTCCTGAATCGGATCGCCGCCGGTTTCGATCTGCCGCATCTGATTGGTGCAAACAACTTCGCTCGATCCCCAGTTGAGCGGGTCCTTCACAGTGACGCCCGCTGTGCTCACGCGTTCGCTCTCCGTGGTCGTCGTCGCAGAACGCAGAACATTTTTTCAGTCACAAGATTGGACCTGAGGTGGGGTGGGCGCCATTGTCGCTCGAAACTGGGAGCTCACATTCATATTCGTCAACGACGAAAGGACAACATGCCTCAGAAGCTGAAATCACTGCGTATTCACCCAGAAGGTTCTGCTGCGATTGCAGCTGCCATTGCAGAAACTACCGGCAGGGCGGCAAAGAAAGCCCTGGTCTCATTCAACTCCATACAAAAACTGGCGTTCAACGCCGAAAAAGCATTGGAGCAGTTGGATCTGACCCTTCAGGGCCGTGCCGGCGCCACGGTTCTCTCGATCAGCGGCAACACGAAGTCGCAAAACAGCGGCAAAGCCTCATTGTTCCTGGTTCTGCGCCGCCGCACAGCCGGTTGGTACCTCGAAGAAGTGCAGGAGCGGCCCCCACTTGAGCCCGAGCGTGCTGGCTCACAACGTCTGGCGCTTACGCATGCTCAAGACGCCGCTTCGATCGCGCAGTTGGCGCGCAACTATGCCGTCAGTTCAAAACAGGTTTCGGCGGTCACCACGCCGACTCTGCGCGTGAGGGCTACTCGAGTCTGTCCAATCAATGACGTAGCAATCCGAGCTGCGCTTCAGGCAGTGAATGGTGGGGCTGCTACTCACGCGTTCAGAACTTATGGCCAGATCGAAGGTTTGGCAAGCTGTGCCGAGCTGGAGCTTCAGCGACTGCTGCTGGCGCCACGTGATCGCGTTGGCGCAACCTATACCTGCGTCAGCGGCGCGGCCGTCGCCAACGCTTACAAGTACGCACGCGCTGGAACGAAGGTGATCCTGCATCGCCGCCTCGGCGGCTGGTACCTCGGGGAGGTCGAACGTACCACAATCTATGCACAGGGTGGCGGCCGACCGAAGCTGACTCTCACCGGCGAGCAGCATGCGGTGGCCGTCGAGCAACGCCGTGAGCGCTATGTCGTTCGAGACCCGGATCAGTTGGCTGCGGAGACTGCTCGTCGAACGGCGCTCGCCACTCTCAGCGAAATTGTGTCGGATGCAGCTGCGCTCGTGGCAACCGATCGTCGAGCGCTCTATGCTTGACGCATTAGACGCCGACGTTCTTTGGCTCTCGCCTGAGAGGTCGCCGAAAAGAGGACCGATGCGTGCTCCACGACGTGCGCGACAGTTTCCCGCCCTGCAATCGCCTGAAACTTTTCAATGCCAATAGAGCACAAGCGCCCTCAAAAAGCGCCCGATTGCGATATTCTTGAGCTGTGGCCGCATTATGAATGTCACCTGCTCTGAGGCAAGGCAACGAAATGAGGCACCGCCGTTACCGTCAAAGCAAGCAGCGCTGCGGTCACGTGGGATGCAAGTCCCAACAGGTAGCCAATCGGGCTGGACTGGCTGGGCCGGTCGCGAAGCTACCACACTATGTAAACAAGGGGATGACCCTACTCACTTTTGGGCGGCGAATCGCTGTCGCTCGATGGCAGTTGCTGCGTACTAGCCCGGAGAGAAGCTCTTGGTCTTTGCAAGCCTTGAGCTAATCCCCGTCACCTTGTCGAAAACGTCGCGCGAGTTGGATTTGTCGTCAGCTTAAAAGCAGACTCGAGTGTGATGGCTAAATGCCCAGCATAGATCGCCGACTCTGCGCGTTGGCGGTTGTGTCTGAAAAGGCCGGCACTCTGCCTGTTTTGGTCGCTTACCAGGCTGGCGGCGTCCGGGGGGCCGCCAGTGGCTGCAGGCGTGCTTGCGCTCAGATCGTCGCGTGTGCACGACGCCGTCAGCGCAGACTGGTCGTCAGGCGTCCGGCCCGTCGACGCATGGAGTCGCACCAATGGATGCTTCGCAATCGCTGACGCTTCGCGCGCCCGAGATCGACGCGGCCGCACGCCTGCAGCTCCCGATCATTCCTGGCGTGACCGTTGTCGCGACCGTACTGGGGCCTTGGCTGGTCAACTTCGCGGACTGGAGCTTCGACGATACCCGAGCCATCGTCGCCGTTTGCGCGGCCAGCCTTGTGGCGACCTCGGCAATCGCAGCCGGGTGGGCTTCGGAACCCGACGAGCCCGAGCAGTGGGCCATAAGAGGCGGCGCCGCAGCGTTCAACCCAGGCATGATCCCGGACAAGGTGCTTGAGGAGATTAAGAAGCGGTATGGTGCCCGCACCGCACGGTTCGTGGTACTGGACTGAGAGCACCCGACGCTGGAACGCAACCCCTGAACCACGGAGCACGAGAATGGAACCTGCCATGACTTTGACCAGGGTGTGCTCGCGACCCACATACGTCGTGCCAAGGCTGAATGTCCCGAGAATGTCCCGCGCGGGTTTTGCGGAGCCACCAAAAAAGCCCCGCTCTCAGAGGAGAAACGGGGCTTGAAGTATTGGTAGGCGCGATTGGACTCGAACCAACGACCCCCACCATGTCAAGGTGGTGC
>JAZKFD010000126.1:0-33752 GCA_040386635.1 Pseudomonadota bacterium
TGCAGAACGCATCGGCGTGACCAAGAGCGACAGCTGGATCGACTACAGCACGCTGGAGGCCGCGCTGCGCGACGACCTGGACCCGAAGGCGGCGCGGGCGATGGCGGTGCTCGATCCGCTCAAGCTGGTGATCACCAACTGGGGCGAAGTGATGGGAAGCGATGACTTCCTGGACCTTTGCTCAGCGCCCGTGCATCCGCATGATGCGGCAAGGGGCCGGCGCGAGTTCAAGTTTGGCAAAGAAATCTGGATCGAGCGCACCGACTATGAAGAGGTGCCGCCCAAGGGCTACAACCGCTTGTATCCGGGCAACAAGGTGCGTATGAAGTATGGGCATGTGATCGTCTGCACAGGCGCGACGAAGGATGCGGACGGCAAGCTGACCGAGGTGCAGGCCGAGCTTGTGCCTGACACGAAGAGCGGCACGCCGGGCAGTGATGCGGTGAAAGTCAAAGGCGTGATCACCTGGGTGGCTGCGGCCGATGCGGTGAAGGCGGAAGTGCGCCTGTATGACCGGCTGTTTTCAGTGCCGCAACCGGACACGTCGAGCGGGAAGGACTATCACGAGGAGTTGAATCCGGAATCGCTGAAGGTGGTGACGGCGTATGTAGAGCCTTCGCTGAAGTCAGCGCAACGCAATGAGAAGTTTCAGTTTGAGAGGCATGGGTATTTTGTGGCGGATTTGAAAGATCACGCCCAAGACATGCCTGTTTTCAACAGGGCGGCCGGGATGAAGGATAGTTGGGGGAAGTAGATTGCCGCGCGAACGCGGCGCACAACCGCGATGCGGCGAGTTACTCGAAGAATTCCTCATCCAACTTCTTGATCTGGATGGTCTCTTCCACCCGACAGCCCACATCGAACTTAATCATCAAGCGGGTAAGCAACGGACCGTCAATAAGCACGATTCGCTTGCTAAGCAGGTCTGCGGTCTCCTTGGCTGATGCAGAAAATCCGGAGGTTGTGACGAACAGGCCCTTGGTGGCCTTGAAACGATCCAGCGAACCGAAGAAATCGCGAATCTCTCCCGATGAAACCTTGCTGTCGGTGTACCGCTTTGCCTGAACGTAAATTCGGTCGAGTCCCAATGCATCCTGGTCAATCACGCCGTCAACGCCGCCGTCACCACTTTTGCCCAACGCTTTGCCTGCCTCCAGAGCCGATCCGCCATAGCCCATTGCAGTGAGCAACTGCACAACCAACCGCTCAAAAAAATCTGGAGGTGATACGAGGATCTTCGCCAACAGGTCAGAAGCCAGGGACTCCTCCAGTTCCGCATGGGCGGACCGTATGACTTCGTCAGGCGTCAGGTCCTTCAGGTTGGCGGGCTCTGGCGTGACCTCGAACCTGTTCGTCTCACCGACATTTCGAAACGCCATGAACTCTGGGTAATTCTCCAGAAACTTGATAGTGATGCGCGGCGGAGGCGCCGCCAGCACCTGTTTCCCTCGCTCGCTTGCTTCAAAGTAGCCCCGTCGAGTGAGTGTGATGAGCCCTGCTTTTCCAAGATAGCTCTTTGCCCAGTTGGTCCTGTTCGCAAAGGTGGTTTGTTTGCCGGACGGCAGCAGTTCGGACATTTCGTCTGCGGTCAAACCGAGCTCGACGCCAAGCTTCGGGACCACCTCGGAAGTCTTCACCTCGCCATTCGCACTTGCGCGAAGAACCGGAAGCATCAATGTCTGAAAGTCAGGAATTGCCATAAATGGATCCTACCCGCTGAGTACGGAATCCCATAAACATGCACTTCCTGTATGTGATGATAATATACAACCATGATTGATCCGAACAAAGTCGGTGGCTTCGACTGGGACTCGGGCAATGACCGAAAGAGCCAGCACAAGCATGACGTTTCGATGGCTGAAGCCGAACAGGTCTTCTTCAACACACCCCTACTGATAGTGGCAGATGCGAATCACAGCCAGAAGGAACCTCGCTTTCATGCATTGGGCATGACCGATGAAAAACGAGCAATGCACATTACGTTCACTCTGAGGAAGTCAGGCCAATTGATCCGTGTAATTTCTGCCAGGGACATGCACCGAAAGGAGCGAGTAATTTATGACGAAGCAAACTAGAACTACATTGAAGGCCACACCCAAGTTCGCGAACGAAAAAGCCGAAAGGGCTTACTGGGAAAGGCATGATTCCACCGAGCACCTTGATTGGTCCAAGGCCCAGAAGGTGACCTTACCGAATTTGAAACCGACGACCAAGACGATTTCTTTGCGTCTGCCTCAACACCTGTTGGACTCGATCAAGATGGCCGCCAACTCGCGAGATGTGCCCTATCAGTCATTAATCAAGGTCTGGTTGCAGGAAAAGCTGCACAGTCACTAAACAGTAGTGCGCCTGTTCGCGGCCGATGCGCGCATGCGCAAACAGGCCCGCCAGACTTTTCGGAGACCTCCCAATGTCTATCGGCACCATCTTCATCAACGACGGAACCCAGGTCGTCCACCTCACGCTAAAAGCAAGTTTCCCTGAGCAAGTGTGCAAGGTGAGGTCCGCATCAAGGGCAACGAACGCATCCTTTCCCCTGTCGGTCACTCTTGGGATGGCTTCTTCAGGTATAGCACACCTTTAACAGCGACGACTTCCTGTCCGAACGGGCTACCCAACAACAGCCGGAGCGAGAATCAATCTGATGCACAGCGGTTGCGGCCGCCCGAGGTCATGGATTGCGGGTCAAGCCCGCAATGACTGCAAGTGGGGTCAGGCTGGCGCGCTTGCGTTCCTATCCGCCCTCCCCCTCCAAACCTTCATCACCACCGGCAAAAACCAGACCACCAGCGTCAACACCGCCAGCCCCAGCGCAATCGGCCTGCCCACAAACGCCGTCAAACTCCCGTTCGACTTGATCATCGATGTGATGAAGTTCTCCTCCAGCATGCCACCCAGCACGACCCCCAGAATAGCTGGCGCAATCGGGAACTTGTTCTGCTCCAGCAGGTACGCAATCACACCCGCGACCAGCATCACAACCACTTCGAACACCGTGTTGTTGATCGCAAATGTCCCGACGATGCAGAACAGCAAAATCAGTGGCATCAGTATTTCCCGCGGCACTTTCAGGATTCGCCGCGCGGCCTTGATGCACAGAATTCCTAGCGGCACCATGATGATGTTGGCCAGGATAAACAGCAGGAATACGGCGTAAATGTTCTGCGGGTTCGTCGTGAACAGCGTCGGGCCCGGGTTCATGTTCTTCATGTAGAGCACGCCGATCACGATGGCGGTGATCGAGTCGCCCGGTATGCCGAACACCAGCGCCGGGATCCATGAGCCAGCCAGCGCGCTGTTGTTGGCCGATCCCGATTCAACGATGCCTTCCACGTGGCCGGTGCCGAACTTCTCGGGCTCCTTCGAAAACTTCTTGCTCATCGCATACGACATCCATGCCGCAATGTCCGCGCCTGCGCCCGGCAGCGCTCCGACGGCCGTTCCGAGCGTGCTGCCGCGCAGGATCTGAACCGGATATTTCTTCGCCAATGCCCATTGACCGGCC
Source organism: Pseudomonadota bacterium (assembly GCA_040386635.1). GTDB lineage: Bacteria > Pseudomonadota > Gammaproteobacteria > Burkholderiales > Burkholderiaceae_C > Ramlibacter. Next base: position 3,506 of record JAZKFD010000126.1, read on the forward strand.
ATCACGTTGCCGACTTTCTCGACAACGAGTTGCGCGGGCGGCGATGTGTCCACCACGTAGCGGATGATCTCGGAGATCGCAAACATGCCGATCATCATCGCGATCATTCCGATGCCGCCGGTCATCTCGGCATTGCCGAACGTGAAGCGCGGAAATCCCGCCGGGTTGCCCAGGCCGACACACGCCACCAGCAAGCCGAGCAGCAGCGTGACGATGCCCTTGACCGGGCTGCTCGAGGTGATGAAGACCGCGCAGGTCAGGCCCAGCGTCACCAGCCAGAAATATTCGAACGAACTGAAGTTGAGCGCGAAGTCGGCCAGCGCCGGCGCTGCAACGATCAGCACCGCGGTGCCGAACAGACCGCCGATGGCCGAGAACACCAGGCTTGCGCCCAGCGCTTTCTCGGCCTCGCCCTTGCGCGTCATGGCGTAGGCCTCGTCGGTGTAGGCGGCCGATGCGGGCGTGCCAGGTATTCGCAGCAGGCAGCCCGGGATGTCGCCCGAGAAAATCGCCATCGCCGTGGCCGTCACCATCGCGGCGATGGCGGGGATAGGCGGCATGAAGAACGTGATGGGCACCAGCAAGGCGGTGGCCATGGTCGCAGTGAGTCCGGGCACTGCGCCCACGAACAATCCGTAGATCGCCGCCAGCACGATCACCATCAGGGTGTACGGATCGAACACCATCGCGAATGCTTGACCGATTGCAGTGAGCATCAGTAATTCCTACCAGGCCCAGGGCGTGAGCAGGCCCCAGGGCAGGGGCACGCGAAGCAGTTTGTAGAAGGCAAAGTGGATGACCAGCGTCGCCACCACCGCGACAGCCAGTGCCAGGCCGACGCGCACGCGCAAGACGAGCAGCATCGCCATCAGGATCAGGAAGGCGATCGGCAAGAAGCCGAGCCAGTTCGACGCGGCGATGTAGAACACGATGCTGCCGATCAACACCGCCAGCGCGATCACGTGGCGCGGCGAACGCACCCAGTCTTCCCATTGCATCCAGGGCTGCCCCGCCCGGCCCATTACGCCCGTGACGATGAGGACCAGGCCCGCGATGCACAAGCCGACCGCAATCAGCCCCGGAAAAAGCGCAGGGCCCACCTGCTGCCCGGGTATGGATGGATAGCCGCGCACCGCAAAGAGCACGGCCCCGCCCAGGGCCACGAACAGCAGCCCGAATATGGCGTCGTTGAATTTCACCTGGCTGCGGGCGGGTGCGTTACTTCGCGATGCCCACGGCCTTCATCGTTGCACCCATGTCCACGTCGGCCTTCGCCATGAAGCGCGCGAAATCGTCAGGCCCGGCGTAGATCACGCCAAAGCCGCGACTGGCCATGAAGTCGGTGTACTCCTTGCTGGCTGCGACCTTGCGAACCGATGCGGCCAGCTTGTCGCGCACGTCGGCCGGAATGCCCTTGGGAGCGACGATGCCGCGCCAGGCCGCCATCTGCCAGTCGCTGCCGGTGGCGGACTTGAGCGTGGGCACATTGGGGTACAGCGCCGACGGCTTGTCAGCCATGATGGCGAGACTGCGCACCTTGCCGGCATCGATCAGCGAACGCGCTTCGGGCAGCGACACCGGCGCAACTTCAACGCCGCCCGCAACCATGTCCTGCAGGCCCGGGGCTGCGCCATTGCTCGGCACCCATGGCAATGCGGCCGGATCGATTTTCTGGTCACGCAGGAAGCCGGCAATCGCCAGGTGCCAGATGCCGCCCTGCCCGGTGCCCGATGCCTTGAACTTGCCGGGGTTGGCCTTGATGGCCGCGAGCAGATCGCCCACGGTCTTGTAGGGTGAGTCGGCGCGCACCTGGATGCCGGCAGGGTCTGCATTGACAAGGCCAATGGGTGTGTAGGAAGCGCCGGTGAGCTCGGTCAGGCCCTGCCAGTGCATCATCGTGATTTCGACCGTGGCCAGGCCGATCGTGTAGCCGTCAGGCGGCGCCGAGGCGATGGCCGCATGGCCCACCACGCCGCTGCCGCCGGTGCGGTTCACCACGTTGACCGGCTGACCCAGGTCCTTTTCCATCAGGCTGCCGATGATGCGGGCGGTTGCATCGGTGCCGCCACCTGCGCCCCACGGCACGATGAGCGTGATCGGACGGGCCGGATAGCCCTGTGCAATTGCGGCTACCGAGGCACCGGCCAAGGCCAGCGCCGTGAGTGCGCCAGCAACAACGCGGCGGCGGGATGGAAATCGCATGCTTGTCTCCTGGAGTGGTTGTCATACAACCTCACCAATCTAGCGCATGTGAGGACCCGGCACTATGGGGGTCAATCCTAGGTCGTCATACAACTTTGCGGTCCAGGCCGCCGCCTCTGCTTTGCGCAAGCTACCTCAGGTACGCGGCCCCCGGCATCGGGTTGAGCTCCGGTCGCAGGGCGTTGCCGTTGTCTTCGCAGATGTAGCTCGACGCCTTGGTGGGGTCGCCAGCGCCTGCGTACTTCGGAAACTTCGGGTAGGCGCAGATCGGCCTTTGCGCGACCACGGTGCCTCCGGTCAGGTCATTCGAGTACTTGGTGGCGATCAGTTTGTCCGGAGCGGCGCCGCCTTCGACCCAGTGCTGCAGTGCAACCATCGCGTCGTGCTGGGGATTGATGGTCGGCGGCTCGGGTGCGACGACGGCACCACTGAACAGGTTGCCGAATGCGTTGGGTCCGGGCCCGCCCGCACAGTGCCCCATTCCGGGCACGACGAACAGCCGGTAGAAGTTCTGGGTGTTCCTAATGCCGTGGGCGAGCGGGCCGCGCTGCGTGGCGGCCACGCGGTGGTAGTAATTGATCGAATCCTGCACCGGGATCAGCGGGTCGGCCGTGCCGTGATAGCCGATCATCTTGCCGCCCCGCTTGCTGAACGCAGACAGGTCGGGGTTGGTGGCATTGAGCACAGGCGCGAGCAGCGAATCGACCGACGCCATGTGGTTGTTGAAATCAAATCCGGTCGCCTGCCAGGTAAGCCCGAACACCCATTTGAAGAGCGATCCGAACTGCGGCTCCGCACGGCCCTGCGACTGCCATCCGAAGAGCGAATCGGTCTCAGCCCCGCGCGTGGAAGCCGATGCAATCCGTTCGCCAGTCGCCGGATTCGTGGCGCCCTGGTAGATCAGGCGTGCCGCTGTCACCAGCTCAGGTGACAGGCAGCTGCTGGCCGTGGCGCTGCTGCATTGCAAAACGCCGGGATCAAACTTGCATGAACGCGGATCGGTGAGAAAACCGTCGCCCGCAACGCCGCCGCTGCTGACCGCGCATGAATTGGCCACTGCTGTCGTGAGCAGCTTGGCCGTGTCCGAGCCAAAGCTGCTGGTGGGTGTCGCGCGCTGCGCCTGGAAGTTCCAGACCAGGCCGGTGTGGATGTGCGTGCGATTGGCAGCAGGTGCGCCGACCAGGATGCCGTCATAGTCGGCCGGGTAGCGTTGCGCTGTCATCAGCGCCTGCTGGCCTCCGGTGGAGCAACCATTGAAGTACGATTTTTGCGGCGGATTTCCGTAGTTCGCCGTGACGAGCTGCTTGGCGATGGTGGTCATCAGGTGCGTCGCGCGGTAGCCGAAATCAGCCCATTTCTGCGGATGCCCGGTCAGTGCGTCGCCGTTGTTGTTGGTGGAGGGCACCGTTCCCATGTCCGTGGACGCGACCGCAAACTGCCTGCGCAAGGCCACAGCCATCGCGGGCGCACTTGCGGCCAGGGAGCCGGCATAACCGCCGTTGCCGATGCCTTCAAACCGCCCGTTCCAGGTTTGCGGCAGCCACACCTCGATGTTGATGAGCGAGTCGGGTGTGGGCGTTGCGACCACCGACACCTTGCAAAACGGCGGCAAGCCCGTGTAGGTGACTCCATCCGGCGCGACATAGGTCGGTCCCTGCACATGAACGGCAGCCGTGACCTGGCCGCCATCGACCTGGAGGGTGGGAATGATCGAACATGGAAGCGCGAATGCAGGTTGCGCGCCCAGAAGGCCGCAGGCCATGGCAAGGAGTGCGAGAAAGCGGCTACGCATGACAGTCTCCTGAATGTCGCCGGGGGATTTTTTTGTGCGACCTGGCTCCCGTGCCGCGATTTTGTGAGGGGCGAAATGGAAGGACTGTCAGAAAACCGCCCGACTTGACCGGGCGTGCCGGCTAATGAATATCGTCGGGTTTTGGCCGGGATGTCGGAGCAAGAACCTCGTCGAGCGCCGCGCGAATGCCGCCCTGTGCGTCGATTCGCCGGATCACGCGAACCGCCATGAACCGGCGGAATTCACTTTCGTCATACAGCCTGAAGTTCGGCTCATAGGCGTAGCGGTTCGCATCCGTCCACGCAAGGATGGCGGTCTCGTTGAACCCGCTCCCAATTTCGACGCCGAGCTCCCGGCGCGACCACAGGCATAACTCCCAGCCTTCGCGCGAGCGATAGCCCTCGCCCATCATCACGCGTTCGACCGCCGCAGTGAAGTTGCCATCTTTCACCGTGCCCAGCACATTAGCCACGCAGAACTCGAGCGCTTCATCTTCTGCAGCGGTGACGATGGGTGCCGGGGTGAAGTTCTGGTGATAAGTGCCGGGACTGGCCTCCATCACCGCACCGTCTGCCCGGCTGGAAACCGGTTGAGCCGGAGTCAGCACGCATGAAGAACAGTCGTCGCAGATGATCGCGAGCATCTTGCCGTCCGCGCACTGCAAAGCCTGGGTCTTGAGCGACCCGCAGCGGGGGCACGCGATGCCGGGGTGAGTCATATTTACTTAATTTCGTAACGACCCGGCATTGTGCCATTGCTTAGGAGTGATAAATCGGGCGTGAAAGCAGCTACAGGCCGCTCAGGCAAGCCAGCGCCAGATCGCAGCGCCGGCAGCAAGCCACAGCAGCACCACAACCACGGCCCCCACGCGGCTGACGGGTTTGGCGCCCTTGTCCTGCATCCAGGCATCGGCCTTGCCCCTGCACTCGGCCAGCACCTCGGGCGGCAGCATCCGGACCGCGAGCCAGATCAGCGCAGGCAGCAGAAGCACATCGTCCAGGTAGCCGAGCACCGGAATGAAATCGGGGATCAGGTCGATAGGGCTGAGCGCATAGCCGACGACAAACACCGCGAGCGCCTTTGCCAGCCAGGGCGTCGCGGGATGCCTGACCGCAAACCACAGGGTGACGCCATCGCGCTTGATGCGCCGGGCCCATTGCCTGATGTCACCGATCAGCTGCATGGGTCGGGCAAGTCAGGCATCGTGCAATGCTATCGGTTCAACCAGGTAATGCTCAACTGAAGTACGGTCGCAAAGCACACCCAGGCAAGATAGGGCAGATTGACCAGCGCCACCCACCGATGGCGCGGCCAGATGGCACGAAGCGCCCATACAAGAGTGACAAGCACCAGCGCGATGTCCACTGCCGCCAGCGTGTTGCTTCGCAATCCGAACTGGATCGGCGTGAAGGCGGCGTTGAAGACCAGGTTAAGCGCGAATGGCAACGCCGTTGTCCAGGGCAGGCGGCGTTTGAACGCCTGCCAGAACACATAGCCGAAGCTCACCGCAATGACGATGTAGAGCACCGTCCAGACCGGGCCGAACAGCCAGGCAGGGGGCGCGAACGCCGGTTTGATGAGTTCGCCGTACCAGGCGGCGCTATCTCCCATGATGGCCCGCGCGCTCAGCGCAACGCGGCGAGCGTGGTGTCCAGCTGCGCCTGGCGGTTCAGCTCCGACATCCACTCGCGATAGCCGGCGTCGCTCGGATGCAATCCGTCGCTGGCGTGCAGCTCGCCAGGTCTCTGCGCAAAGGGGTCGAGCGCCTTGGGCTTGTACAGATTGACATAGGTCGCGCCGGTTCGCGTGGCCGCGTCACGCACGAGGCCATGCAGGGTCTGCGACCGTCTGGTCATCAGCCACGACGCTGGCACGAAGAAAAACGGCGCATTGCCGACATTGCCCGGCGGCATGAGGATGACCCGCTTGCCCCTTCGCGCTGCGAGTTCGGCAACCGTGTCAACGCTTTGCCTGAGTTCACCTTCGGACGTCAGGCGGATGACGTCATTGCCGCCGCCCAGGACCAGGACCGTATCGAATTTCTGGGTGTCTTGTTGCAGCTGCGCGGCGAAGTCGGCATACCGGGCGCCGTCCGTGGCGCGGTTGACGACTCGAAGCCCCGGACGGGACTGGGCGATCAGCCCCGCGATGCTGCGCGGCGGCGCGCTGGCGCCCGTGCCCACTGCGGTACTGTCGCCGATGATGAGGATGCTGGCTGTTGCGCCGGCGGGCTCTGCCTGGAAAGGCTCACTGGCTTTTGCCAGGGCCTTTGCATCGTTGACGCGCCACACCGTGCAGCCTGCCGAGACGACCAGCACGGCAGCTGCAAGCAGGGCCAGCGTGTACCGGGTCTTGCGGCTGCGGCTGCGGCTGCCGCTTGCTTGGCGGCGATCAGAGTTCAGATTGGAATTGATGGTCGTTCCCCTCAGGACGAACGATCTTAGGCCGCGTCGGGCGGCGTCGCTGTAGGACCGCATCGCGCCCACCGACTGCGGCTTTAGTCCTCTGCGCCGCTATGCTTGGCGCGATGACCCTTCACAGCCCTGCCGCCGACCGCAACAAGCAACCTATTGCCGATGCGCTCGTCGCTCTATTGCCCGAAGCCGGACACGCGCTGGAGATTGCGTCCGGCACGGGACAGCATGCGGCCTGGTTCGCCGCCCGACTGCCGGGCTGGACCTGGCAACCCAGCGACATGGATGCGGCCGGTTTCGAGTCCATCGAGAGCTATGCAACGCAAGCGTCGGTGACCAATGTGCGATCACCCGTGCTGATCGACGTGACCGCGACGGCCTGGCCCTGCGGCGACCAGGAATTCCCGCGTGCATTCGACGCGATCTTCTGTGCCAACATGATTCACATCTCGCCGTGGGAGACATGCTCCGCCTTGATGCGTGGCGCTTCGCGTTACCTCACACCCGACGGCGTGCTCATCACCTATGGGCCCTATATCGAGGATGGCGTCGAGACCGCTGCCGGGAATGTCGCGTTCGACCAGAGCCTTCGCGAACGCAATCCGGCCTGGGGGATCAGGCATCTGCAAAACGTCGAACGCGAAGCAGAGCGTGTCGGGCTCATGCTTCGCGACCGTATCGCCATGCCGGCGAACAACCTCTTGCTGGTGTTCGCGCGGCAATGACGCGAGGGCTTAACCCCGTTTAAACACGCGGCTCGCCGTTGCCGTTGACCAGGACGGTGGCGCCGGGAGGCGTTGCCATCTGGACACGGTGCTCGCGGCCTTCGAAGACGTAGCTCACATCGTAGTAATCCGGGCGGCCATAGTTGGCGCGTTGCTCACAGCGCTGAACGTCCTGCGTCACCACGCGCGAGCCCGGCGTGCCGATGTTGTTTGCACCGATGGCTGCGCCGCCAACGGCGCCCAGGGCGGTTGCCGCATCACGGCCGCTGCCGCCGCCGATCTGGTGACCCAGGATGCCGCCGATCAGTGCGCCAGCAACCGCGCCGCCCACGTTGTTGGCAGGCGCATTGCTCACCACCTGCTCACGTTCGATCCAGCAGCGTTGCTGGGTGGGCCCTGCAACGACTGCGCGCACATCGACCACGCGCGCCTCGAACAGGCGTTCGCTGTCGCGGCGGCGATAGTCTTCGCGCCAGGCTGGTGCATAGCGCGAATCAGCCACCACCTCGTCACCACGGATCTGGCGAACCGACGAAATGCGGTTGTTCAGTCCCAGCGACAAAATGGTGTTGTAAGCGCCAGGACGCAGCACCGCGCAACGGCCGGTGTAGCCCGCACCTTCACACACCTCCCAGCGGTCACGCCGGTCGCCCGTCACTTCGATGGAAGATGCCCGATCGTTGAAGCCGTAGCCTTCCAGGTTGGGAATATCTCCGGTGGCGGTGATGGCGCGGCCACGCAGGTTCTCCACCTGGTAGAGCGTGACATCGGCAAAAGCCTGCGAGGCCAGTGCTGCGGTAGCGATGGCCAGTGCGGCCTTGAGGTGCTTGGTCATGTTTTACTCCTTCACGACGGATTGCTTGAGTTTCGGCGGCGCAGGTGCACTGCCTGTATGACTGCAGATTACCCAGGCACGAACTCAGGAGGACGTCGGATGCAATAGCAGGAGCCGTAGGCAGGCCCTGCCGGAAAGTGTGGGACCAGGCCGACTCAACCGGTCGATCAGGGGCGTGCAGCCCTTCAGATGCCCGGTGCGATCGTCACCCGATCGAATCGCACGTTGCGCGCCCTGCCCGTGCTCACGGCGAGGCTCTCGCACCGACCCGCGGCGTCGCGCTTGAACGTGACAACACCCAGCGGGTGGCTTGCGAAGAAGGTGTTCTGGTTGATGGGTCGCAGATCCACATTGCCGCGCGGATAACGCACCGACAGCTTGCCCTGGCGCATCGTCAGGCTGTAGAGCGTCCGCAGCTCGCTGCTGTAGTAGTCACCCGTGCAGGACTCCAGCACGTCAGCGCTGGGGGTCTCGCGCCTGACGCGTTTGAGCGGGTATTCGCGATCGCCCACCTTCCATAGGGCCGACATGGCGGGTTCGCTGCCCAGGCCCGGCGCAAACGTCACCACCAGATCGGATGTGCGCGAGTGGAACTGCGAAGGCGACGCCGCGAATAGCGGCGTGCGCTGGCCGCCACCCGTTATGGTGAACAGCTTGCCGCCTTCGGCCACGAAACTCAGGATACCGCCGGGCCGCACCTCATAGTCACCCGCCAGCGCGGCAACATCGCGCGCCGGGAGTTCGATTTCCGCAGGATGGGCCCTGGGGGGATGGACACCAGGCTCACTCTCCAGATAGAGGTCGGCGACGCGGCGCGCGGTTTCGACCGCATTGAAATCGGCCGCATTGCCAAGAAGCATCACCGCCAGCTTTTGTTGCGGCAGTCGCATGAAGTAAGCGCGATAGCCCGCATCGGAGCCGCTGTGCGTCACGGCGGGCACGCCTCGGTAGGGGGTGACGACCAGCCCGCTTGCGTAGCCGGTTTCACGGCCATTGGCCAGTTTGCCGCCGCCCTGCATCGCTGCAACCACGGCGGGGCCGCCGACCACCGCGCTGTCGAAATTCGTGTTCCAGATCGCCAGGTCTTCAACCGTCGTGAAAAGGCTGGTCGCCCCGGTATTTGAAAACGAGAGCGCCATGTACACATAGCCGTCGCGCACGCGCCGGTATGAATACGCGCGGCCCTTGACGAGGGAGCTGTAGTTTTCCTGGAAGTGCGTGTTCTTCATGCCCAGAGGGGTGAACACACGTTCCTGGGTATAGGCAGCAAGCGACTTGCCGGAGACCCGCTTCACGATCTGCCCCAGCAAGCTGTAGCCACTGTTGCTGTAGAGCTCTTCCTGGCCGGGCGCGAAGTTCAGTTCGCGCTGGGAATACAGCAGACCCAGAATGTCGCCGTCGGTGATGACGTCGTCCATGCGCAGGCCGGCCAATGTGAGCAGGTCCCACACGTCGCGCATCCCACTGGTGTGATGCAGCAGATGCCGGATCGTGATGGGCGCATCGATCACCATTTCGGGCAGGTGCTTGCGGACCGGATCGTCCAGGCCGAGCTTGCCTTCCTGCGCCAGCAGGTGGATCGCGAGCGCGGTGAATTGCTTGGAGATCGACGCTGCATGAAAGGGGGTCGTCGGCGTGATCGGCGCCCCATATTCGAGATTGGCCATGCCGTAGCCGCGGCTGTAGATGATCTTGCCGTCCCGCACCACCGCCAGCGCGGCCCCCGGGGTATCGGGTTTGTCCCAGGCCGCAAACAGGCGATCGATTGCCGCGGGCGGCGGATCGGCAGCCATCGCCGCCTGGCCAAATGCAATCAGGACGCATATGGAAACAAACCGGAATGTAAAACTCATCGGCCAAGCCTATCATCGGTCATGAAAACCGTCACGTCGGCTCGCCGGCAGATCGTCATGGGGGTCTTGCTGGTGCTCGCCCTCATCGGTGCCGCCGTGCGATTCTGGGCTCCCGATCCGTCAGCGGCACGCGATGTCGGCACCCTGCTGCTCGTGCTCTGGCTGCCGGCCGTCGGCAACCTCGTGGCCTTCGCCATCGGAAAGGTGCAAGCGCGCAGCCGCTGACTTTTAGGGGCAGACGCGGTACTGCAGCGCTTAAAAGCTTACGATAGACGCGCCATGACGCGACAAGCAGTTACAAACGTCCATGCGCGGCCTCTGCGCATGCGGCTGCTGATTCTGGCGGCCAGCGGCCTGCTGCCGCTGGGCGCCCTTGTGGCCTGGGGCATTTATCACCTCGTTGAAGAACGCCAGGCCCAGTCCGAACAACTGGTCCTCAACATGTCGCGTGCGCTCGCCACGACGGTCGAGGCTGAGTTGCGTTCCACGGCCGTGCAGCTCGATCAGATGGGCATTTCGGATGAGCTGGAGCGTGCCGACTTTCGCGCTTTCCACAGTTCCGCCCAGCGCACGGTCGAGTTGACGGGCTGGCGCGAAATCATCCTGAGCGACCCGGATGGTCGCGCGCTGTTTCGCACCTCGGAGCCTTATGGCACCACATCGCCCCTCGCACGCGAGGCCGACAGCATGTCCAGGGTGGTCGCCACGCTCAAGCCGGTCACAGGGCCCGTCACAACGGAGGGAGCCGAGGAAGTGTTTCGCGTGCGCGTGCCGGTGATGCGCGGCGGCAAGCTGGTCTATGTGCTCACGGCCCTGCTTCCCATTCAAAAGATCGGCACGGCGCTTACCCAGCAGACTCTTTCGGGCGATTCGGTCGCCGCGGTGTTCGACCAGGCGGGGTATCGCGTGGCACGCTCGCGCAGCGCGCCCAGCCCCCATGCGTCGGATTCGCTCAAGGCACTGCTCTCCGGCGGTGCCGAGCAGGGCGTGGGCGTGACCACGACGCGCGAAGGTGTCGAAAGTTTCACCGGTTACACACGGCTGAAAGACTCGAACTGGGTCGTGGCAACCGCCCTGGCCGTCGATGAAGCCTATGCCGACCTTTATGCGGTTTTTCGCGCGGTCGCGATAGGGCTGGCGACATCGCTTGCGCTCTCGGTTGTGCTCGCATGGCTGCTATCGCGCAATGTGATCGAGCCCATCGAACGGCTGAAAGATGGCGCGGCTGCCCTCGGGCGTGGCGACCCGGTGGACCTGCCGCAGATGGATATTGCCGAACTCGATGATGTGGCTGTCTCGCTGATGGAAGCCGCCCGCGAACGCGACCGCGCAGCCCTTGAACGCGAGAAGATGGGCGCGCAGGTGGCCCAGGCCCTGCACAGCGCGGAGGACGCCAACCGCAGCAAGGATCAGTTCCTGGCGATGCTCGGCCATGAGCTGCGAAACCCGCTGGCCCCGATCATGAACGCGGTGCAATTGATGGCCATCCGGGGCGACCCGACGACCGCTGTCGAGCGCAAGATCATCGAGCGGCAGTTGATGCACGTCACACGTCTGGTCGACGACCTGCTCGATGTATCGCGAATTACCGGCGGTCGGCTCAACATCCACCTGGAGCCGATTCGGATCGGGCAGTTGCTCACCCAGCTCACCGACAACATGCGGCCTTCGCTGTACCAGCGCGAATTGACGGTGGAACTCGGACCGGGCACGCAAGAAGCATGGGTTTCGGGCGACGAGGTACGTCTGACACAGGTGTTCAACAACCTGCTGGTCAACGCCATCAAGTTCACGCCAGCCGGCGGCAAGGTGTCCCTGCGTGCTGCCATCAGCGACCAGTATGTGCAGGTCGAGGTCCAGGACACCGGCATGGGCATCGCGCCCGAAGACCTGCGCCATGTGTTTGAGCTTTTCTACCAGGCACCGCAGAGCACCGACCGTTCACGCGGCGGCCTCGGCTTGGGCCTGCCCATCGTGAGGAGTCTGGTCGAGATGCACGGCGGCAGCGCCTCCGGAGACAGCGCGGGGCCAGGCAGGGGAAGCTGCTTCACGGTGCGGCTGCCCCTTTGCGAACCCCCTGCGGATGCAGCGGACCCCGTTTTGCAACCTGCGGCGCAAGGCGCCGGGAACATACTGGTCGTCGATGACAACGAAGACGCCGCCGACACCTGCGCCATGCTGCTCGAATTCAATGGCTATCAGGTTCGTGTGGCCTACACACCCGAACAGGCGATGGAGATGATTGCGCAGCTGCCTCCGGACGTGGCTGTGCTCGATATCGGGCTGCCTGGAATGAGTGGCTACGAGCTGGCGCGCATCCTGCGCGCGCCTCCGTACGCGTATGCGGGGCGCCTGCTGGCGCTGACGGGCTACGGCCAGGCAACCGACCGTGCCGCCTCCGAAAGATCGGGCTTCAACGGGCATCTGACCAAACCCGTGACGCCGGCCAAACTGCTCTCGCTGGTGGCCCGGTTGTTGCGCGAGCGCAGCGACGAGCCGGTGGATTTCATCGATTCTTCCTCGGATTCGCGCTAGCCCAGCCCGGCTTTACACGCCGGAAAAGTCTTCCCGGCCGGCTTGGGTTCCAATCGGGGCACTCATCATGCTGTTCCAGCTTCTTCCTTCAAAACCGCTCGCCGCCTTTTTGGCCCTGCTACTGGGCGCAATTCTTACGCTTGCCGGTGCCGTCGCACAGGCCGCGCCGCTTCTGACGCCATCTCGCTTCAACAACGGCTCATCAGTGGATCCATTGGCGGTGGGCACCCGGATTCCGGTTCTATTGGTCCACGGCCTGGGAGGCGGAAACGAAGGCTGGGAAAGCTTTCTTCGCGCGTACGAGAAGAACCCCGCCTGGCAGGCGGCGTTCAAGCCTTACTCGTTCAGCTACAGCACGAGCAACAGCGAGGTGGCAGCCGACCCGACTGCGCCGCGCACGATTTCCGCATTGGGCGGCTCTTTGCAAAGTGCGATGCAGGCCTTCTACGACAAGCCCACCGCCTCGCCCCATTTCGGTTTCGGCAACAAGCGCATCGTGATCCTGGCGCACTCGATGGGCGGACTGGTCGCCCGTTCGATGATGCAGGAGCATGTGTTCCGTGACGGCCGACGCGGCGGAGACAAAGTCCTTCACCTCATCACGCTCGCCACGCCGCATCATGGCAGTCCGCTCGCCGATGCGGCACTCGAACTCGGCCTGCAGACCGTCACCGAAGTTGCCGATACCTGGCCGGGCTTCCTGGCCGATCTGACCTGGACCAACTACGACGGCCTGAACATGTCGGGCGGCAGGTGCAACCAGTGGCTTGCGCGCCTGAACAGCTACGTGCCCAGGCTTCCCGTCACTGGCAACGGCCGCTGCGGCACCGCGCCGCCCAGCGCGCTGCCGGGGTATTACGAACGCATCGTCGCCTATGGCGCGCGTGACCTGCAGACGCCCGACCTGCAAATCGGCCTGGGCATCTTCAGGGAGGGCTCGTCGCCATCGCTGCTGTTTTCGTACGGCTGGCTGCGCAACAACTTGCCGATCCGGTACGGCAACGACGGCATCCTCCCAATCGCCAGCGCGCAGTTCGACGGAGCGCCCCTGTGGAAACGCGCTGAAGCATTCCGGTGCGATCACCGGTTCATCAAGCGCGGCTACACGCAGAAGGTCAGGACGCTGTGGTCCAGCTACTCTGAATGGGCGTTCTGCGCGGCGTCGGCCGGTGACGCGACCTACACCTCCGGCTTTTCAGGCGGCTATGCCGTCAGCGGCTCCATCTTCGGCGCACCCGGCGGCATCATCGACATCATTCGCAATGCGTCGCAGGCCGAACGTGTTTTCAACTTCGCCGAAGTCGATGCGCAGCATCTGCTGCAGCCGGCCGGCGTGGGCACCGAAGTCGGAACCGGCTACCTGTACCGCTATTACCCGGCGACGGGCGCCTTCCTGGCCGTGCACGAGGGCAATCTGTATTACCTGGGGCCGGCATCCGGAAACCAGCTTTACCTCGTCGGATCGCTCGCCGCGACGCTCCCCATCGCGGAAAGGGCTGGGTACTGAGCGTGATCTCGCCGATGCACGTCCGCGAACTCACGATTGATCCCAGCCTTCACCCTCGCGGCCAGCCGCATCTGAGCTCCACCAGCGGCCTGGTTCGCGCCTGCCGATTCCTGTATCTGGTGGCAGACGATGAACATCATCTGGGGGTGATGGATGCACTGGAGCCTGCTGTCAGTGCCCTGCGCCTCTGCTGCATCGTCGCCGGCGACCTGCCACGCGACAAAGTGAGGCGCAAGAAAAAAAAGCCTGACATGGAATCGATTGCACTGCTTCCTGCCGGTCCGCAGTGGCCAGACGGTGCACTGCTGGTCATGGGCTCGGGCTCGCGTCCCAACCGGCAAACTGCGGCGCTGGCCCTGCTCGATGGCCCGGGCGCCATCGTAAGCGTGAGGCCTGTCGATCTGGGTTTGCTGTATCGCTCGCTTCACCACGCATTCGCGGATCTCAACATTGAGGGTGCGTTCGTGTCAGGTGACAGCCTGCGACTGCTGCAGCGGGCCAATACGGATTCGAGTTCGCGCAACGCCTGTATCGACTTTCCGCTCGAGGCCGTGCTCCAGTGGCTGGAACGACCCGAGGCAGCCGAGCCGCCCGAATCGCGCATCGAGTTGTTGAGCTTGCCTGCGATCAACGGCGTACCACTCGGCTTGACCGACGGCGCAGCGCTGGCCGGTGGCGGCTGGATCTTCAGTGCGGTCGCCGAAGACACAGCGAATAGTTTCAGCGATGGGGCCTGTGCGGGCTCGGCGCTGGGCTGGGTGAGCGCGGATGGCGTCCTGCAAAGGCTGGAGTGGATGGAAGGCGCGCCCAAGGTCGAAGGTATTGCGTTTTCTGCCGACGGACAACTGCTGATGGTCACTGATGCTGACGATCCGGCGTGTCCCTCCGTGCTGCTCACAGCTGCGGTTTGAAGTCGTTGTTCCTCAGCGCCTGGCGCTGTTGGCTGACAAGCGCGGCTGCGCAGATGGGCTGAAATCAGTCAACGATTTCACCCAAGGAGAATTTCATGACGCAACAAGCCCTTATCCGCGGAGAAGTGTGCTTTCGCGCCGGCGACGGCATCATGCTGCCAATACCGCCAGGCCCGGTCGAAATCGATGTCACCGAGGAAAGCGTGACGCTCGGCTGGACCGATGACGAAGGCAATGCGGGCTCGACCGCCATCACCCGCGACGAATACGACCGCTACACGAAAGAGGGCAAGATCAAGGTCCGCGCCTGACGGGGGCGCTCACCTCAGCCGGCAGCGCCAAGACCTGCCGTTGCCCGATAGCACAGCCATTTCGGTGCTGCCGATGAATTCATAAGTGCGGTCACCAAAGCGAAATCCGCCGGCCACTGGCCGGCGCGCCAGGGCGAGTTCCAGGCCGCTGTTGGTCATGACGCGCGCCTGATCGGTACCTTCGGTGAGGGTAACCGTGGACAGGTCATCGCACACATAGGTGGCCGATCGCGCTAGCGGACTTGCCTGCGTGGGCGGGGGGTTCGGCATGACAGCCCCAGGACGCCCGCGTCCGTCCTGGTAGTCGTAGCCGAAATCGCTGGCGCAAGCCCCCAGAAGCAGCGGCAGCAAGGCAATCGCTAGAACGCGTTTCATGATCGTTTCCCTCCGGTTGTTGACGCCTTCATTCTGCTACCGGAATTCCGTCACACAAAGCGCGATGTCTTCGGGCCAAAGACCTTGCGTAGCGCCATTTCCGGTTGAACACTGTACGATTATCCAGTGGATCTCAACAGCAAGCTCGCCATCCTCGCCGATGCCGCCAAATACGATGCGTCCTGCGCATCCAGCGGCGGCATCAAGCGCAATTCTGTCGGTGGAAAAGGCCTGGGATCGAATGAAGGCATGGGAATTTGCCACAGCTATGCGCCCGACGGCCGCTGCATCTCGCTGCTGAAAATCCTGCTCACGAACTTCTGCCAGTACGACTGCCTCTATTGCGTGAACCGGGTTACGAGCAACGTGCCCCGAGCCCGCTTTTCAACCGAGGAAGTTGTTCATCTCACGCTCGACTTCTATCGCCGCAACTGCATCGAGGGTCTGTTTCTTTCCAGCGGCATCATCCGCAGCCCCGACTACACGATGGAGCAGGTGGTTGAAGTGGCGCGGTCGCTGCGCGAAGACCACGACTTTCGCGGCTACATCCACCTCAAGACCATTCCGGACGCCGCACCCGAACTGCTGCAGCGTGCGGGACGCTACGCCGACCGCCTG
This sequence comes from Pseudomonadota bacterium, assembly GCA_040386635.1. Lineage (GTDB taxonomy): Bacteria > Pseudomonadota > Gammaproteobacteria > Burkholderiales > Burkholderiaceae_C > Ramlibacter. The sequence continues at coordinate 19,584 of JAZKFD010000126.1, forward strand.
TCGATCAACATCGAGTTGCCCACGCAAGAGGGTCTTGACGCGCTCGCGCCCGAAAAGGATGCAGGTGCAATCAAGCGGTCGATGGCGCGGCTTCGCATCCACATCGACCAGGCAAAGGGCCAGGCGCGCGATGACGCGAAGACGCCGATCGCCTCCCAGGCTGGTGTCAAGCCCACACGCGCGCGCGCCCTGCAGTTTGCCGCCGCAGGACAAAGCACCCAGATGATCGTCGGCGCGGACAGCGCGGACGATGCGACGATCCTGGCCACCAGTGCGAATCTCTATGGTGCTTACCGGCTCAAGCGCGTGTACTACAGCGCGTTCAGCCCGATACCCGATTCGTCTTCTGCGCTGCCATTGAAAGCACCGCCGCTGGTGCGCGAACATCGCCTGTACCAGGCCGACTGGCTCATGCGGTTCTACGGATTCGAGGCCACCGAGATCACGCCGTCCGCCGGCATGCTGTCGCTGGACGTTGACCCGAAGCTGGCCTGGGCGCTCGCGCATCCGGAACGTTTTCCTGTCGATCTCGACCGGGCGCCACGCGAAATGCTCCTGCGCGTGCCGGGGCTGGGGGTAAAGGCAGTCAACCGCTTGCTGATGTCGCGCCGCGTGCGCCAGCTGCGTGCGGAAGACCTCAAGCGCCTGCATGTGCCGGTGTCGAAGGTGCTTCCGTTCGTCGTCGTGGGCGACCATCGGCCGGCGCGCGGCGCTCATGCGGCACTGCTGGCGAGTGTTGGGCGGTTTCCCACCTCGGGGGCCCCCGCTGCACCTGCTCAGGCTGCCCTGTTCTAGCGATGCGCGTACAGCTCGATGGCGAAGTGGACATCGCCGGATTTCGTGCACACGCGCGCAAGCTGCTGGCCTCCGGAGTTCCGCCTGAACGCGTTCAGTGGACAACGTCGCTGCAATCGGATGATCTGTTCGCGCAGGAAGAAGAAACACAGCCCCCGGGCACCAGCCGCTCAAGCTCACAGATGTTGCCGGCAGAGCCCTCAACGGCCCGTGTACCGGCAGCGTTCGTCCAGCTGTGCGAAACCGTCGTGCTGCACAGCGATCCGCAGCGGTTTGCCCTGCTGTACCAGCTCCTGTGGCGCCTGCACCATGAGCCGGGCCTGCGATACGACCCGCTGGACGCCGACATGCTGCGGGCGCAACAGATGGCCAAGGCGGTGCGCCACGACATTCACAAGATGCGCGCATTCGTGCGCTTTCGCGAAGTGCAGGATGACACGGCCCCCCAAGGCGTGCGGCACGTGGCGTGGTTCGAACCCATGCATCACATCGTGCGGGCGAACGCGCCCTGGTTCATGCGCCGGTTCACCCAAATGAACTGGGCCCTGCTGACGCCCCAGTGCTGCGCCCAGTGGGACGGCTTGCACCTTGCCTTTGGTCCGGGAGCCAGCCGCGACGAAGCGCCGCCCGCCGACGCTGGCGAGCAGCACTGGCTCACCTACTACCGCAGCATCTTCAACCCCGCGCGCCTGAAGCTGGCCATGATGCAAAAGGAAATGCCGCGCAAATACTGGCACAACCTGCCGGAAGCCAGCCTGATCTCTTCTCTGGCCGCTGGCGCGCTGGCGCGCACAGGTGAAATGATTGATGAGATGCCCTCTCAGCCCGCGCGAAAGGTGACTCGCCTTTCTCGTCCTGCCCCGCCGGTGATCCGGCTGAACATCGATTCACTGGAAGACCTGCATCAGGCCACGCAAGTCTGCCGCGACTGTCCCATTGGCGAAAGGGCGACACAGGCGGTTAACGGCGATGGCCCGCTGCGTGCGAAGCTGATGTTTGTCGGTGAGCAACCCGGCGACCAGGAAGACCTCGCGGGCCGCGCCTTCATCGGCCCGGCCGGTCAGCTCTTCCAGCGTGCACTCGAGCGGCTTCAAATCGGACGCGATGAGATCTTCGTGACCAACGCCGTTCGGCATTTCAAATTCGAATTGCGCGGCAAGCGCCGCATTCACAAGACACCCACGCAGGCAGAGGCTGCGGCGTGCCTGCACTGGCTCGAGCGCGAAATCGATCTGGTTCAACCGCAGGCTCTCGTTGCGCTGGGTGCGACTGCTTCGCGCTCATTGCTGGGACGCAACGTGGCCGTCATGAGCGAACGCGGACATTGGCACACCAGCCCCGGCGGCCTGCCCGTCATGGTGACGGTTCACCCTTCGGCACTGCTTCGAACCCCGCCTGACCTGCAGCACGAGGCGTTCGAACAATTCGTCGCCGACCTCGCACTCGCCTTGGCCGGGCCGGGCACTCCAGCGACGGGGTGAATCACATCAGCCGGAGGCTGATTCACTTCTTCGCGGCGTTGCGCTTGCGCGTGGCGGCAGCCTTCTTCGCAGAAGCAGACCGCTCCTCGGGGCTTCGAGCGGCAGCGGCCCGGCCTCCCTCCTTTGCGCCCTTTTTCGACGCGCTATGGTTGTCGGGCACACCGCGCCCCGAGCCGCTCTTGTTGCCGCCGCCTGACTCCTTGTTCACCGTCGCCCAGGCGCGTGCCTGCGCTTCGTCCTTCGACACGCCGCGCTCCTCATAGCTTTCCTCGATGTGCTCGGCCTTGCGTTTTTGCTTGTCGGTATAGGCCGATTTGTCGCCACGTGGCATCACGATCTCCTTCGCATGTTGGAAAAATTCAATCTAGCGCCGCCGATATGAAGTGGTGCGTAGGAATTTTCGGAGCCCGCATGTCATCTGTTACGGTACGCGGCGTGAACAACCTGATCACCTACGCCTGGGTCCCCATCGTCATCTGGGCGGCGCTGGCCCAGACCGTGCGCAACACGGCGCAGCGCTCGCTGGTGGCGCAGGCCGGTACGCTGGGTGCGACGCTTGCACGATTTCTTTACGGACTGCCCTTCGCCGCTGTGTGGGTGGTAGCGCTGCACCTCTGGCCGGTGACAGCTGGACCGGTGCCCAGATTCAATCTGCCTTATTTCGCATGGCTGCTGCTAGGAGCGGTGAGCCAGCTTGCCGCCACGGCGTGTCTGCTGGCGGCCATGAAGCAGCGTAACTTTGTCGTGGGCGTTGCATTTTCCAAGACCGATGCGCTGCAAGTGGCGCTGTTTGCCGCGATCTTTCTGCACGAGTTACCGGGTTGGGTGACGCTGTTGGCCATCGGCCTCGCAACCGCCGGTGTCGTGCTGCTATCCATGCCGCAAAAGCGCGCTGCCGATGCGCACGCCAGCGCCGGCTGGTCGGCGCCCGCTGCGCTATACGGGCTGGGCTCCGGAACGGGGTTTGCGTTGTCGGCCGTGGGTTACCGGGGAGCCGCGTTGCAGCTGCCCGATGTATCGCCGTGGCTCACGGGTGGCTGGGGCGTGCTGCTCGCGCAAGCTGTGCAGACCCTGCTTTTGGGCGGCTGGCTCGCCTGGAATTCGCGGGACGCACTGCGAGCCACTGTCCGTGCGTGGAGGGTATCGACCGTTGCAGGTGCCGCGGGCGCCATGGCATCTATCGGCTGGTTTACGGCGTTTGCGCTCACCTCCGCGGCGAACGTGCGCACACTCGGACTGGTGGAAGTCATCTTCAGCTACCTTGTCTCGCACCGTCTCCTGCGAGAAAAACTGTCGCGCGCCGATCGCCTGGGCCTGGCCCTGCTTGCGGCCGGCCTGATTGCGCTGTGTACGCAGATCTAGGACGCGTTGGACGGACCTGCTGGCAGCGTGAAGTAAAAGGTCGCGCCGTGTCCTGGCTCGGCTATGGCCCAGATGCGGCCGCCGTGTCGGGCCAGGATTCGGGCGACGGTGGCCAGGCCAATGCCGGTGCCTTCAAATTCCGCGTCTGAGTGAAGACGCTGGAAAGTCCCGAAGAGTTTAGCCGCATAGGTCATGTCGAACCCCGCCCCGTTGTCGCGAACAAAAAATTCGCCCCGCTCCAGTGAACCCCCGACCTGAATCTCGGTCTGCTCGCGCTGCGAGGAAAACTTCCACGCATTGCCCAGCAAATTCTCCAGCACCGATCGAAGCAGCGTCCGATCGGCCCAGACCACCAGCCCCGGCGTGATATGGAACAGTGCAATGCGATCGGGTTGATCCGTGCGCAGACGATCGACGATCTCGGAAGCGATCGCGCTCAGGTCAACTTGGGATTTGCCCAGCTCCACCTGCGACAGGTGCGACAGCGACAGCAGGCCGTCGATCAGCAGCGTCATGTGATCTACGTTGGCGCGGATGCGGGCAAGGTAATGCTGGGCTTTTTCGCCGGCAGCCTCACCCATCTGTTGCCCCAGCAACTGGCTGAATGCGCCGATCCGCTGCAGGGGTGAGCGCAGGTCATGCGACACCGAATACGAGAAAACTTCCAGCTCACGATTGGAAAGCCGCAGCGCCGCCTCGGTGTCTTTGAGGTCCGTGATGTCGGATTCGACGCCGACCCAGAACGAGATCTCGCCCGTCGCATCGCGCACGGGCGCCGCCCGGTACGACATGATGTGATAAGTGCCATGGGCCGCGCGAATCCGACGGGAGCCGGCGTACGGCTTGCCCGTGTTTACCGCCAGGTTCCAGCTCTGGACCATGGCCGGCCTGTCGTCCGGGTGCACCAGTTCCAGCCACTCGTTGCCAAGCCACCGTGGCGCTTGCCCGCCCACCAGGTCGTACCAGGCCCGGCTGAAAAACGTGAGGTATCCGACATCGTCGCAGGTCCAGATCGGTAGCGGAGAGTGTTCGGCCAGGGCCCTGAAAAGCGCCTCTTGCTGCGCCAGCTCACGCGTGCGATCTGCGATCTTCACTTCGAGCCCCGCATTGAGATCACGCACTTCGGCCAGGAGCTGCACGCGCTGCGTGATGTCCTGCTGAGCCCCCTGAATCGCCACGATCTCTCCGTTCGCGTCGCGCTCGGCGCGCCCGATTGACCGGATCCAGACCGGCCGCCCCGTGGCGGTCACCATCTGGACTTCTACATCGAAGGGTGTGCCATCGGTCATGCAGGCCTGCACCGCAGCCACCGTGATGTCGCGCGACTGGGGCAGGAACAGCTGGAACACATCGTCAAGCGTTGGCGACATGCCCGGCGGCATATCGAGAATGGCCGAAGCCTCATCCGACCAGGTGATGACCTGTGTCTTCACATCGATGCGCCAGCCGCCCAGCAGCGCCAGGCGCCCCGCCATGCTCAGCAGATCGGCCTGCGCGCGCAGCCGTTCCTGGGCCAGCTTCAGCTCGTTGATGTCGGTGGACGTGCCGTACCACGAGACGATCTTGCCGTTTTCGTTTCGAATGGCCACGGCCCTGAGCAGCCGCCATCCATAGGACCCGTCTGCGTATCGGATGCGCTGCTCCCGCTGCACTTCCTCGCCGCTGCGCATCATCCGGGACATGCTGTCGATCGACGCCTGCCGGTCGTCGGGATGGACCATTTCGGACCAGCCGCGCTTGAGTGCATCTTCCACCGGGTGCCCTGTCGCTTCGGCCCAGCGGTCGTTGACGAACTGCACTGCGCCGCGGGCATCCGTGATGAACACGATCTGCGGCATGGCCTGGGCGAGCTGGCGAAACCGCATGTCGTGACTGCGCCGCCGGGCCTGCTGCCGCAGCAGCTGGCGCACCAGCATCGCGCCGCCGGCCACCGCCGCGAGCCACACCAGCCCGGTCAGCAGCGCGAAGCGTCGCCAGGGGCCCAGAACGCTGGCCGAGCTCGATCCGACGGCCACGATGAGTTCAGGGTACGCCTCAATCACGCGATAGGCCACCATGCGCTCGCGCGAGTCGATGGCGCTGTTGGTGATCAGGACACCGTGCGGGCTGGCGCTCAGGTGGCGGGTAAAAAGCGCCATCGAAGAATAGTTGCGCCCCAGCACGGCGTCGTCGGCTGGACTTCGGATCATCAGGGTGCCGTCGCGCCGGAACAGCGCAATAGCGCCATCAGGGCCGAGCTCGATGCTGCGCCACAGCGCCGCAAAATAACCCGGCTCTATCGCAGCCACCACCAGGTATTTCAGGGCGCCCGCCGCGTCACGCGCCGGCCAGGACACACTGATGAGCCAGGTTCCGGTGCTGCGGCTGCGCACGACAGCGCCGATGAAAAGCTGCGTTGCAGGCTTTTCTGAATAGACCTTGAAGTACTCGCGATCGGCCAGCGAAACGCCGATGTTGCCCTCGTCGGAGTCGTGCACGATCCGGCCCTGGGTATCCAGCGTCCAGATGGCCCGAACAAAGGGAAGTCCCTGCAGTTGCTCCCGCAGCATGGCGCGCGATGTAGCCTCATTGAGGGTGCCGGCCCTTTCGAGCATGTCCAGCCGCTCCGCAGTGCGCTGCAAGCGCTCGTCCACGGCCTGCAGCGTGCGGCTGGTCTGCTCGCCGATCACTTGCGTGAGCGACTGGGTCAGACGCTCACCGGAACGCAGCGCTTCCGACCTCAGCCACAGGAGCGCCAGCACGACCAGCAGCCCTGACACGACGGTAGTGATCCATGCTGCCCGTACCCATGGGAACTCGGCAGCGGCCTCGACGGGCTTCAGTGGAAACGTCGTTTGTTCAAAATTGGCCCCCCTCCTGAACCAAACCATCACTTGTCCTTTCCCGTGGCATCGCCATCATGCTCCGAAATTCCGGACACGACGCCAACGGGACCGTGGAGCGGCCTAGCTGCGGAACTGCCGCGCCCGCTGGCGCGTCGCCCGCGCATCGCGCAATTCATCTCGCACCCGGGCCGTTACCGCCAGGTCCGGCTTGACCTGCATGGCAATGAACTCCGATCGTTCTTCTGTGTAGCTGTTCTTTTGCAGCAGCACCAGGTTCAGGGCGGTGAGTGTTTTGAGCCGCTCGGCGGTCGGAATCAGGGCAATACGATCGATCTGGTAATTGAACTCATCCGCAAGCAGATCCCTGGCCTGCCGCTCGAGCTGTTCGGCCCTGCGCAGGCCCTCTTTCGCCGTTCCTGCCCCGGCCTTGCCCGTGCGATGGTTGCGGGCCAGCCGGTACAGGCCACTGACCTGCTCAGCTACGGCTGCATCCAGCGTCGATGCGACGCTGAACAACTCGTTATCCTGGACGCTCCCGATCAATGCCAGGATGGCCTCGGCCGCGGGTTGGTCGTGAACCGAAAGCTCCTTCATCAAGCGCACGAATGGGGCGCCACCGACCCTGGCTGCAGCATCGAGCCCCTTGCCAGCAGACAGATAGGCCTGCGCAACCCGCTCGGTTCCGGCCTGCACAGCTCCGTCGCGTCCGCGCAAGACCTTCAGCTTGCGCTTGACGACGGAAGCAACTGAGACGCTTGCTTGCGCGACGGGCGAAGTCACCGAATAGGAAACATGGTCAACCGATGGGCCAGCCTTGAACTCGGCGCCTGCGAACGCGATAAGGGAACCTTCCACGACCGTCTCGTGCTCGGATTTGTCGATCGACTCCACCGTGTTCAGGCTGGTGGATTCTGTCCTGAGGGTTGCGCGTTGCAGCATGGCGCGCAGCGTCGCAGTGGCACCGACGTGACGGGCTTGAGGATCACCGCCTACCTGCCGCACCCCCACATCTACGCCCACCTTCGCACCAACGCCCACCCTGCCCCCAGTCTTGGTTTCTACCAACGGCAAGATGCTGGTGGCGCCGCTGAGTGCGCTGGTACCGATGGGCGCTGCAGGTGTGCTTGCGAGCAGCTTGTCCAGGGCGTCCTTGAGCGCCTGCCGGCTGTCGAATCGCAACGAAACGCCGCTCAGTCGCTGAAAGGAGGCTTCTGCCGCACCCATGGCATCCAGGTCAACGCCAACCGCCTTGACGACGGCCAGGTTGGCCCACAATTCGGCGCCGATCTTCAGGTCCTTGCCCGCGCGGAAGGTCAGCTCAAAAACGCTCGCGCCTGCATCGGCGATATGGGCGATCTCAAGCGCCGTCGAGCTGCCTGCTGCTGCCTTTGCATTGAGTTCCACCACCATCGACGGATCCAGGGGGATATATCCGGTCTGCACCTCAATGCGTTTTCCGGCGACCATCTTCAGCCGCGTGCCGAGCTTCATCTCATCGATGCTCTTGAAAAATGCGTCCTGGGTGTTCTGCTCGTCGATGTGCTCAGGCGGCAGATTGGCATCGGCGATCCAGCGCTCCAGTGCGACCGGGCCGAATTCTTCAGCAAGACACGCGTCAATTTCAGGCGCCACGAACTCAGCAGCGATGCCCCACGAGCGCAAGGTGTTGAAGACCGCCTGGGCATGCTCGGCCGGCACGAACCTGTGCAGGGGCGTGGCCCCCAACTGCTGCAGCGCGGCGGCGCGGACCGCATCGCGCAAGGCGTTGCTGACTTCCGGACCCATCAGCTGACGACGCATCTCGATCACGGTTGTCACGTCGCGAACCCTCAGCCAGTTGAGAGCGGGCGTTATCTCCTCCTGCACGATCGACGCAAGCATGCGCAACTGGGCCATTCCAGTCCCGCAGGCCTGCTTGGCCAATCGCTGGCCGAGTTGCCTGGCCCTGTCTTCATTCTTGCCTGCGGACAGCACTGCAAGCGCGCCCTCTGCCAGCTGCTCAAGTCCGCGTGCGCCGAGCCAGGCCTGCATGACAGCGTTGATGGTCCCGACGGCATCGCGTGTCTGGCCGGCACCGGACAAACCCTGGGCGGCCAGTCTGCAGATGCCCTGGCGAGTGCGCGAATCTCTCTGCGCCTGGGTCTCGGGCCCGATGAAGTCGTGGGTCGGTGACGGCAGGCCGAGCTGCGTCAGTTCGAGCTCGCCAAGCCCCCCGAATGTTTCGCTCGGATCGCCAGCTTCAGACTCGGGCTCCAGGCTCCTGATGCGCTGGTCGAGGTAGCCTGTTTCGGTCGTGATTTCACGCAGACGGCGGCGTCCGGAGTCGGTCTGGGCGTCCAGTTCCTGCGCTTCCTCGGTGAGCTGGATCCGCATCAGAAGCAAGGCGCTCATCATGGAATCGCCGGGATCGCCGGGAGCGCACGGAACGCTGGGGTTTGCGCTGTCTGGGTTGGTAATCTTTCTTTGGAGCAAGTACACGTTTGCAATCGCCAGGCCGACGCTCCGTGCGCGCCTTTCCCCCAATTCGAGACGCAGTTTGCAAACCAGCGCGGGCGTCATTTTGAGCCCTGCGATTCCACCCATCGTTCGCGCGATTCCGGCTGCCTCGAATGCCTGCAACATCTGCACGCGGGCCTTCGCAAGGTCGGCTTCCAGGACGACCAGACGCTCTGCCGCGCTGGCGATTCTTGCGATGGCATGCGGGTCTGCCCGTTCCGCCGGATCGGCCTGGGCCAGCATGAAATCCCGAGCGCAAATGGTGCGCAGCGCGACGATCGACCCATCTAGCCTGGAGTCCAGACCGACCAGTGAATTGAGGGCGAGCCCGTCGCGGCCCGGCTTGATCGAGTCAAGCATCACATCGACCAGGGCGGCCAGGCCTGCAAGAGCACGCCCCGGGTCCTGCGAAGCGTAGTCACGGATGCGTGCGTGGTCACTCAGGACCGCCACCAGCCGGCCCAGAATGTCGTTGCCAGCGTGCGCCGCGTTGAGTCGCTCGTCTAGCTGCAGCAACTGGACCACCAGGGACTCGGGTAATGCAGTACGAAGCTGTCCATCTGAAAGCGCCAGGCCCGGAAGCGCGAGCGCCACTGCGGCTTCGACGCGCTGGTCTGCTGTCAACGGTATGTCGATGGCGGGTTTGGGTGTCAGACCGCAAAGGGCCGATCTGTCCTGGGCAGGCTTTTGCACACGCAGCCCCGGCGTCGATGTGCAAGGGCGACTGCGACACAAGGCCCTGAACGCGGAGCGGATCCGCGAACGATCGTCACTTCGAACGGGCGCTTGCAGACCCGTACGAGCTTGCGGCGTCGCCTGCTGCCGGAGGGTGGAGAAAAGTCCGGCGGAAACGCCGATGGCAGTGGTGACTTTCATGCAGGAACCCCCATGATCATTTCGCGAATGGCTGAGGCAGCGGGAACCGGAACGAGTTCGTCGCGCAGTTGCGGGACCAGCTCAAGAAACCCCGCGACCGCTCGCAGGAATTCATCGGGTGAGGCATTTGCAGCATCAACCGGGTAAATGAGAACGAGATGGCGACTTACGGGATCCAGTGCGATGGAATGGCCGGCAGGCATGTGCGTGTAGTTCAGGCCCAAGGCCCTTTCGAGCAACGGGAGGTCGACGCAATGCCCGGCCTCAGTGAGGGTGCTGCGAACGGTCAGTGTTGCCGCATCCGGCGACCGCGAGACGACAAGCTCGACTGCGGCAGCCCCGGTGTATCCCCCGCGCCGGCCCATGCCATCAAAGTCCATCACGCACTCACCGCGGTCGTCAAAGCCTATCGGCTGCCCGATGGCATCCGACAGTGCTGAGACCAGCGATAACACCGACTGCTCCGGTATCCCGGACATAGCCATCTCCTGGCGCCACGACATCAGCGCAGAAACGACTCCCTTGCGCGACAGCCTACCGCGTTGGCGAGCGCTGGCTATAGGGGAAAGGAGCCAATAGCCGTTGGTCTTGTTGCCGGTGCTGCAGCGCCGCCGGCTTGCAGGAATTCTCATCTTGCGCGCCGTCGCCCCGCCGTCCTACATTGGGGTGCTGCCGTGGTCGCTACCATGGCGCGAGGAGTTTCATCATGCAAAGCCTGGCTTTTCGCACGCTGCTCTACCGATACTTCTTCTTCGGCTGGCTCTATAAGGATGTCAGTCGGGGCACCGTCTTCGAACGCGCCGCAGCCTGGCGCCACAACCGCGACAACGCCCACTGGCTGCTGACTTACTTGCGACGATGGACCTGGTGCGGTCTCGCCTTTTATGGGCTTGGCACGCTGGCCGAAATGGCGCTTAATTCGCCTGCCCTTTCCATGGTTTTTTATGTGCCTGGCGCGCTCGTTGTGCCTGGCAACGCGGTAATTGCTGCCGCCTGGGTCGGCCTGAAGGTCTTGCCCGCATCATTGTGAACGGCAGAGTTCGACTTTGCGTGGGCTGAACGCCTGCTTTACCCAAGGTACATGCGAGCGGCGCACCATCGAGGCTCACAACCTTGAAAGGGGTTCACCATGAAATCCACAGCTATTGTTTGCGCCATCGCCGCCGCGTCCATGACGTTCGGCTCACTGGCCCAGGCGCAGGACAACACTGGCCGCGGCGATCGCGGTGACCGCCAGTCGGTACAACAACGCGATGGCAACCGCGACGCGAATCGCGCCGGCGTTCGCGAGAGTCGTCGCGCAGAACGCATGGAACGCGTACAGCGAGACCGGACCCAGACCCAGACCCAGGTGCAAGCCGTGCAGCCTTTGCAACGACAGATGCAGCCTTTGCAGCACGCGCAGCGCCCCCACAGGGTGGAAGGCCGCACCGACCAGCGCTGGGATTACCGGGGCGACGATCCCCGCGATGGACGCAGCTATGACCGTTCACATGATCGCCGCTACAACCACAGCTACGCCCAGAACAACTACCGCTGGGATCGTCCGCAGGCGCGGTTCTATCGTGGCGGTTATGTTCCGCATGAATATCGCCACGCGCGCTACTACGTGAACGACTGGAATGCGTACAACCTCTACGCTCCGCCTTACGGCTATCAGTGGGTGCAGACCGATACGGGCGAGTTCCTTTTGATGGCTCTGGCCACAGGTCTGATCGCCAACCTGTTGCTTAACGGCTATTGACCGGTAGCTACAGCGGCCGCGTCAGGAATGCCAGTTCGCGTCCCACGATCGGGGCGCGGGCAGGCATGAACACGGTGCAGTCATCACAAGGCGCTCGTATTTCATCGGCACCGTCGGTGGCGATCAGCTCACCCCTGGCAAAAGTTTCCATGCCCACCAGGGGCCTCACGAATGTCATCGACTCAGTCCTGATGACGGGGGTCTGAAGCAGCTCGAACCTGCGCGGTGCGGGCGCCACCGGCCAGGCCGGGTCAGCAGCGATCAGTCCGAAGTGCGCCAGGAAGCGCAAGGTCACATCCACCGCCGTGTCGGCAGATGCCTTCAGGAAATGCTGTCCGCACTCGACCACCAGCGCGGCACCCGGATCAGCAGGGTCGCCATGGCGACCCTGCTGGATCAAGGGCACGCCCGTCGTCATACCTGCGGGCATCACCAGATGGATCGCGGGCGAACCCACCGCAGTCGCTACCCGTGCATTGCGCTCGAAACCCGGATAAACCCAGAACGGCTCCACCGCGCTTGCGGTGGAATGAATGTCCAGCACGTGGTCGGCCGCATCGACGACAGGCCGCAAGGCGCGTGCGCGACGAATTTCAGGGCTGTCCTGGTCGCCGTCCAGCCACTCCTTCGACCAGATACGGTTGAGGTTGTGCACCAGCATGCGGCTGGCAAAGGGATTGGCCTGATCGAAAGAGTTATACGCATCGACATTGGCGAAGCTGACGGTGAGCGTGCCGCGCTTCGGTCTGATGCCACGGTCCAGAATGTGCGTCGCGGCGACCATGCCGCAAAACTCGTTGCCGTGTGTCAGTGCGTTGACCAGGACATGCGGGCCGCTCTGGCCGGAGTCGAAGCGGTGCACGTAGTCCACGCCGGTGTTTCCGGTGCGATAGGCCGCCAGGTCACGGGGCAGGATTTCAAGAACAGGTGGTTGCAGGCTCACGGATACTTCCTCTGTGTGTACCGGATCGTAGCGCCTGCATTAATATCGCGCCTGCACCCCATCCATTGAACACGAGGAGGCGAATATGGCCAAAGGCGATCAGCGTAGCGAGAAAATGTCAAAGAAGCCCAAGAAAGACAATTCGGCTCCCAAGCCGGCCACTTCGGACCGTCCGATGCCGCCAGTCACCGCAGTCATTCCCCGCGGCAAGATCAAGACCAAGTAAGCCGGCCGATCAGCTCGTAATGTGCTCGATCATGTCAACGACGAGCTTGCTGCCACTTGCAATCAGCAGGATGTCATCGGCAGCCCGGACGTACTCGTAACCCTTGGGTGCGGGTGGCAGCTCAGCAACGACGGGCGCGGGCACCTCATAAACTTTCACCGCCGGCTGCAAGGCCTGGCCCACTGCCCAGTAGCGTTGATCCCATGGCGATGCGCATGACTTGCCCTTCTGGGTCAGGCCCTCAGGGCACTGCGATGCCTTGACGTACTTCTGCGAAAACACCTTGCGGGCGGCCGACTTCTCCTTGTCACTGAAAAACTTGCCGATCTTGACGCCATAGCCCGCGGGCGCAGCGGCCGATCCAGCATTCGCTTGTGCAAAAACAGCGCCGGATACGCAAATCGATGCCGCGATGGCAAACATTCGGGATTTTTTGAAAGTGGACTGCATGGGGAACTCCGCTTTTATCAATCCACCCACTTTCCACGCTCGCAAGCCAGGCCTCTGTAGGACCTCGCCCCTGATAGCCGCCCGCTGTTTCTGCGCCTTGGCGAAGACACGATTTTTGTCACGGCCTGGGGCCGCCCGAGCCTGCGCGAGGAAGCTAGCGCAACAGGCCCTGGATGATGTCCACGATCAGGTTGTTTTGCTGCTGCACAAGCACGATGTCGTTTCCGACGCGTGCGTATCGATAACCATAAGGCGCTGGTGGTAGCTGCATGATGACCGGTTGCGGGACCGAATAGACCGTGACCCCACGCGGAATGGGCTGTCCGACCTGCCAGTTGCGAGCCTGTCCGGGAGGAACGCACCCATTGTTCTTCTTAGCCAGTCCCGGCGGGCAACGACGACCGTCACCGTACTGTTGCGCGTAGTAGCGGCGCGCGTTGTCACGCTGGATGTCGTTGAAATAGGCGCCTTGCCGGATTTCCTCGCGCTCACGCTTGGCCGCCTGCTTCCGGGACTTTTCGTGATCCTTGCGAGCGTGCTTGTCCGCCTTGGCCTGCTGCTTTTCAGCCTTGGCTTCGTGTTTCTGGGATTTGTTGTTGCCCTTGCCGTTGCCATGATCGTCGCCCTTGTCTTTGGCAAACGCCGGGGCAGCGATAAGCAAGGAAGCGAGGCTGATCGCAATGGATCGGGAAATGAAGGATGCGCGAAGGGTCATCTGAAGCTCCAGCTTTGAGTGGTATGTACTCAACGCGTAGCCTCATGTGCCAGCTACAAGGCCAGCGTAGGACTGAGCCGCGACCTACGGCTGAGCCCCGTGCCGGTTCTTAGTTCAACGCTGCGGCGGACCGCTGCGTCCTGCGATATGACGGAACGTGATACGACCCTTTGTCAGGTCGTAAGGCGACATTTCCAGAGAAACGTTATCGCCTGCAATGATGCGGATGTGGTGCTTGCGCATCTTGCCGCCGGTG
>JAZKFD010000127.1:0-10411 GCA_040386635.1 Pseudomonadota bacterium
GATCGAGAAGTTGGTGCCCAGCACGCCGAGCTTGCTGCTGTTTTGCGAGCCGAACACGTTCTGCCACTGGATGCCGAACTCGGCTGCCTTGTCGGCGTTGACTTCGGCGATCAGACTCTCGACGAACACCTGCGCACGACGCGCGTCGAGCCGGTCGATCACCGCCCGGATCTGGCGGTATTGGGGCTCGGCTGCGGTGATGATCAGCGAGTTGGTGGCCGGGTCGGCCTGGATCTGGCCGCCGGTCGAAGGTTGCGCCGATGCGGTGACCGGCGCGGTTGCCGGGCTGCCTTGCGCGCCGCCCGTGATATTGGCGGGCACTCCAGTACCCACGGTGGCTGGCAAGGTAGAAGTGCCCGTGGCTGCGAGCGCGGCACGCAAGGTGACGGCGAGCTTGGCTGCTTCGGCGTTTTTCAGGTAGACGACATAGATGTTGCCGGTAGGGCTCTGCGATCCGGGCTGGTCCAGCCTTTGCACCAGCGAGCGCACGAGGTTCATGCGCGCTGGATTGGAGGCGCGAACCAGCAGCGAATTGCTGCGCACTTCGGCAATGACGGTGGTGCGAAACGACGTGTCTGCCTGCCCGGGTGCGGAAGCGGCTGCAGTGCCTGCGCTGCCCGAATCGACCAGGCGCTGAACGATGGGCGCGAGATCGGGTGCGAGCTGGTGGCGAAGCGGCAGCACCTCGACATCGGTCGCATTCGACACATCGAGCGCGCCGATGATGCGTCCGAGGCGCTGCAGGTTATCGGCGTAGTCAGTAATCACCAGCGAGTTGTTGCCGGGATTCACATTGATGGTGTTGTTGGGACTGATGAGGGGCCGCAGGATGGGCACCAGATTGGCCGCCGGTTCATAGTTCAGGCGAAAGATCTGCGTGACGATCTGGTTGCCTGCCACCGGACCGGTCGATACCGCGCCGCTCTGCAGTTTGGCATCGGCCTCTGGAACGAGCTTGAGCAGCCCGCCGGATTCGACAATCGTGAAGCCCGAAAGGCGCACCGCCGCGAGGAACTGGTTGTAGGCAACCGCAGGCGCGACCGGGCGATCGGTCGAAAGATTGATCGTGCCCTTGACCCGCGGATCGACCACGATGTTGCGGCCAGTCACCGCGGCCATGGTCCGTGCAACCGCCTCGATATCGGCGTTGACGAAGTTGAGCGTGACCGGCTCGCGCGAGCGCTGCGCCTGGGCCAGGCCAGGAGCGCCAATCGCCATTGCGAGAGCCAGGGTCAGGAGAGCCAGTGGTTGATTCATGTCATCCCAGGGTGATGATGGATCGCGCGCCCGTGCGCCGTCCGATGATATTGAGCAGGTTCGCCAGGGCGTCCTCGCGGTCTGGCGCTGCGCTGGCGGTGCCGGTGAACCGCAGCCTCGAACCGACCCACTGGCCGGACCCGCTTAGCTGCAACGCGCCTTCCAGTGTTTCAAGCGTCAGGGCCGGCGTGTCGCCGCCCAGGATGGTGATGCGATAGCTGCCCATGGGCCTCAAGGTGGACAGGCGCGACGACAGCCGCTGCGCCCTCAGCTCGGCCCGTCCCGCAATGGACAGGCGTCCTTCGACCCATTCTACTGAAAGGCCCTGCGTGGATAGTTGCAATTCGCCCTCGAGCTGTAACGTGTTCCAGGGGGTTCCCAGACCGGCCAGCAGGGCCGCAGGAAGCTGCGCGCCGCCACCGCCGCCGCTTTGGTCTTGCACTGCGATGCGCAGCCCGCCCCAGCGCGGTGTCACGCGCAACACCAGTGGGGAAGGGGTGCAGCAGGCCGATTCGAGACGCGCGGCCAGACCATTCCAGCGCGGTGCGAGGCGCCAGTCGAGCCGCGTCGGCAGCGCCAGTGCATCGGTGCTGCCCGCGCCACCCGTAAGGATCAGCTGCGCCGAGCCGTTCCAGACGGTACCCCGCGGATCGCTGAGCATCACCCGCCCTTGTGTGGCACCTTGCACGGCGGCGGCGAGCCAGCGGGCTGGGGCGAAGACCAGGAGCGCAAAGATGAGGCCGAGCACGGCACCGCCCACGGCCCAGCCAGACGATCCACGGGGTGCCAGATGGGAGGCGGCGCGTGGCACGGCAGACTTGTGGAAAGCGCCGCTCAACGCGGCGGCAGGGTCACGACCAGGGTGCCCTCCCACTGGCCGGCGGCGTTGCGATTCAGCCGCGCTTCGCTCGGAAGGGCGCGCGCATTGACGCGGGCCTGCGTCAGCCATCTGGCAAGCGCATCCGCAGGGGTGCCGGTGAGCGTGAGCGTGACGCGCTCGCCCTGGATCTGCATTCGCGCCGAGGTGCCCAGTTGCTGGCGCACCGAAACATCCAGAAGCCGCGATGCTTCGTCATAGTTCTGCCTGGGCTGGCTCTGCATGGCCTGGGCCTGCGCCTGCAGGCCGCGCATGGTCTGCAGCTGCGCATCGAGCGTGCGGCGCTGCGCCTCGGCACTGCGCAGAGTCGCCAGGGCCGGGCCGATCGCTACGAGCCAGAACAGCGCCACCGCAACAATGACGATGGCCGAGCCGACCAGCAATTGCTCGCGCGGCGCAAAGCCGTTCCAGCGGGCGCGGATGAATGCTGCCTTGCTCATCGCGCACTCCCGATGCTCATCACGAGCGTTTCGCCCTGCATGGCGGCCGCGTAGCCCTGGCTCTTGAGGGTGGCGACGAGGTTAGCCGCCTCTGCGGGCGATATCGCGAGCCCTCTGACGCGCAGCTGGCCGTTGGAAAATTCGAGGCCGGTCAGTGTGTGAGGTGGCGCAACGGCAGTGCCGAGCACGCCGAGCATCGCCTCCAGGTCGCTTCCGGATGTGGCGCCGGTCGCCTGCCGCAACGCGGCAAGCTCGCGTTCCATCTGGACCGGCGCATCGACTACCGTCTTGACCTGGGGGAAAGTCGAGGTGAGCGTGGTACGTATCGCGACGCGTTTGTCATCCAGCGCGGATCGCTCCCGCCAGGCCCATGCATTCAGGCCGACCAGGTTGATGATCACCAGCAGAACCGCGCCCCAACGTGCCGGCTTCCACTGCGGCGCGGCCAGCAGGTCCGCCCACGCGGTGCCCAGCTTCTTGATCGCGCGTGCCCGGCCCGAGCTTGAAAATTCAAGTTGCGCCAGATCCCAGTCCGAGCGAGCCGATTGCAGCCAGCGCTCAGCCGGATGCCGCAAGACGGGCTGTCGCTGCAATACCTGTTCCGCGATGGCGGCGACGGCAGGCTCGGCGATGCATGGCGTGTCTGCCGGAATCGATGGCAAGAGTCCCAGTGCCTGAGTCGACAGGGGCAGGGCCGTGACGCCATCGGCACCCGCCACGACCAGCATCGGTTCTTCGGGATCGCCGATCGCGTAGAGCGCCGGATCGCCTTCGGGCGCGAATTCCGGAACGATGCGGGTGGCGGGACGGCCCGCCAATTCGAGTGCATGAACGGCCGATCGCAGCCAGCCCCTGTCGCAGGTGGCCACCCATTGCGCACCCGCACCGCGCAATTGCGGCTGCAACGCAAAATGCAGCGCTTCGGGCTCGTCGAGCAACTGGTCTTCCAAAAGGCCCTCGAGCACGGCGCGCAGGCGCTGCGGCGCAGCGGTCACCCCTTTGGGCAGATCCACGCGATGCCAGGACAGCATGGACGCAGGCACAAGGGCCACGACTTCGACGCCCGCACGCGTGGCAGAGGGAAGGAGCGAAGCAGCGGCCGTGCCTTGTTGCGAAACCGTGGTGCCATCAGTGGTCACCGCGAAGTCGAATTCGGTGCTTGCCGTGATCGGCTGCGGAGGGAGAAAGACGACGAGGGCGCTCATGGGTGGGTCAGATTGTAGGAAGGTCGCGAGCGGCCAGGCGCAGCTCAGCGTTTAGCTGCCAATTGAGAAAGTGCCGTGGGGTCTGCAATTCCGCGCTCGCGCTGGATCACGCTGACTTCGAAGCTGCCCGCCACACGCCGCAGGATGGCGCGCTCTTCAACCACCAGGTTTTCCAGCCGCAGCCGCGAGCGGACCTCGAAGAACTGGCTTTTGACATCGACGCCCTCGCCCTCGGGAAGCTTCTCGGCGCCGCCTAATAGATCAGCTACGGCCGCGACACTGCGAAAGTGCGCCTGTTCGCGCGCCGAAACAAGCCCCTGCGCGTCGGACATCGACAAGCGCGGCGCAATGGCATAGATCACCTCCGCGCTGGCTGTGTTCAGGTTGACCGGAACACGCGCGGGCAGCAGCGTGACGTAAGGCTGCAGGGCCGAGATCGTGGCCGGTGAGAGGCCGAGCCAGGCCAGTTGCTCGATTTTCTGCGGCCTGATCGGGGCCTGCGGGATCGCGGTGCGTGCGTTCTCGCTGGCATCGGTGGCAAAGCGAAGGTTTTCGGTCATCTTTTCGAGCTCGCTTGCCTGAAGTCCCAGCAGCTCGAAAAGACGGATGAACGCCATCTTGTCGGGCTCGGAAATCTTGCCGCCCAGGACCAGGTTATTGACGTTGAGCAGGGACTGCTGGTCAATGATCTGGCCGGACAGGAATGCTTCCATCACCTCAGGACCGGTATCGGCGTTGTTGTTCTTGTCCGCAGCCAGAAAGCTCGACAGGCGGGCTTCCTGCAGCGGCACGGCCCACGGCTCGGCGAGATGATCGACCCTGCTGCCTGAGGGGCGGGCGTCTTCGCGCAGGAGCAGGCGCGCCCAGTCCAGGGCCCCCGTCAGAATCCAGGCCGACTGCACGCGTGCCCGCTCCGCCGTTTCAACCTCGACGCCGCGCCACTGTTGCCATAAGGCTGCGGTGGCAAACGTGGCGACCAGCGCGACGGTCAGCATCGCCATCAGCAGGGCCGCGCCGCGTTGTGCCCGGGCCCTGCGTGCTGTCCAGGCCCTGCGTGCCGGGTTGATGCATCTCACGGCTGCGGCCTTCCAAGGGTCGGCCGCACCCAGTCGCGCGTGATGGTCCCGCTCAGTGCCTGGCCTTCGGGCAAGGTCACGACCAGTCGCACCGCGTCAGGTACGGCGGCAAGCGGGGTCGCTGGTGAGGGGGCGGGTGTCATGCCGGGCGGCGGCTGGGTGGTCGCGGCACTCGACTGGGGGTTGGTCCAGGCGTTTTCCCGGAAGAAAAAAATCTGCCAGTCCTGCAGCGGCGTCACCGCCACTTCGCGCATGAGGTCATCATCTGCAGGAGTCTGCGCCCACTGGTCGGCCCGCAGCCAGGCATCCTGCAGGTCGCCACGCGTGGTGACCTGCGGCGATTGCCAGCGCAGCCAGGTTCCTTCGCCGTTGATGACGCGCCGCGTCCAGCCCACAACCATCACGCCGTCAACAACCGAGGTCGTTCCGCGCCGCGTCAGCCGCAGCACGCGGCCATTCCATTCGAGGGCCGGTGCTTGCCCCACTTCGATCAGCGCGTCGAGGTCGGCGGCCCATTGGGCGAGCCCCACCTGCAGGGTCAGCACGTCAGCCGAGCGCGTCTGCGTCTGTTCCTGGGCGCGCGCCATGCCGTCCAGGCCGCGCCAGCTCATGACGGCCAAGAGCGCCATCGCAAAGAGCGCCACCAGCAATTCGACCAGGGTGAATCCGCGCTGGCGCATCAGTACCTTCCGACCACGGTTGAAAGACGCAGCACCGGCGACCGGCTCTCGTCATCGTCAAAGACTTGCGCATCGACTCGACGAAAACTCGGATTGGGCGTCGGAAGCACCGAGATGGTTACGCCGAAGGTGCGATTGGCCTGCTCGCAGGTCATGGTCGATTCGCCGATGTCCGGAATCTGGCGCGCCAGGCGTGTTTTGACCAGTTCGTTTTCGGCGCAGATATGAGCCAGCAACACGCTGGACTGGCGCATGGCGTTGCTGGTCAGCGCCGTGGTCGATTGCAGGCCCGCAGCCAGCGCAATCGCGACGATGGCCAGCGCCACCAGGATTTCGATCAGCGTGAAGCCTGAGCTGCGCTTCATGGTCAGGGCGCGTCGCCTGTGTTGATCGCGAACGGCCGCAGGCCGTCGGTCGTAACGCGCAGGCTGCGCTCGGGCGCGGTGCTGGACCCCAGGGTGACCGACTGCCTGCCGATGATGGGTTCAGGGCCCAGGATCAGCGTCGCCGTGCCGCGTACCTGGGTGGTTCCTTCCAGCCAGGTCTCGGGCATCGTCCCGGGCGGCACGCCGTCGAAGCGAAAGCCGCCATCGACCGCATACCAGCGCACCGGCACGCCGCTGCTGCGCGATTGGGCGCGCCCGGCTTCGAGCAGCGCGGCCAGTCGCTGGGCCTCGCGTTCGAGCTGCGTGGACTGGGAATCGCGAATCGCGAAGCTCACGCCGGCGCTGGCAATCGCAACGATGGCGATGACGATGAGCATTTCCAGCAGGGTGAACCCCTGCCGGTGAGGGCGGCTATTGCCAGGAGCCGATGTCAGCATCCTTGCCCTCGCCGCCAGATTGGCCGTCGGCGCCGAATGACATCACGTCGATTTCTCCCTTGATGCCGGGGTTGAGGTACTGGTAGGGGCGGCCCCATGGATCGGCGGGCAGCTTCTCCAGGTAGCGCCGCCAGTTCGGGGCGGCGGGTCCCGCAGTGGGCTTGTTGACCAGCGCTTCCAGGCCCTGCTCGCTGGTGGGATAGCGCTGGTTGTCCAGGCGATAGAGCTTGAGCGCCTGCATGACGTTGTTCACGTCGGTGCGCGCCGCAGTCGAGCGTGCGTCGTCGGCGCGGTCCAGTACGTTGGGCACGATCAGGGCGGCAAGCACGCCGATGATCACGAGGACCACCATCAGCTCGATCAGTGTGAATCCAGCGGCGAGCGCGCGCAGAGGCTTGTTTGGGTAATGCTTCATGGGTTTGGGTCGATTCGCATCAATGATAATCGCCGCATGGTGAGCAACATGCACAGCAGATGGACCCTGGCAGGCGCGACCTTCGCCGTCTGGGCCCTGGTCGCGGCGAGCGCTGTCTATTGGGGGTTGAAACTTTCCGCCCCGCCAGCACCGGTGCCGGCTGTACCGGTGCTGCGCACGACTTCCCCGGCCGATCCCGTTGCAGTGGCTCGGCTGTTGGGGTCCAGCCCGGTTCTTGCATCGGCTGCGCCCGTGGCCAGCATCGCCAGCCGGTTTGCGTTGCTCGGCGTCGTGGCGAGCCCGGGTAGCCAGGGCGCCGCCCTGATTGCGATTGACGGAAAGCCCGCCAGGCCGTTTCGCATAGGCGCGACGGTTGACGACGGGTTGGTGCTGAAGTTTGTCGACAAGCGCAAGGCTGAGCTCGCTGCGCGGATGGATGGGCCGGTGCTCGTCACGCTCGAATTGCCTCTTCGCAGCTGACAGGGCCTACCGCAGCCCGATGGCAGCTCCGACATAAAAGCCGATTTCACAGGCGAGCTGGCCACCCAGCAAGCTGGTTTGCGTGAACCCCAGGCCCTTTCGGGTCACCCATTCCCGCACGCCCAGCATCGCCAGGCCGCTGATGAGGACGCCTGCGACTGCAAAGGCAAGGCCCTGGGCCCAGATTGCCAGCCCGATCGGAACCACGCCCCAGGCGGCGGCGATTCCCAGCGCCCGGTTATCGATTGCGTTGGACGGCCCAGGCAGATCGCGGTCTTCAGCCGATCGCCAGGCCAGTGTGCGTGACATGATCAGCGGCCAGAAGCGGGATACGACGTGTGCGGCAAACAGCGCTGCCAGCACCGCGGCGGGCGAATGGGCTGCAAGGACGCCCAGCAACCCGACCCGGGCCAGGACCCCCAGCACAAGGGCCAGGACCGGCCGGGTCGGAAGCCCCGGTTTTCGTTCGTCGAAGAGAGTAGCCCATGCCTGCTCGTGCAGGGTGTGGGTGATCGCCATGGTGGCTGCCAGGCAGGCCAGCGCGGCGACCAGGGACGTGACTGCGCTGGCCTGAAGCGCAACCCCGAACACGGCAAACACCACGCAGGCGGCCAAGCCCACGAGCCAGCCGACGCCGGGGTAGTGCTCCGCTCGCGCTGCGGGCAGTTCGCCGTAGAGACCCGCCGCGTGCCTCAGCCCGGAGGCGATCGGCAAGCCGGTGAACTGATGGACAGCCGCGAGGTAAGCGCTCAGGTATTTCACCTGAACATGGTAACCAGCGCCCTTCAATACTCGACGATCAGGTTGTTGGAGCCGGTATTGGCGATGGTTGTCTTTGCAGGGAAACCAATCGGCACGCGAACCGTGATGTTGCTGCCCGACAGGGTGATCGCTGGAACCGTCGAGCTCATGGCTTCGATGGTGATGATGGAGTTGCTTCCGGACACGAGCAGGCGATCGACTCGCACTCCAGCGGCAATGGTCGCGGTGCTGTTGGCACCGGTCAGGCGAAAGTCATTGACCACGCTGTCGTTTTGGAGCACCACGGTGTTGTTCGCCCCGGGCACATCCAGAACGCCAATTTCTGCAAACGCTTCGACGACGATGCGGTTGAGCGCGCCCGTGACCGTGAGGCGGGTGAGTTTGTTTTTGGTGGCGACAGTGACGACGTTGTTGGCGCCAGCAACATCCATCGCATAGGTGCCGGTTCTGTCCATCCGGACGGTCTGGTTGTTCGCGTTGAGTACGGCCGGGTTGGCAGAGAGTTCATCCACGGGCGTGGTGTCACCGTCACCGCCTCCACCGCAGGCCACCAAAAATGCACTCAACAAAAGCACTACGAGAAACTTCATGGTCTTCAATCCTGGTTGGGGCTTTGCATGCTACCGAACACTTGCAGACGTTGCAATTGGTAACTGGCGTATGGGCAGCCCATCAGGAGCGCAAGAAAAGGCCGTACACAGGGTTGTCAGTTTCTTCCACGTACGGATACCCCAGGGTGCCCAGGAAATCGGTGAACGCATTTTTGTCGCGAACCGGAACCTGAAGCCCCACCAGAATGCGCCCGTAGTCGGCGCCCTGATTCCGGTAGTGAAAGAGCGTGATGTTCCAGCCAGGACGCATGTAAGACAGGAATTTCATGAGCGCGCCAGGCCGCTCGGGGAATACGAAGCGCAACAGCCGCTCGTCTTGCGCGAGCGATGAGTGCCCCCCCACCATGTGCCGGATGTGTTCCTTTGCCAGTTCATCATGGGTGAGGTCCAGCGCCTGGAATCCATGCCGGCCGAAGTTCGCAGCGATGCGCGACGATTCGCCCTTGCCGTGCGTCGTGAGCCCGACAAACACGTGGGCCTGCGCCGACCCGCTGATCCGGTAATTGAATTCGGTGACGTTGCGCGGGCCCCCGGGCAACTCGCCAATCACCTCGCAAAAGCGCCTGAAACTGCCGCGCTCCTCCGGAATGGTCACGGCAAAGAGGGCCTCGCGTTCCTCGCCAACTTCCGCACGCTCCGCGACAAAGCGCAAGCGGTCGAAGTTCATGTTCGCGCCGCACAGGATGGCCGCGTAGGTTTCGCCGCGCGTCTTGTGGGTTGCCACATACTGCTTGATGGCAGCCACCGCAAGGGCGCCCGCCGGCTCGACGATGCTGCGCGTGTCGATGAAGATGTCCTTGATCGCGGCGCAGACGGCGTCGGTGTCCACGGTCATGTACTCATCGACGAGGTCCCGGGCAATGCGGAAGGTTTCTTCGCCCACCAGCTTGACGGCGGTGCCGTCTGAGAACAGGCCCACGTCCGGCAGGGTCACGCGCTTTTTTGCGGCAACGGACTGCATCATGGCGTCGGAGTCATTCATCTGGACGCCGATGACCTTGATCTCCGGGCGCACTGCCTTGATGTAGTTCGCCACACCTGAAATGAGACCCCCGCCGCCAATGGCGACGAACACGGCATCGATCGGACCCTGATGCTGGCGAAGGATTTCCATCGCGATGGTGCCCTGGCCCGCGATCACATCCGGATCGTCGAACGGATGCACGAAGGTCAGCCCCTGGGCCTTCTCGAGCTCGACGGCATGGTGATAGGCGTCCGAGTAGCTCTCGCCATGCAGCACGACCTCCCCGCCCAGGGTCTTGACACCATCGATCTTGAGTTGCGGCGTCGTGGTGGGCATGACGATCACGGCCCTGGAGCCCAGTCGGTGGGCTGACATGGCCACACCCTGCGCGTGGTTGCCCGCAGAGGCGCAGATCACACCGCGTCTGAGTTGCTCGGCGCTCAGTTGCGCCATCTTGTTGTAGGCGCCGCGCAGCTTGAAGCTGAATACGGCCTGCTGGTCTTCACGTTTGAGCAGCACCTTGTTATGCAGGCGTCTCCCCAGCGCTTTCGCCGGCTCCAGGGCGGACTCCACTGCAACATCGTAGACCTTTGCAGTCAGGATCTTCTTGAGGTAATCGGCCGGGGTAAGGTGCTTCTTCATGGAGGCGAAGATGATACGGTGATGCGCTATGCGGCCAGAAAAAAGCCCCCGGTGCTTGCGTACCGGGGGCTAAATCCACCAAGGGAGGTGGAGGAGACAACTTGCGAAGTCGCGGCGGTACGCATAGGTGCAGCCGCAACGGTGGCACAACAAAATCGTTATGCTGCGAAACCAGTATA
>JAZKFD010000128.1:0-2593 GCA_040386635.1 Pseudomonadota bacterium
CAACGAAATCCAGGAATTCATCAAGCGCGGCGCGGGCTACGGCGAACCCGGCGCCGCAGACGTGGCCATCGTTGAAATAGGCGGCACGGTCGGTGATATCGAATCGCTCCCCTTCCTCGAAGCCGCGCGCCAGATGAGCCTGCGCATGGGCGCCAATGCGACTGCATTTGTGCACCTCACCTACGTTCCGTGGATTGCAGCTGCGGGCGAGCTCAAGACCAAGCCCACCCAGCACACCGCCAAGGAATTGCGGGCGATCGGTATCTCGGCAGATGCGCTGCTGTGCCGGGCCGACCGCAAGATTCCCGACGATGAACGCGCCAAGATTTCGCTGTTTACCAATGTCCCCGAGTGGGGTGTGATCTCCATGTGGGACGTGAACACGATCTACAAGGTGCCCCGGATGTTGCACGAGCAGGGGCTCGATGGCCTGATCTGCGACAAGCTGCGACTCAATACGCCGCCGGCCAACCTCAAACGCTGGGACGAGCTCGTCTATGAAACCGAGCATCCGCAGGGCGAAGTCAACATCGCCATGGTCGGCAAGTATGTCGAGCTGTCCGACAGCTACAAGTCACTCAACGAAGCGCTGCGCCACGCCGGCATGCGCAATCACGTGCACGTGAAGATTGACTATGTCGATTCGGAAACCATCACGCCCGACAGCGTCAGGCAACTCACCAAGTACGACGCCGTGCTGGTGCCAGGCGGTTTCGGCAAACGCGGCATTGAAGGCAAGATCGCGGCGGCCCGCTTCGCGCGCGAGAACAAGGTTCCTTACCTGGGAATCTGCCTGGGCATGCAGGTCGCCACGATCGAATACGCGCGCGACATGGCCGGCCTGAAGGACGCCAACAGCACCGAGTTCGAACCCGATACGCCGAATCCCGTCATCGCCCTCATCACCGAGTGGAAAGATGCCGACGGCACGATCAAGACGCGCAATGAAAACTCAGACCTGGGCGGAACCATGCGGCTCGGCGCGCAAAGCTCGGACGTGGCCAAGGGCACGCTCGCGCATCGCATCTATGGCGATGTGGTGACCGAGCGGCACCGCCATCGGTACGAAGCCAACGTCAACTACCTCAACAAGCTGCGCCAGGCAGGTCTGGTGATCTCTGCCTTGACGCAGCGCGAGCAGCTGACCGAAATCGTCGAGCTGCCCCAGGACGTGCATCCGTGGTTCATGGGCGTGCAGTTCCACCCTGAATTCAAATCCACGCCGTGGGACGGCCATCCCCTCTTCAATTCGTTCATCAAGGCCGCGATCGATCATCAGGCGGCGGGCAAGAAGGCGTTGAAGGCAGTCGCATGAAACTGTGTCACTTCGAGATCGGCCTGGACAAGCCCTTCTTCCTCATCGCCGGCCCCTGTGTGGTCGAGTCCGAACAATTGCAGATGGACACGGCTGGCGCCCTAAAGGAAATCACGGCGTCGCTGGGTATCCCCTTCATCTTCAAGAGCAGCTACGACAAGGCCAATCGCTCGTCCGGCACGAGCTTCCGGGGGCCGGGGATGGACCGCGGCCTGGAGATCCTGGCCAAGGTGAAAAAAGATCTGGGCCTGCCTATCCTCACTGACGTGCACTCGGAAGCCGAGATCGCGCAGGTGGCCCAAGTTGTCGATGTCCTGCAGACGCCGGCGTTCCTGTGCCGCCAGACCGATTTCATTCGCGCAGTCGCGCAGTCGGGCCGTCCCGTCAATATCAAGAAGGGCCAGTTCCTGGCGCCCGGCGACATGAAGAATGTCATCGACAAGGCGCGCGCCGCGGCAAAAGAAGCAGGCTTGCCGCAAGACAGCTTCATGGCCTGCGAACGCGGCGCGAGCTTCGGCTATAACAACCTGGTCTCTGACATGCGGTCTCTTGCAATCATGCGGGAGACGGGCGCTCCGGTGGTCTTCGACGCCACGCATTCGGTGCAACTGCCCGGCGGCCAGGGCACCAGTTCCGGGGGCCAGCGAGAAATGGTGCCGGTGCTGGCACGTGCTGCGGTTGCCGTGGGCATCAGCGGCCTTTTCATGGAAACCCATCCTGACCCGGCGAACGCCATGAGCGACGGTCCCAACGCCGTGCCGCTCAAGCACATGAAGGCCTTGCTCGAGACGCTGGTGGCGCTGGATGCGGTGACCAAGAAAAATGGATACCTGGAAGATAACTTTGCGGCTTGAGTGCAGGCCAACCGTTCGCCCTGAGTGCGCGCCAATCGTGCTTCGACAAGCTCAGCCCGAACGGCAATAGATTCACAAACTTTAAAAAGAGAAACCCGCCATGAGCGCAATCGTTGACATCGTCGGCCGCGAGATTCTGGACTCGCGCGGCAACCCTACCGTGGAATGTGACGTCCTGCTCGAGTCCGGCACCATGGGCCGCGCCGCGGTGCCATCGGGCGCTTCGACCGGTGCGCGTGAAGCCATCGAATTGCGTGACGGCGACAAGAGCCGCTACGGCGGCAAGGGCGTGCTCAAGGCCGTCGAGCACATCAACACCGAAATCTCCGAATCGGTGCTGGGGCTGGACGCATCCGAGCAGGCCTTTCTCGACAAGACGCTGATCGACCTGGACGGCACCGACAACAAGGGCCGCCTGGGCGCC
>JAZKFD010000129.1:0-19404 GCA_040386635.1 Pseudomonadota bacterium
AGCCCAGCAGGAAGTCGATGTTGAGGCTGCGCTCGTGCGCCTCGTCGATGATGATGGTGTCGTAGTTCTTGAGCAGCGGATCGGTCTGCGTTTCAGCCAGCAGGATGCCGTCGGTCATCAGTTTGACCGACGCGTCCCTGGACAGGCGATCCTGGAAGCGGACCTTGAACCCGACGACCTCGCCCAATGGCGTCTTCAGCTCCTCTGCGATCCGCTTGGCGACACTGGAGGCCGCAATCCGGCGCGGCTGTGTATGACCGATGAGCCGTCCCTTGCCGGGCGGTGCATTGAGCTTGCCACGCCCCATGGCCAGCGCGATCTTCGGCAATTGGGTGGTCTTGCCCGACCCGGTCTCACCGCAGACGATGACCACCTGGTTGGCTTCGATCGCGGCGGCGATTTCGTCCCGCTTGGCAGAGACCGGAAGGGATTCGGGAAAGGTAATGCTCGAGGGGGACAAAGGCGGCGCGTTCAAAGCCCCCGATTATCTCAGGCCAGCGCGACGACGGGGGCCTGCATCACCGCGCCGGTTTCACGCTCCTGCCATGCGACGCGGCCGGGGAAGGTCCAGGCCGTGCGGGCCATGTCCCGCGCCGTGGCAATCACAGCCGAGGGCCGCTCGCCCGGTTGCACAGACAGCACGCCCACGCCCACCTGCGCCTCCCAGTAGGCGCTGCCCGCCTCGAGGTCAGCCGGAGATGCGCTGGTGCTGAGCGCCACCGGCCGCCGCAACCTGTCGGCCACCGTGCCCGCCAGTTCAGCGAGCATGATTTCATCGTCGAAGCCCCGCACCAGCAGCAGGAATCCGTCATCGCCCAGCCTCCCGGTCTCGACCTGGGCCGGCACGCATCGGCGCAGACGGCTCGCGCAGACGAACAGCGCGTGGTTGACTGCCGCGCGTCCATGCAACTGCTCGAGCATGTAGAAATTGCCAATGGCCACCGCGATGACGCCCAGCGGCTGAGTGCCGCTTCTGGATTTTTCAAAAAAGGCAAGGCCGACCATCTGGCCCGTTTCCGAATGCGAGCGCATGCGCGTGATCGGGTCGTAGGTGGGGCCATGCGCCACCACCTCTCGAAGCTCGATCAGGTACGAATATCGAATCCACAAGGCAACCGCCATGACCGACACGTAGGCCATGCCCGAAACTGCCGTCACGGCGTGGATCCACACGGCGGTGCCGGTGGTGTCCCGCGAAATCCAGCCGACGCCGGCAATGGCGACGATCATGAACGAGACGCCGGTCACCGCCCACCAGGCCAGGCGATCGCCCCTGCGGGCAGAGCGCACGCACAACACCAGCATGCCAACCGCCAGTGCGAGCGTCGCCACTGTTGACAGCAGCGCCGCGCCTACGGGCGACAGCAGCCATCCAGGGCCGATGGTGCCCAGCGTAAAAATCGCCTGTCCGATGCGCAATTGCCGGGCCCGCGCCGGGTTTCGCATGGCGCCCAGCATCGCCAGCACCATGACTCCGAGCACCGAAGCCGATAGAACGGCGATATGGGCAATCCATCGCCAGCGGGAGGATGGGTCTCCCAGGGGGATCCAGCCGATGTAGGCCGCCATGAAGACAGCTGAGATCAGTGCGAACAGGAACGCCGTCAGCCCCACCCGGTGCAGCGATTTGACAAAGCCGCCCAGCGATCCGGCCATGAGCAGCGCCACGGTGCCGAAATAGCCGCCCCAAAACCCAACTGCAATCGAATCCATGGGGGCAACCTTAGCCTTGCAAGGCGCCGATGGCAACGAGCCTATCCCTTACACTTTGCCGCGACCCCCGCGCGCCACCGGCGCCCCTCCCAACGCCCACCACAAGCCCCGATGTCCACTGTTTTCAATTTCACCTTCGTTCCGTGGTTTCGCTCGGTGGCGCCCTACATCCACATGCATCGCGGCAAGACATTCGTGGTGGGAATCGCCGGGGAGGCAATCGCGGCTGGCAAGCTGCCGCACATCGCCCAGGATCTGGCCCTGATCCAGAGCATGGGCGTGAAGGTCGTGCTGGTGCATGGCTTCCGGCCGCAGGTCAACGAACAGCTCAAGGCCAAGGGTCACCAGGCGAAGTACTCGCACGGCATTCGCATCACCGACGAGATCGCGCTCGATTCCGCCCAGGAAGCGGCGGGCCAGTTGCGCTATGAAATAGAAGCTGCGTTCAGCCAGGGCCTGCCCAACACACCCATGGCCGGCTCGACGGTGCGGGTCATTTCCGGCAACTTCATCACGGCGCGGCCGGTGGGCGTGCTCGATGGCGTGGACTTCAAGCACTCAGGGCTGGTGCGTAAGGTGGATGTGGGCGGGATCACCCGCACCCTCGACTTCGGCGCGATGGTGCTGCTGTCGCCCTTCGGTTTCTCACCGACTGGCGAGGCATTCAACCTGACCATGGAGGAAGTCGCCACCAGCGTGGCAATCGCCTTGCAGGCCGACAAACTGGTGTTCCTGACCGAGGTGCCCGGCGTGCGCGTGAAGCCGCTGGAGGCGGAGGACGAGGACAATCCGATCGACACGGAATTGCCGCTCGCAGCCGCGCAGGAGCTGCTGGCCCGGCTTCCGCCCGCGCGAACCCCGACCGATACCGCCTTCTACCTGCAGCATTGCGTGAAGGCCTGCAAAGCGGGCGTCGAGCGCAGTCACATCATTCCGTTCGCCACCGATGGCGCTCTGTTGCTGGAGGTGTATGTGCACGACGGCATCGGCACCATGGTGATCGACGAAAAACTGGAGGAGCTGCGTGAAGCGACGCCCGATGACGTGGGCGGCATCCTGCAACTGATCGAGCCGTTCGAAAAAGATGGCACGCTGGTCAAGCGCGATCGCACCGAGATCGAGCGCGACATTGCCAACTACACAATCATCGAACATGACGGCGTGATCTTCGCTTGCGCGGCGCTCTACCCCTACCCGGAAGCCAGGACCGGTGAGATGGCCGCGCTGACGGCGTCGCCGCAAAGCCAGGGTCAGGGCGACGGCGAAAAGATTCTCAAGCGCGTCGAGCAACGCGCCCGCGCCATGGGACTCGACAGTATTTTCGTGCTCACGACGCGCACCATGCACTGGTTCCTCAAGCGCGGTTTCGTGCAGGTCGATCCCGAGTGGCTGCCAGAAGCGCGCAAGCGCAAGTACAACTGGGACCGAAAGAGCATGGTCTTCGTGAAAAAGCTCAGCTGACCTGTCCCCTTAGCTTCAGTTGCCTCACGGTCAGCACCAACCCGACCAGCGCAAAAAAGGCGAACCAGAGAAACGACCAGTTTGCGATCGACGCGCCCAGAAAGGTCCAGTCGATCTTGGTGCAGTCGCCGCTGCCCCGGAAGATCATCGGAATAACGCGCTGGAGCGGAAAGGTCTCGATCATTCCGTAGAAATCGCGTCCGCACGACGCGACCTCGGGCGGATTCCACTGCAACCAGCTCTGGCGAGCCGCGACAAAGGCCCCAAAACCGGCAACGATCGCCATCAGGCCGCTGCCGGAACCCAGCACGCGCGGACTTCTGGCAATGGCGGTGGCGCCCGCGAGGACGGCAACCAGTATGAGCGCGTAGCGCTGCACGATGCACATGGGACACGGCTCCAGGCCGACCACATGCTGCAGGTAAAGGCCAAAGGCCAGCATGCCCACGCAGACAGCAGCCACCAGGGCCAGCACCTTGCGAGGTTCTCTATCAAACCAGTGCAACAACTTCTCTACCCTCCAGACCGGGCGTCCTTCAGGTGGAGCCCTCCACAAACACACGTGCGCGCCGCGGCGTCACCACCAGCG
Organism: Pseudomonadota bacterium; assembly: GCA_040386635.1. Classification (GTDB taxonomy): domain Bacteria; phylum Pseudomonadota; class Gammaproteobacteria; order Burkholderiales; family Burkholderiaceae_C; genus Ramlibacter. The sequence continues at coordinate 3,764 of JAZKFD010000129.1, forward strand.
TCTCGCCCTCCTGCAACCCCATCTCCTTGAACTGCTGCGCCGGAATCTGCGCCTCGATGATGGAATCGTCACTGCCTCCCGCCGGTTGGTTGTCCGCGACCGGAATTAGTTCCAGCCGGGCGATCGGACCGACGACGATGGCGCGACTCAATTGCACCACGATTCCGCGCTGCCGCCCTGCTTCATCGATGTCCTGGCCTGGCGTGTAGCGCTGCACGTCAAGATCGTGTGGCCTGACATAGGCCGAGGCCCTGGCGTTTTGAGCGTCGGCATGCTCGGGCGAGACGATCTGCATGCCTTCCAGATGCACCTCGCCTTCGTGCGCACGACCATGAAACAGATTCACGTCGCCCAGGAATCCGTAGACGAACGGGCTTGCCGGATGGTCCCAGACCTCCTGCGGCGAACCGATCTGCTCGATGTTGCCTGCGTTCATCAGGACAACCCGGTCAGCCACTTCGAGCGCCTCCTCCTGGTCGTGCGTGACAAAGATGCTGGTGACATGCAGTTCGTCATGAAGGCGGCGCAGCCACCGGCGCAGTTCCTTGCGCACCTTGGCGTCGAGTGCACCGAAAGGCTCGTCCAGCAGCAGCACCTTGGGCTCGACCGCGAGCGCGCGTGCCAGCGCGATGCGCTGACGCTGGCCACCCGAGAGCTGCGACGGGAAGCGATCAGCCAGCCAGTCGAGCTGCACCAGGCCGAGCAGATCGTGAACCTTCTTTTTGATCTGCGCTTCGCTAGGGCGCTGCGATCGCGGCTTGACCCGCAGGCCAAATGCGACGTTCTCGAACACAGTCATGTGGCGAAAGAGCGCGTAGTGCTGAAACACAAAGCCGACCTGCCGCTCGCGGACATGCACGTCGGTCGTGTCTTCGCCCGAAAACAAAATCTCCCCCGCATCAGCCGTTTCCAGCCCCGCGATGATGCGCAGCAAGGTTGTCTTGCCGCAACCAGAGGGTCCGAGCAAGGCGACGAGTTCGCCCGATTCGATGTCTAGGGACACGTCGCGCAGTGCGTGAAAGTCGCCAAAGCGTTTGCTGACGTTGCGAATTTCAATACTCATGTTGCCTCCTTCAATGCCAGTGGCCGCTCCGGCGGCGTCGCCGCCGCAGCCTTCATCTCCTGCTCATGCCGCCACTGCACGACCGACTTGATCACCAGCGTGACCAGCGCGAGCAGGGCCAGCAGCGAAGCCACTGCAAACGCAGCAACCGACTGGTACTCGTTGTAGAGAATCTCCACGTGCAGCGGCATCGTGTTGGTCTGGCCCCGTATGTGGCCCGACACCACCGACACGGCACCGAACTCCCCCATGGCCCGTGCATTGCAAAGAATCACGCCGTAGATCAGGCCCCATTTGATGTTGGGCAGCGTGACATACCAGAAGGTTTGCCAGCCGGTTGCCCCGAGCACGATGGCGGCCTGCTCTTCTTCGGTTCCCTGGGCCTGCATCAATGGAATCAATTCGCGCGCGATGAACGGGAAGGTCACGAAAATCGTCGCCAGCACGATGCCCGGCACTGCAAAGATGATCTTGATGTCATGCTCGGCCAGCCACGGCCCGAGCCAGCCCTGCGCACCGAACACCAGTACATAGATCAGGCCGGCGACAACGGGCGACACCGAAAACGGCAGATCGACCAGGGTTGTCAGGAACGCCTTCCCGCGAAACTCGTACTTCGCAATGCACCATGCCGCTGCAATGCCGAACACGAGATTCAGCGGCACCGATATCGCCGCCGTGATCAGCGTCAGCTCAATGGCCGACCAGGCATCAGGCTCCTGTAGCGCCGCGAAGTAGGCGGCGCCGCCCTTGCGCAATGCCTCCACGAAAACCGCCCCCAGCGGCAACACCAGGAAAAGCAGGATGAAAATCAGCGCGATGGCGGTGAGCGTATAGCGCACCCATGGCGCCTCGGTTGTCTGGACCCGTTTGCTTGCCAGCGATGTCATACGCCCCCCGACCTTCTGCGTTGCCAGCCCTGCAAGGCGTTGATCACCAGCAGAAGGACGAACGACATCATCAGCATCACCACGGCCACTGCCGTCGCCCCCGCGTAGTCGTACTGCTCCAGCTTGCCGATGATGATGAGTGGCGTGATTTCGGAAACCATGGGCACGTTGCCCGCGATGAAGATAACCGAGCCGTACTCACCGATTGCGCGGGCGAATGCCATCGCGAATCCGGTCAGCAAGGCTGGAGCGATCGCCGGAAAAATCACACGAATGAAGGTCTGCAAGCGTGTCGCCCCGAGGCACATGGCCGCTTCCTCGAGTTCGCGCTCGTTGTCTTCCAGCACGGGTTGAACGGTTCGCACCACGAATGGCAGGCCGATGAAGATCAGCGCAATCACCACCCCGGCCGGCGTGAAAGCCAGTTTGATGCCCATGGGCTCCAGGTATTGCCCCAACCAGCCGTTGCCAGCAAGCAGCGCCGTGAGAGAAATACCAGCGACCGCCGTGGGCAATGCAAACGGAAGATCGACGAGCGCATCGACGATCTTCTTGCCGGCAAATTCATAGCGAACGAGCACCCACGCCACTAGCAGCCCAAACACGACATTGACCAATGCCGCAATCAGCGACGCACCAAACGTAAGCTGATACGACGCAACGACGCGGGGCGAACTGACAGCCGTCCAGAACTGCTCCCAGCTGAGCGTGAAGGTCTTGAACACCAGCGCCGATAGAGGGATCAGGACGATAAGGCCGAGATAGAAAAGTGTGTAGCCCAGCGTCAGGTTGAAGCCGGGCAACACCTTGCGGCTTGCGCCGCGCACCGAGTTCATCGCGTCACTTCACCGTGTAGATCTTGTCGAACTGCCCACCGTCGTTGAAGTGCACCTTCTGCGCCTGCGACAGCGAGCCGAATAACTCTTCGACCGTGAACAGCTTGATCGGCTTGAAGGTGGCCGCGTATTTCTTAAGGACAGCAGCCGAACGAGGGCGGATTGAATGCTTTGCCGCGATCTCCTGGCCTTCTTCGGAATAGAGGAAATTGAGATAGGCCTTCGCAAGATCTGCCGATCCCTTTTTGGCGACTGTGCGCTCGACAATCGCGACCGGATTCTCGGCGACGATGCTGGTCGATGGATACACCACATCGACCTTGTCCTTGCCGAATTCCTTGTTGACCGACTCGACCTCGGACTCGAAGGTCACCAGCACGTCGCCGGTATTGCGCTGCAGGAATGCTGTCGTCGCGTCGCGTCCACCTCGAGCCAGGACAATGACGTTCTTGTACAGCTTCGTCATGAATTCTTGCGCCTGCGCATCGCTTGCGCCCTTTTTCTTGATGTAGCCCAGCGCGGCCAGGTAGGCATATCGGCCGTTGCCGCCTGTCTTGGGATTGACCACCACCACCTGGATACCCGGCTTTATGAGGTCGTCCCAGTCCTTGATTCCCTTGGGATTGCCGTTGCGCGTGAGCAGCAACATGGTCGAGGTGGTTGGCGCTGCGTTTTCGGGAAAGCGCTTGTTCCAGTCCCTGGCAACCACACCTTTTTCCGCGAGGAATTCAATGTCCGTGGTGGTGTTCATCGTCACCACGTCGGCATCAAGGCCGTCGGCAACGGCGCGCGCCTGCGCGCTCGACCCACCGTGTGCCTGGTCGATCTTCACATCCTTGCCAGTGGCCTTCTTGTAGGCGGGAACGAAGGCCGCGTTGATGTCCTTGTAGAACTCGCGGGCAACGTCGTAAGAAGCATTGAGAAGGGTTTGTGCGCTCGCAGCACTGCTGAGAGCCAGCAAGCCACTGGCAACGATGAGATGGAATTTGTGTTTCATGATTTCAAATGCGTGAACTGCAGGAACGCATTTTGGGACGCAACGCACCTCTTCCAACGACCGTGTTGTTGTTAGCTAATGGTGAATCGGTATAAGCCGCAGGGGCTCAGTTCAAAGCAGTGGCCGCAGCTCCCGGGCGGCTTCCAGCAGAAGCGGCAGCAATTCCTGCTGCATCCGCGTGGCCTGCAACCTGTCGGGCGGCGCCACGACATTGAGCGCCGCAACCGTTTGCCCCTGCATGTTGCGAAGCGGCACGGCCATCGCATGAACGCCCAATTCATGCTCTTGGCTCGCCACACAAAAATCATGCAGTCGCACGGCCTCGATCACGGCGCGAAATTCACGCGGCTCGATCGTGGTGTGCGCAGTCAGCCGGGCGAGCACCCTGCCCTTCATCCACCCATTGAAAGCAGACCTGGTTTGCGCGGCGAGCAGCACGCGTCCGGTTGAAGTCGCGTGCGCAGGCAGACGCGCCCCCAGATGCAAGCCGTATGCGAGCACCCGTGTCGTGCCGCTGCGCGCAACGATCACGACATGATCGCCGTCAAGAACCACAGCCGAAAACGATTCATGGGTCTGCACCGCCAGCCGATTGAGGGTAGGTTGCAGCAGGCGCGGCAGCCGGGCGGACGCCAGGTAGCTGCCCGAAAAGCGCAACACCTTGGGCGCCAGCCAGAAGTAACTCCCGTCGGTTTCCAGATAGCCCAGATGAGCCAATGTGAGGAGGTGCCTGCGGGCTGCAGCCCGCGTGATGCCGGCGCGCTGAGCCGCCAGCGTGGCGTTCAGCCGCTGGCGCTCCGTGTCGAAGCTTTCGAGCACAGCCATTCCCTTGGCCATGCCTTCAATGAAATCCGCTTTGGCGATCATGCGTAGTCAACCGAGATTGCGCGATCATCGCGCAGACTGCTCGATGATCGCACAACCCACGCTGCCGGCCATGGCCCGAATCTGCAACAGGGCCTAGGCTATCTGTTCACTCCGAAGGCATCTCATGCGCACCCAGGTCGCGATCATCGGAGCAGGCCCATCAGGCCTGCTCCTGGGCCAGCTCCTGCACAAGGCGGGTATCGACAACATCATCTTCGAGCGCCAGAGCGCGGACTACGTGCTGGGCCGGATTCGCGCCGGAATCCTTGAAGAGGTCACCGTTGCGCTGCTCAGGGAAGCGGGCGTCGGCGACAGGCTCAACCGCGACGGCGTGGTGCACCATTCGATCGAACTGGTGTTCGCCGGCGCGCGGCATCCGATCGACGTTCATGGTCTCACCGGCGGCAAGGTCGTGACCGCCTATGGGCAAACCGAACTCACGCGCGATCTGATGGATGCACGCGCTGCTGCGGGGCTGACGACGGTCTACGAAGCGGGTGATGTGATGCCGCAGGGGTTCGATGGCGAGCGACCCTCCGTGACCTGGACAAAAGATGGCGCCTCACACCGCGTCGATTGCAACTTCATTGCAGGCTGCGATGGATTTCATGGCGTCAGCCGTGCGACGGTCAAGGACCGGGTCCGGGAGTTCGAGCGCGTGTACCCTTTCGGCTGGTTGGGCGTGCTGTCCGACACGCCGCCCGTTTCGCCTCACGCCATCGTTTACGGCAACAGCGAGCGCGGTTTTTCGCTGTGCTCCATGCGCAGCCTGGTACGCAGCCGCTACTACGTGCAGTGCCCCGTTGACGACAAGGTCGAGGACTGGAGCGATGCGAGGTTCTGGGACGAGCTGCGCCGCCGCCTCGACCCCGAACTGGCCGAGCGGATCGTGACCGGCCCGAGCATTGAAAAGAGCATCGCGCCGCTACGCAGTTTCGTGGCCGAGCCGATGCGATTCGGTCGCCTGTTCCTTGCCGGCGACGCCGCCCACATCGTGCCGCCGACGGGTGCGAAGGGATTGAACCTGGCGGCGACCGATGTGAAGTACCTGTCAATGGCGCTCATTGCCTGGTTCAAGGACAAGACGGACGAAGGCGTCGACACTTATTCAGAAAAGTGCCTGCGTCGAATCTGGAAAGCGGAACGCTTTTCGTGGTGGCTCACCGGCCTCATGCACCGCTTTCCCGACACCGAAGGTTTCGGTCAGCGCATGCAGGAGGCCGAGTTGGATTACCTCGTCAACTCCCGCGCCGCATCCACGGTGATGGCCGAAAACTACGTCGGCCTGCCCCTCTAGCCCCAAAACAATTGGGGTCAGATTCCAATTAGTCAGTCGGCAAAGGTGCCGGTCGAGCGGATGATCGGGCCCCATTTGTCGATTTCGGCCTTGAGCCAGGTCTGCAGGCCTTCCGGCGACAACTTGCTATCCGGCGCGATTTCAGCCCCGAGGTCGGCCATTCGCTTCATCACATCCGGATCCTTGAGCGCCGTGCGAACAGCGGCGTTCATGCGATCGATGACCGGCTTGGGCGTTCCCTTGGGTGCGTAGATGCCGTGCCACACGACCACCTCGAAGTCCTTGAGCCCCTGCTCGTGCAGCGTCGGTGCGTCGGGCAAGGCCTTGATGCGGTTTTTGGTCGTGACGCCATAGAACTTCACGCTTCCCGCCTTGATCTGCGGAATGGTTTGCGTGGTCTGGTCGCAAAGAATATCGACCTGACCGCCCAGCAGCGCGTTCATCGCGGGGGCCGTGCCCTGGAAGGGGACTGCCGTCACCTTCACGCCAAGTGCTTTTTCCAGGAGCATGCCGCACAGCTGCGACACGGCGCCCAGGCCCGCGTTGGCAAGATTGATCTTGTCCTTGTTGGCCTTGACGTAAGCAGAGAACTCCTGGAAGTTGTTCGCCGGAAAATCCTTGCGGGCCAGCAAGGTCATCGGAACGTCCACGGCCTGGCTCACGAACTCGAAATCGGTCAGCGGGTTGTAGGACAGCTTTCGATACAGCGCCGTGGAGGTCGCCATCCCGTTGTGGTGGATGAAGAATGTGTAGCCATCGGGCGCGGCCTTGGTCACGTATGAAGCGGCGACGGTCCCGCCCGCCCCCAGCTTGTTCTCGATGACCACCGTCTGGCCAAGGCTCTTGCTCATCGACGCGCCCAGCGTGCGCGCGACGACATCGGTGGGTCCGCCTGCGGCGAAGGGTACGACCAGCGTGATCGGCCGTGTGGGCCACGCCTGGGCGAAAGCGGCTCCTGTGAATGTGGCTACCACGCCGCCAACAAGAAGGGTTCGACGCAAGTTCATCAATGTCTCCTAACGGTTATGTGACTGCCCGCCCAGCGTAGCCGAGGCCCTGCTGCGGACAATCGGTATGTTCCCGACCGCTCCCGCACGAAACGACCAGGGCCGCCACGCTCTATCATCATCGGTTCCATGAGTACTGTTCTTTCTGGCACCCGCATCCTCAGCCTTGCGCTGAACCTGCCCGGACCCGCTGCGCTCATGCGCTGCCGCAAGATGGGTGCGACCTGCGTCAAGATCGAGCCGCCCTCAGGCGACCCCATGAGCCACTACAACAAGACAGCCTATGACGAGCTGACTGAGGGCGTGAAGGTGCTCTCGGCGGACCTGAAGACGCCCGAGGGACAAAAGGTGCTCCACCGTGAGCTGGCCAGGACGCATGTGCTGCTCACCTCGTTTCGGCCTTCTGCCCTGACCCGGCTGGGCCTGGAATGGAAAACGCTTCACGCGGCCTACCCTGAGTTGTCGCATGTCGCCATCGTGGGTGCACCTGGCGATGCCGGTGAGGAACCCGGGCACGATCTCACCTATCTCGCCTCCCACGGACTCGTGCCCGGCCTGGAGCTGCCGGCTACGCTGTACGCGGACATGGGCGGATCGCTGATGGCCAGCGAAGCCGTGCTCAAAGCCGCACTGTCGCAAGGCGAGCGATACGCAGGTTCGGGCCAGACGCACCCGCAGGGCCTGTTCCTGGAGGTCGCCTTGTCGGACGCTGCCGCCTATCTGGCGCTGCCGCGACGCTGGGGCCTGACGCAGGCCTCGGGTGCAGTGGGCGGCGCGCATGCGGGCTACAGGGTGTTTCCGTGCAAGGATGGCCGCGTGGCGGTTGCAGCGCTCGAGCCGCACTTTGCTGCAGCCCTGTGCGTTGCAGCCGGGCTGGAGCCATCGGATATGCGGGCGATGTTCGCGCCGGCCACGCACCAGGCGGTCGGGGCATTTTTTCTGACCCGCACTTGCGCCGAGCTGGACCAGTTGGGCGTGGACCGGGATCTGCCGCTACTGACAATGCCCCAGCCCGCAACTTTACAAAGCTGAAACCGCCTTGTAGGACAAAGCCTGAAAATGAGTCTGAAAACCGGCTATCCTGCCCTGTGCCCGGCTTTTCGGAACACACTTCAGCCTGATGAGTATCGCTACACAAGACCATGAATGATTCGATCGTAAAAGTAGGCATCGTTGACGACCACGCCATCGTGCGGGCGGGACTCAAGCAGTTCCTGTCCGAGATGGTGGACTTGCGGATCGTGGGCGAAGCGTCAAGCGGACGCGAGGCCATCGACTTGGTCCGCACCACCGAAATGGACGTGATCATCATGGATCTGTCCATGCCGGGACAAAGCGGTATCGACGCATTGGCCATGATTCGTGCCAAGGCGCCGGACGTCGGAATCCTGATTCTTTCGGGTTATCCCGAAGAGCAATATGCGGTCAATCTGATCCGACAGGGCGCCAGCGGCTACCTGAACAAGGAATGCGAGCCGATGGAAATCGTCAATGCAATCCGCACCATCGCACTGGGCCGCCGATATATCTCGCCATCCGTGGCGGAGCTCATCGCGCAGCAGCTCAATCGCAAGGAAGGCAGCGCCGCTCACGACCTGCTGTCCGAGCGCGAATTCCAGGTGTTCCTCAAGCTCGCCAAGGGTGAAACGGCAGGCGACATTGCCAATGCACTTTCGCTCAGCGTAAAAACCGTCAGCACGTACCGCACGCGCCTGATGGAAAAAATGGGTCTCGCTTCCAACAGTGACCTGACCTACTACGCGTTGAAGAACAAGCTGATCGATTGATCCGGCGCACGCTGTTTCGCTACAGCGTCCTACATTGCGCAGATGGGCCGGCAACTAATGTTGCCTCATGCCCGCACCCTCCAGCACCCGTACCCTGTGGAAAGGCGCGATCAGCTTCGGGCTGGTCCACATTCCGATCACCTTGCATTCTGCGACGCAGGAAAACCGCATGCGGTTCAACCTGCTCGACAAGTCCACCATGAATCCGGTGGGCAATAAGCAGGTGAACAAGTCCACCGGCAAGGAAATGGCCCGGGAGGACGTGGTCAAGGGTTTCGAATACGAGAAAGATCAGTACGTCGTCGTCACGCCTGAAGAAATCAAGGCAGCCCTTCCGCGCTCGACCCAGACGATCGAAATCGAGTCGTTCGTGGATGGCAGCCAGATTCCGACTGCGTATTTCAACAAACCCTATTTCGTCGCACCCGCTGCCAAGGGCCAGAAGCCCTACAAGCTGCTGCTGGAGACCATGCGACGCACGGGCAAAGTTGGCATTGCACGCGTGGTGATTTCCACGCGGCAGCATCTTGCGGCGCTCATTCCCGGCGACGGCATGCTGGTGCTGGAATTGCTGCGCTGGTCTGACGAAGTACGCGACACCGCCGGACTGCCACTGCCGGATGCAGACACCCAGGTGAGCGAGAAAGAATTGAAGATGGCCGAGCAGCTTGTCAAGGAGCTGGTCGATGACTGGAAGCCGGATGCCTTCCACGATGAATTCAAGGAAAAGCTCGAAGACGTCGTGGCTGCCAAGGTCAAGGCCGGCGAAGGCGAGCACATCATGAAGCCGCTGGAAGGTGAAGAAATCAAGACCAGCGCTGACATCATCGACCTCACCGAGCTGCTCAAGCGCAGCCTGCGCAAGGGCGGCGGTGCGGCGGCGTTCGACGACGACGGAGACGATGAGGCGCCGGCCAAGCCAGCGGCCAAGACTTCAAAGACCTCTGCCGCCCGTAAGGCGGCCAACGATGAACCGCCCGCGAAGACCCGCAAGGCGGCTGCCGCGAAGAAACCCGCACGCTCGACCACGAGTGTCAAGCCCAAACCCCGCAAGAAGGCCGCGTAAGCATTCCGCTTGGGCAGAGCCTGTTTTTCTCAGTAGCAACCAAAGGAGCGCACACATGAACAAGGACCAAGTCAAAGGCACCGTCAAGGACATCGCCGGCGAGGCCCAGGAGAACCTGGGCAAGGTAACCGGCAACCGGGACCAACAGGTCAAGGGCGAAGCTCGCCAGGTAGAAGGCAAGCTGCAAAAGGGTGTGGGCGATGTCAAGGAGGGCATCAAGGACGCCGTTGATAAAGCCTGATTTCGCTGTGACAAAATGACCTGGGGGCCGCAAGCGGCTCCCTTTTTTACGTGCATGCCACCTAGAATCGGGGCATGCACGAAGTCCGCGCCGAACCTGCCACCGAAGCTGCGGTCGCCCAACCGGCAGCGGTCCTGAAGGCGCCCACCGCCCCGAAAGCCGCCTTCGACGGTGCGTCTACAACTGTTTTCCAGACGCGAATGAAGCGCGCGCCGCTGTGGTTCTGCTCTTTTCTTGCCAGCAACAGCCGTGAAAAATTGCGATTGCGAGACGAACTGGTCTTGATCAAAGGCGCCTGGCCTCTCCTCATGAAGCAGCGCAATGGCGGCAAGTGGACGTCCGAGGAGAAGCAGGAGCTCAAGGCCATGGTGCGCTCCGCTTCGGCCGTGAGTCCGTATCTGTTCATCTGGGCATTGCCCGGCTCGGTGATCCTGCTGCCCTTCCTGGCGTGGTTTCTGGATACCCGCCGCAAGTACCGCAACCGCAAGAACGCGCGCTGAACGTGGCGACCGCCGCAGCGGCAGGCACTGGCCGAACGATCGCGCTGCTGGCGATGGCGGGGTTCTTCTCGGGTGCAGGCATGCGCATCTGCGATGCGCTCATCCCCCGGCTGGTCAATGATTTCGGCATTACCGCCGGCGTCGCCGGACGCGTCGTCATTTCCTTTTCTGTGGCCTACGGCCTGATGCAGCTGGTCTTCGGTCCCCTGGGTGACCGGTTCGGCAAGGCAAGAATGGTGCTGATTGCGGTGCTCGGATGCGCCGCCGGGGCGCTCCTGTGCGCGCTGGCGACCAACTTCGATGGGCTGGTGTTGATGCGCGTGTTGTGGGGCATGGCGGCGGCTGGCGTGATCCCCCTGAGCATGGCGTGGATCGGGGACGCCGTCGCCTACGAGCAGCGTCAGGCCACCCTCGCCCGCATGCTCACTGGCACCATCTCGGGAATGATGGCGGGACAGCTGGCAGGCGGCCTTTTTGCCGAATCGGCGGCGGGATGGCGCGGCGCGTTCTTCATGATCGGTGCTGGCTACGCGGTGGTCGGTGTGGCGATGCTGCTCTGGCTTCGGGATGCGCCTGCAGCATCGCCCGCCGACGCCAGGAAAATCGCGTTCGTGTCGCAGCTGCGTTCGGTGCTGCAGATGCCGTGGTCACGCTATGTGCTGGTCGCGGTGGGCCTGGAGGGAATTTTCCTGCTCGGACCGCTGGCCTACCTGCCTGCATACCTGCATCTCAGGTTCGGCATCGCAGTGTCGACAGCCGCGGCGCTGGTCGCGCTCTATGCGGTCGGCGGCCTGCTGTACGCCATCCTGGCAAAGCACATCGTGCAACGCTTCGGCGAGCGCCGAATGGTCCTGTGGGGTGGCGTCATGATCGGCGCAGGATTCATCGGCTGGCTGGCCAGTCCCCTCTACCTGCTCGCCGGTCCGATCGCATTGCTGGTCGGATTTGGCACCTATCTGTTTCACAACACGCTGCAAACGCACGCGACGCAGATGGCCCCAGAGGCACGGGGCACGGCAGTCTCGATTTTTGCGTTTTGCCTTTTTGTCGGGCAGGCGATCGGTGTGAGCATCGCCGGTTATTCGTTCGACCGTTGGGGCTACGCTCCGATGCTGGTCGTTCCCGCCGCGGCCCTGCCGGTTGTGGGCTGGTGGTTTGCGCGAGCCCTGGGCCGACGCAAGTAATGCCCAGGTGGAGTTCGCACTCGTCCTGATTCTGGGCCTGGTCGCCGGCACGCTAGGCGGCATCGTCGGTTTCGGCACCTCCATCATGCTGATGCCAGCGCTAGTCATCGTTTTCGGCCCGCGTGACGCTGTACCGATCATGGCCGTTGCCTCGTTGCTGGCCAATGCATCGCGAGTCGCGGCCTGGTGGCGCGAAATCGACTGGCGCGCGGTCGCGATCTATAGCGCCACAGGTTTCCCGGCCGCTGCCGCTGGCGCCGCCACCCTGCTCGTCCTGCCATCGCAATGGGTCGAGGTCAGCCTGGGGTGCTTTTTCATTGCGATGATTCCGGTGCGCCACTGGATGGCCGCGCGCGAACTCAGGCTGCGGGCGTGGCATCTGGCGCTCGTGGGTCTTTTCATTGGATTTCTTACCGGAATCGTGGCGACGACGGGACCCATCAATGCGCCCTTTTTCCTGGCCTACGGGCTGGTGAAGGGTGCCTATCTGGGCACGGAAGCAATGGCGTCCATCGCGGTATTCGCGGCAAAGGCAATCACGTTCCGAACGCTGGGCGCCCTGCCTCTAGAGGCCGTCTGGAAGGGCTTGATCATCGGCACCGCGCTTTTTGCGGGTGCTTTCATCGCCAAGCGCTATGTCCATCAGCTCGATCCGTCGAAATTCAGGCTGCTGATGGACGCACTCCTGCTGGTAGCAGGACTGACCATGCTCTGGTCGGCGGCCCGATAGCCGCCGGACAGAACAGATGACTTACGCCGGACGGTCGGCAGACTGGTGACGCTTCTTGCCGGCAGCGCGGCCTTCTTCGCTGGTGAACTGATGGGCGCGGCCACAGGCGTGAGCGGCACGTCCGCCCATGCTGGCGATTTCTTTTTTCTTTTCCGGCGACATGGCGGCAAAGCCACGCAGGCGCTTTTCGGTGGTGGCTGCTGGGATGGTGGAGGTGGTGACGTCCTGCATGTGAGCTCCTGGGCTTTGAGGGGTACAGAAGGCCTCATGCTGTATGAAGCTCAACTGTGTCCCTGTAGGACATCGCCTATGCCTGCTGAGCGAAATTGCCGGACATCCGTCAGATGCGGGCCAATATCTTCAGGGCCGTCGATTCGAGTTGCCGACCCAGTGCGGATTGAGCCGTCGCATCGGAGGTTGACCGTGCCACCGTCCAGAACGGCGCGAAAAGCTCGCTGTCAGCAGCCACTTGAGCCACGACTTCGCTGGTCCAGAGCGTGACCGGATCTTCAGTGTCTCCGATACGGCCGTGGTGGATCACGGCCAGGTAGCGCAAGAGCGCCGCCTCGACCATGGCCTGCAGCATCTCGTTGCTCAATGCGATGGACGTCCCGCGTCGGGTCCACGCAGCGCCCACCCAGCCGCCGATAGCAGCGCCGGCTGCAGTGGCGGCGCCCAGCATCAGGCCGCCGGCCAGCAGGTCCAGGGCAAAGCCCACCCCCGCACCCACTGCAGCGCCCCCGGCGGTCTCGGCCACCGGAATGTTGTTTCCGCTACCCAGGCGGCGCTGCACGACCTGCGCGCGCTCCAGTCGATGCTGCAGCGCGGCTTCGCTTTCCTGAGCAACGCCGTGCACCTGGCGCAAATTCGAGAGCATCGATTTCGCCGAGTCATCCAGGCGTCCCACAATGCTCCGCATGGCATCGGCCCGGGCATCTTCGCGTGCCTGGCGCTCTGAAGCGCGCAGGGCCGGGAAGCCGCTTTCAGGAACCTCCTGCGATTGCGTCGCAGCGTAGAGAAGATGCTCGGCCAGGATATCCATGGACCGGCCGAAACGCGCGCGGTTTCGCTGGTCCCACACCTTCGCGAGCCGCGCACACGCTGCGGCTGAAGGCTTGGGCAGCAGCCTGGCTATCGCTTCAAAAAAGAGGTGCTCGCGAGACCAGTTGCGCGCGAAGGATTCGAACGGCAACGCCCCTTTATCGAGGTCGGGCGACCCGATGACCAGCACCGGCCGTGCGAGCCATTCAACAAGCGGACGCGCGGCCTCGATGTCTGCATAGCTGCGCGCCATGTGCACGACCAGATCCCCGTGGTCCCAGGCTTGCGCCAGTTCGGCGTCGGCGATGGGCGCCGTAGTCGCCGAAGGTCTGATGACCTTGTCCAGCCAGGTACGAAACGCAGACGGCGCGACCTGCGGGGCCTGCAATTCGGGGGGCTGCTTGCCCGAAAGATCGACGATGCGCAGCACATCGCCCTGATCGCTGCTCACCAGGGTGTGCGATATGTCGGCCTCCTGCGCCAGCACGCGCATCAGCATGTCGCGGTCCTGCGGTGAATGCGTGATGAGGCAAAGCTCCACGCGAGCCACATCGAGAAGGCCGGTGATGCGCTCGTAATACGGATCCGATGTGTCGATGGACATGGCGCCCGACAGAAAGCGCTCGCGTATCCACGCCGCAGCAGCCAGCACAAGCCGAGGAATCACTACCACCACCACCAGCAGCGCGACGTACATGAAGACCCATGACGAGGCACCTTCTGCCGTGCCACCGCCAGCGCTGAACTGGAGCGCGGCCACCTGTTCGGTTGTAAACGGTGCCAGCGGAAAAAGCAGTTGCGCCGGAACGCGCAGCACATTGAGCAAGGTGTTGACCTGCGCTGCATCGAGAAACGTGCTCTCCCAGCCGACGCGGTATTCGACGACCAGTCCGCGAACCAGCAGCGATGCGATCAGGCCCGCTGCCCAGGCGGCGGCCGACAGGTGCAGCACGCGCTTGATCCGGCTGGCATGCAAGGCTTTTGTCGCCTGGAACCATTCGCGCCAGAAGTGCGCCGTGGCCTGCGCGCGCGCATGGCCCGGCCGCCTCCCGAGTGCTCGGTTGCCATCGGACCATCGGCCAAGGGACGCCACCCAGGACGTGTCGCCCCTACCGGACATGGCCCATCCGGCGATCAGGGCGAGATACGTCACTACATTCCAGGCGACAACGCCCAGCAGGGGCAATGACACCAGATCGACCCGATGGGGATTGCCGATGACGTTGGACAACACGCCAAGCGTGAATGCCAGCACGGGTATCCCTGCAGCCAGCCAGAGCTGCCAGGGCCTGGCGTTTTGCAGACCGGCTAGGAAGGGGTCGCGCGGCTCGACGGTGGAGATCACCCGCACCGCCCGGTCATGAATGAAGTCGCCCATGCGGGCTTTGGAGTCGGGCGAAGCGTTGCGCCGAACCTCGTGGTCTATACGCTCCCGCTCAGCTTCGCCCAGAAGCTTGCCCTGTGCGTCGCCCAGCTCGAGCGCCCGCGCGACCAATACGCGCCGGGCTTTGTGTTCACCAAGGATGAGGTGTTGCGTGTCTCTCATGCACGCAGTGTGCAACAGTGCGCGGCTGTCGTGGTCAGCGCGGCTTGCGCCTGGCAGCGCCCGTCACACGCGGCGGTAGGCCCGTATGCTGGGTCAGCAGATTGCCCCGCAATGGTTTGACCGCCGCAGGCGCCTTGACAACCGGTGTCGAGTTCTTCTTGCGCGCACTCTGATAACTGCCATCGGTAATGGGCTGGAAGGACGGTATCAGGTGATGCTTGCCATTGCCGATGAGATCGGCTCGACCCATCGCCTTGAGTGCCTCACGCAGCAACGGCCAGTTGTTCGCATCGTGATAGCGCAGGAAAGCCTTGTGCAAGCGGCGGCGGCGCTCGCCCCGCACGATGTCCACGCCGTCTTCAGGCGTCACCTCGCGTCGCACCTTGCGCAGCGTGTTGCGGCCCGAGTGGTACATCGCAGTCGCGGTGGCCATCGGGCTTGGATAGAAGGTCTGCACCTGGTCGGCACGAAATCCGTTCTTCTTGAGCCAGATCGCCAGGTTCATCATGTCTTCGTCGCTGGTGCCCGGATGGGCTGCGATGAAGTACGGAATCAGGTACTGCTTCTTGCCTGCCTCGGCGCTGTACTT
>JAZKFD010000130.1:0-3055 GCA_040386635.1 Pseudomonadota bacterium
GCTTTCTGGAGCAGTACCTGCGCGAAGGCATGCGCATCACGCGCGGCAACGAATCCCGCCGCCACGACTTCATGGTGTCGGTGCAGCAGGAGCACCGCGCCATGGTCGAGGCGATCGCAGCGCGCGACCCCGTGGCCGCGCGCAGGCACGCGACGCGGCACATCCTTCGCGGCGAACAGCGGCTTGTCGAAGGCGGTGTAATCCCGGGGCGACGACGCAAGCGCACATCGACTGCAGCGCCGCAGGGCCTCCCACCCAAAAAAACTTCCAAAGGAAATTCATGAAACTGCTGATCACCGGCGGCGGCGGCTTTGTTGGCGCGCGCCTGGCGCGCACCCTGCTCGCGCGCGGCACACTGGCTGGCGAGCGCATTGACCGCATCGTGCTCACCGACATCGCGCCACCGCCTGCCGACCTGCTTGCGGACGCACGCGTGGAGGCCCGCACCGGCCCTTTGCTGACCCAGACCGATGCCTTGCGCACTGAATCATTCGACGGCCTCTTTCATCTTGCGTCTGCGGTGTCCGGTGAATGCGAGGCCGACTTTGACCTCGGCCTTCGCTCCAATCTCGACAGCACACGCGCCCTGCTGGATGCGGTGCGCGCCAGCGTCGGGGCAGGCGGCAAGGTTCCGCGCATGGTCTTTTCCAGTTCGGTCGCCGTCTTCGGCCCCGATGCGGCTGTGCCACTTCCCCGGTTGGTTGCGGACGACACGCTACCGGCACCGCAGACCTCCTACGGCACGCAAAAACTCATCTGCGAGCACCTGATTGCCGACTACACCCGCAAGGGCTACATCGACGGGCGCGCGGCACGCCTGATGACCGTGACGGTGCGGCCCGGCCGGCCCAATGGTGCCGCCTCGTCTTTTTTCAGCGGCATCATCCGGGAGCCGCTGGCCGGGATCGAATCGGTGTGTCCCGTGTCGCCCGATGTCTCGCACCCGATGTCGTCGCCGGCGCGGACCATCGACGGACTCATCGCGGTGTACGAAGCATCGCGCGAACAGTTCCTGGGGCGCCTGGGCATGAACCTGCCTGCGCTCAATGTCCGCGTCAGCGACATGCTCGATGCGCTGGAACAGGTCGCCGGACCGCAGGTGCGCAAGCTCGTCCGGTTCGAGCGCGATGAACGCATCGCAGGCATCGTGGCCAACTGGCCCAGCGGCGCCAGCGCGGCGCGTGCGGCCCGGCTGGGTCTGAAGCCCCACGAAAATTTTGCAGAGATCGTGCAGCAGTACATCGACGATTGCAAGGCGCTGCCCACGGCCGCGCAAACACTCAAAGGCATGCAATGAAGAAAAAGATTTCCGCCGAACGCAAGTCGCCTGGCAAGAAGGCCCCACCTCGCCTGCGCTCGCAAGCCTGGTTCGACAACCCCGACAACGCCGACATGACCGCGCTCTACCTGGAGCGCACGATGAACTTCGGGCTCGGTTTCGATGAGCTGCAATCGGGCCGGCCCATCATCGGCATCGCGCAGACGGGCTCGGACATCGCGCCGTGCAATCGCCATCACCTGGTGCTGGCCGAACGGGTGCGCGAGGGCATTCGCGACGCAGGCGGCATTGCATTCGAGTTTCCGATTCACCCGATCCAGGAAACCTGCAAGCGCCCGACGGCGGCTCTCGACCGCAACCTGCAATATCTGTCGCTCATCGAAGTGCTCTATGGATACCCGATCGACGGCGTGGTGCTCACCACCGGCTGCGACAAGACCACCCCTGCGCAACTGATGGCAGCCGCCACCGTGGACATCCCTGCCATTGCGCTGAACTCCGGCCCGATGCTCAACGGCTGGTACCAGGGCGAGCGCACCGGGTCCGGAACCATCGTCTGGCGTGCGCGCGAAATGATGGCGGCGGGCAAGATCGGCTACCAGGAGTTCCTCAAGCTCGTGGCGTCATCGGCCCCTTCGACCGGGCACTGCAACACCATGGGCACGGCTTCCACGATGAACTCGCTGGCCGAGGCGCTGGGCATGACGCTGCCCGGCAGCGCCGCGATTCCAGCGCCCTACCGCGACCGCCAGGAAATGGCCTACATGACCGGCAAGCGAATCGTGGACATGGTCCGCGAGGACCTCAAGCCCTCCGACATCCTGACCCGCGCTGCGTTCGAAAACGCCATCGTGGTGAATTCGGCGATCGGCGGCTCCACCAATGCGCCGGTTCACCTGAACGCGATTGCCAAGCACATCGGCGTGAAGCTGGACATGGGCGACTGGGAAAAGCACGGCTACAAAATTCCGTTGCTGGTGAATCTGCAACCCGCTGGCGAATACCTCGGTGAAGAGTATTACCGCGCCGGCGGTGTGCCCGCCGTCGTAGCCGAGCTCATCGCGCGCGGAAAGATCCAGCCTGCGCTCACCGCTAACGGCAAGACATTGATCGAGAACTGCGAAGGCCAGTTCACCAGCGACCGCAAGGTGATCTGGCCCTATGCCAAGCCGATGAAGAAGGACGCCGGCTTCCTCAACTTCAGCGGCAACCTCTTCGACTCCGCGATCATGAAGACCAGCGTGATCACACCGGATTTCCACAAACAGTACCTGCAGAACCCGGACGATCCGATGGCCTTCGAGGGCACGGCCGTGGTGTTCGACGGACCCGAGGACTACCACCGACGCATCGATGACCCGAAGCTGAAACTGACACCTGCCAGCGTGCTGTTCATGCGTGGCGTGGGACCTATCGGCTATCCGGGTGCGGCAGAAGTCGTCAACATGCGGGCCCCCGATTACCTGCTGAAAAAGGGCATCTCCGCGCTGGCGTGTATCGGTGACGGACGGCAATCAGGCACCTCGGGTTCGCCTTCCATCCTCAACGCATCGCCGGAGGCGGCAACGGGGGGCGGCCTGGCCCTGCTCAAGACCGGGGACCGCGTACGCATCGACCTGAAAAAGCGCACCGCCAACATGCTGATCACCCACGAGGAACTGGCCAGACGGCGTGCGGCATTCGAGGCAGCGGGCGGCTACAAGTATCCCGCCAGCCAGACACCGTGGCAGGAAATCCAGCGCGGCATCGTCGATGAGTTGTCAGAAGGCATGGTGC
>JAZKFD010000131.1:0-3322 GCA_040386635.1 Pseudomonadota bacterium
TGTCACCGGCGGGTACACGCCCTGGGTTTGGAGGTAACCAAGCCGGTCCCAGCACGGGGACTTTAATCTGGCGGCGTAGACTAGGGTTATGCAACCTGTTGCCTCTACGAAACCAGTGGTCGTGCGTGAGCCGGATGCGTCGAAAGGCGCACGTCCGGTTCTTAGGGGGGGATGGTGCCGAAAGGTACTGTCCCTACCCTCCAAGCGATCTCACTTTGCCGGCGCCGTGCTGCTGCTGGCTCTGGCCCAGGGCCAGGCCGTCCATGCCCAGCCTGCCGGCACAGCCGGCGCCCCCCTGGATTCCGACATCACCCCCACTGCGCTGGACGCCCAGCTTTTCTACCAGCTGCTCCTGGGTGAACTCAGCGCCAGGGGGGCCGAGCCGGGCACGGGATATTCCATGATCCTCGACGCAGCCCGAAAGACCAACGACCCGGCCTTGTACCAGCGCGCCGTTGAAGTGGCGATCCAGGCGCGCTCCGGCGAAGGCGCCCTGCAGGCGGCGCGCGCGTGGAAGCAGGCATTCTCGCAATCGCGGGAGGCCAATCGCTCGGTGCTGCAGATCCTGCTGGTGCTCAACCGGGTGGCCGAAAGCGGTGAACTGCTCAAGGCCGACCTGGCGCTGGCGGACGTCAAGGATCGCAGTGCCGTGCTGGCACTCGTTCCCCGCCTGTACGCCCGCGTGAGCGACAAGAAACTCGCGGCAGCCGTGGTGGAGCAGGCCCTTGCCGACGCCCTGGCGGACCCTGCGACGGGAACAGCCGCATGGGCATCGGTCGGGCGCCTGCGGCTGGCCGCTGGCGATAGCAGCGGTGCGATCGAGGCAGTCCGCCGGGCGCAGGCCATCAACCCTTCGGCGGAAAGCCCGGCAATGCTCGCGCTGGAACTGATGAGTCCGAAAGCGCCCCAGGCCGAAGCGCTCGTCAGGCGCTACATGGAAGGCAAGCCGCTGCCGGAGATGCGCATGGGCTATGCGAGGGCACTGCTCGATACGCAGCGGTATCCCGAAGCAGCGCAACAACTGAAGATCGTCACGGCGGAAAAGCCGGAATACCCGGAAGCATGGCTGGTACAGGGCACGCTGCAATTGCAGGACAACCAGGTCGCAGCCGCTGAAAACTCGATCAAGCGTTATGTCGAGCTTGCGCTGGCCCAGCGCGGTGGAGAAGAGCGCAGCCGCGGCCTTGCCCAGGCTTATCTATCGCTTTCGCGCATCGCGGAAAGGCGCAAGGACTACCCCCTGGCGGCGGCATGGCTGGACAAAATTGAAAATCCGCAGGATCTGGTCGCGACGCAGCATCGCCGTGCGTCGATTCTGGCGCGCCAGGGAAAAATGGACGAGGCTCGCAAGCTGCTTCGATCCTTGCCTGATCGCACGCCCGAAGATGCGCGCATGAAGATGATGGCCGAAGTGCAGTTGCTGCGCGAGAACAAGCAATACAAGACGGCCTACCAGGTGATGTCGCAGGCGATCGCCAAAGAGCCCTTTGACGCAGATCTTGTTTATGACCAGGCGATGCTGGCCGAAAAGATCGGCAACCTGGCAGAGATGGAGCGTTTGCTGCGCCAGGTGATTGCAGCCAAGCCTGAATACCACCACGCCTATAACGCGCTCGGCTATTCGCTGGCCGAGCGCAATGTGCGCCTGCCCGAAGCCAAGGAATTGATCCAGAAGGCGCTGTCATTTGCGCCCGAAGACCCGTTCATCACCGACAGCCTGGCCTGGGTCGAGTTCCGGATGGGCAACAAGGCCGAGGCCCTGCGCATCCTGGAGGGCGCCTACAAGGCACGCCCTGACGCCGACATCGCGGCGCACCTGGGCGAAGTGCTCTGGAGCATGGGTCAGCGCGACCGGGCGCAGGCGATCTGGCGCGAGGGCTTGTTGATGAACAACGAGAACGAAACGCTGCTGGAAACCCTGAAACGACTGCGAGTCAAGCTGTGATTCGCAGTCTCTCGGCTCGCAGGTGGCTGCTTTCGCTTGCATTGCTGGCCGCTTCGGTGCTGGCCGGATGTGCAAGCCCCGCGCGGATGGTGGATCCGCAAGGTCAAAGCTGGGCCGGTCGCCTGGCCCTGCAGGTATTCGACCGTCCGTCCGAATCGTTTTCCGCGGGGTTCGAGCTGCGCGGGCATCCAGACGCTGGCGAGCTGAAACTGGAGTCCCCGCTGGTGGGGACGCTGGGTGTACTGAGCTGGCAGCCAGGCTCTGCAACCTTGCGCTCGTCCGGCCAGGTGCGCCAGTTCGACTCGATCGACGCACTGCTGACTCACGTGACGGGCTCGCCCATGCCGGTTGCGGCGCTCTTCGACTGGCTGCGGGGCATTGATTCACCGGTGCCGGGATGGCGGGCCGATCTGTCCCAGGTCGCGCAGGGCCGGGTGAACGCAACGCGACTGGAGCCGACGCCCCAGGCTGAACTGCGCGTGGTTTTCGAGCGCTAACCTGCGGATGAAAGCGATCTACGACGTCGCGGCACCTGCCAAGCTCAACCTGTTTCTTCATGTGACGGGGCGCAGGCCCGACGGAATGCACCTGCTGCAATCGGCATTCATGCTGATCGACTGGCGCGACACCTTGCATTTCGAACTTCGCCCGCATGGCGCCTTGAGCAGGCAGGACCTGCTGGAGCCGCTGCCCGCTGATGATCTGACATTGCGCGCGGCCCGGGCGCTGCAGGCGGCTGCCGGGTGCGCACATGGCGCGCACATCAGCATTGAAAAGCGGGTTCCGGCGCAGGCCGGCATGGGCGGCGGGTCATCGGACGCGGCTTCCTGCCTGCTGGCGCTCAACCGCCTTTGGGGACTGGGTTTGTCGGTCTCAGAGCTGTCTGCGATCGGACTGGGGCTGGGGGCCGATGTTCCGTTTTTCCTCTCGGGTCACCATGCGTGGGCGCAGGGCGTGGGTGAAGAACTCATCCCGATCGGCCTGCCGCACGCCCGGTTTCTGGTGGTCAAGCCGACCCAAGGACTGGAGACTGCAAGAATCTTCGCGGACGCGGATCTGAAACGGGACAGCAGCGCTGCTATAATTTCAGGCTTTGCTGCAAACCCGTACGGTTTTGGGACCAACGATTTGCAGCCGGTAGCGCAGAGGCTCTGTCCAGGCGTCAACGAAGCCCTCCATTGGCTGGCTTCGCAAGGTCTTCAGGGTCGCATGACAGGTTCCGGCAGCGCAGTTTTTGCGTTGCTGCACCCCGGCAAGGCGCCAGGCGCCGCGCCCAAGGGCTGGAACGTGAGGGAATGCGTGAATTTGGAGGCTCATCCTCTGGTGGGATGGGCACCCAGCGACGATTGATCGGTGGGCGGCTGGTTTCAGCCGTCA
>JAZKFD010000132.1:0-7678 GCA_040386635.1 Pseudomonadota bacterium
GAAATCGATTCGGCCGTGGTCGACGGCAAGCAGAGCGTCATCTTGCCGCAGGTCACATTCGGCATTGCGGTGCGCATGGCGGTGATGAGCATCGTCGCCGGTAACGAGGCTTGAACGCAGTCCCGAGCAGAGGCAAGGCTTACGAAATGAAAATCCTCATCAAGAATGGCCGCGTCATCGATCCGGCGTCGAACTTCGACGAGGTTTGCGACATCGCGATTGCCGCGGGACGCATCCTGTCCATTGGAAACACACCTTCAGGATTCACGCCGAGCAAGGTGCTCGATGCGAACGGCTGCATCGTCGCGCCCGGTCTGGTCGATCTGGCCGTGCGCCTGCGCGAACCCGGTTACGAGCACGAAGGCATGCTTGAAAGCGAGATGGCCGCAGCGGTGGCCGGTGGTGTAACCAGCGTGGTTTGCCCGCCTGATACCGATCCCGTGCTCGACGAACCGGGGCTGGTGGAGATGCTGAAGTTTCGCGCCGAGAAGCTGCATCAGGCGCGCGTGTTTCCGCTCGGTGCGCTCACGCGTGGGCTGCATGGAGAAATCCTCACCGAGATGGTGGAACTGACCGAGGCGGGCTGTGTCGGATTCAGCCAGGCCGAGATTCCGCTGGCGAACACGCAGGTGCAGCAGCGCGCGCTTCTCTACGCGGCCACCTATGGCTACACCGTCTGGCTTCGCCCGCAGGACCTGCACCTGGGCGGGGGCGTCGCGGCCAGCGGCGCGCTTGCCACACGCCTGGGCCTTTCGGGCGTGCCGGTCGCCGCCGAGACGATTGCGCTGCACACGATTTTCGAGCTGATGAAGGTCACGGGCGCGAGCGTCCACATCTGCCGCCTGAGCAGTGCTGACGGCGTCGAGCTGGTGCGGCAGGCCAAGGCGCAAAAACTGCCGGTCACCTGTGATGTCAGCATCAACTCGCTGCACCTCACCGACAACGATATCGGCTATTTCGACAGCCGCATGCGCCTGAATCCGCCGCTGCGCCAGCAACGCGACCGCGATGCATTGCGCGAGGGCCTGGCCGATGGGACCATCGATGCCCTGGTCTCCGACCACACGCCGGTCGATGAGGACGGCAAGACCTTGCCTTTTGCCGAAGCCGAACCCGGGGCAACCGGTCTCGAGCTGCTGTTGGGTCTCTCGCTGAAATGGGCGCAGGAAAGTGGCCTCGGTCTTGCGCGTGGCCTGGCCGTGATCACGAACGAGCCTGCGCGGGTTCTGGGGTCGTCGCTGGGCACCTTGCAAGCCAGCGTGGGCCAGCTGGTGGAAGGCGGGATCGCCGACGTCTGCGTGTTCGATCCACAGGCGGCGTGGACCGTCACCGAGGCTTCGCTGCGCAGTCAGGGCAAGCACACGCCATTCTCCGGTTATGAATTGCCCGCACGGGTGCGCTGGACGATAGCCGCAGGGCAGGTGGCGTTCGAAGGCCAGGCGTACGCCCGCTGATCCGATGAAGGCGCTGCGGGCTGCCTGGAAACTGATGCGCGCGGCGGTCCACGGCGTCGCGGGCCTGCTCACGATCAACCTGCTGTTTCCCCGCATGTCGCAGGTCGAGCGCGAGGCGCGCGTACAGGCGTGGTCCCTGGAGATGCTGCAAGTGCTGGGCATCAAGCTCGAAGTGCACGGCCAACCCACCCGGGGCGGCCCCATGCTGCTGGTGGCCAATCACATCTCGTGGCTCGACATTCTCGTGATGCATGCGGCGCGGTACTGCCGTTTCGTCTCCAAGGCCGACGTGCGCGACTGGCCCCTGATTGGCACGCTGGCGACCGGCGGCGGCACCATCTACATCGAGCGCGCTTCGCGGCGCGATGCCATGCGCGTCGTGCACCGGATCACCGAAAGCCTGCAGTCAGGCGAGGTGGTCGGCGTCTTCCCCGAAGGAACGACCAGCGACGGCAAAACCCTGTTGCCCTTTCACGCCAACCTGATCCAGGCGGCCATCTCCGCTGATGCCCCGGTGCAACCCGTCGCGCTGAACTTTCTCGATACGAACACGCGTGAGATCAGCATGGGTCCGATCTATATCGACGACGACACACTGGTCGGATCCCTCTGGCGTGCCTTGACATCGCCGCCGATCACGGCGGTGGTGAGCTTTGGTGAGACGCAAACCAGCGACGGGCGCAATCGCCGCGCGTGGGCGCACGACCTGCGCTCAGCGGTCGATGCCCTGCGGCAGCCCTGAGCTTTCCATTTCGTCGGTGCCGCCGCGGGCAAATGTGACGATGTGATCGACCTGGGCGCGAATGCCGATCCACTCGCCGATCGTGTGATCGTGGTGGCTGGGGACATGAGCCATGACGGTCTGCCCGCTGGCCAGGCGCAAGGTGTAGAGAAACTCCGAACCGCGAAATGCCTTGCGGATGATCTGCGCCTTCACCGGTGCGTCGTCGTCATGCACGATGTCATCGGCGCGCAGCAGCACGTCGTAGTCACCGGCAACCAGGCCCGGCGCCAGTGATGCGACATCGGTCAGATCGCCCAGCGGCGTGTGGACCACCAGATGCTTGTCGACCTGTTCCAGCGTGGCGGGTGCGAACACGCCATGCCCGATGAAGTCGGCAACGAAACGCGTGGCGGGCCGGTGGTACAGCGTGTACGCATCGGCCCACTGGTGCAGGTGTCCCTGGTGCATGACACCAATGAAGTCACCCGTGGCAAACGCCTCGAGCTGGTCATGCGTGACGAACAGGGCGGTGGCCTGCGCCGCCTTGAGGATGGCGCGGATTTCGTGCGCGAGTCGTTCGCGCAGATCGACATCGAGATTGGAGAAGGGCTCGTCCAGCAGCAGCAGCTGCGGTTTGGGCGCTAGCGCGCGCGCCAGCGCGACACGCTGCTGCTGACCGCCTGACAACTCGTGTGGAAACTGCCCCGCGATGCCCGCGAGCCCGACCAGTGCCAGGACTTCCTCGACACGGGACGCACGTTGCTCCCTGGGCAGATGGTGCAGTCCGAACGCGATGTTCTGGCCGACGTCCAGATGGGGAAACAGCGCGTAGTCCTGGAACACCATGCCCACGCGCCGCCTTTCCGCCGGTAGATCCACCTGGGCGCTTCCGACCACCTCACCGGCAATTCGGATCTCGCCGGCCGTGACCCGTTCCAGGCCCGCAATGGCACGCAACAGCGTGGTCTTGCCGCATCCCGATGGACCTATCAGCACGCCAATTTGTCCTGCGCGAAGTCCGAAAGTCACATCGTCCACCGCCGGCGTGGTGCGCGCTGGATATTGGATGGACAACTGCCTGACCTCGACGAACATGCGGCAATTCTAGATGCTTACAATTCTCATTTGCGTCCAAGGGCCCAAGGCTCTTTCATTTCACACCCTCCATGCGCTCGCTACGGGTCCAGGACCTGATCCTTCTGCTGCTCGCGGGCCTGCTTGTCCTGCCGGTGCTGGCCGTGCTGGCTTCATGGACGCAATGGGATAACAGCAACGCGCAAATCCTGGGCGAGATGGCCTCGACCGTGTTGCCCGGCTATGCATGGACCAGCCTGGGGCTCTGTGTCGTCGTTGGCGTTGGCGTTGCGCTTGTGGGTGGGGCGACTGCTGCCGCCGTTACGCTGTTTGATTTCTACGGACGTCGTACGCTTGAATGGATGCTGCTCCTGCCGCTGGCGATGCCCGCGTATGTTGTCGCTTACGCGTACACCGATTTTTTGCAGTTCTCCGGACCAGCGCAGACCTGGCTTCGGTCGGGCTTCGGGCTGGAGGGTCGCGTGTTGCCGGAGGTGCGCAGTTTCGGTGGCGCCGCGCTGGTGTTCATCGTCTCGCTTTATCCCTATGTCTATCTTCTTGTGCGCACCGCATTGAGCGAGCGTGCAGGTCACCTGATGGAGGCCGCGCGCCTTCTGGGCGCGCCCCTGGGCCGCCGGATCCGCGAGGTTGCGTTGCCCTTGGCACGCCCGGCCGTAGCAGCCGGAATCGCGCTGGCGCTGATGGAGACCCTCGCGGATTTCGGCGTGTCGAGCTACTTCGGCATCCAGACGTTCACCACCGGCATCTACAAGGCGTGGCTCGCGATGGACAACCGCGTTGCGGCCGCTCAACTTGCCACCATGCTGCTCGTGGTTGTCGCCTTCCTGCTGGCACTGGAGCGCAGGGCGCAGCGGCGCTTGCGGTTTTCTTCCACGCGGGGCGGTCGTCCGCATGCCCGCGACGCCCAGGCGCTGCCACTGCGGGGTTCGCGGCTTGGCGTTGCGTGGGTGCTGTGCGGCACACCTGTGTTGCTCGGGTTCGTGCTGCCGGTGCTCTTTATGCTGCGGCCGCTCGCAGCGGACTGGTCTGTGCTGCCCTGGGATCGGTTCCTGCACTGGTCGTTCAACAGTGTGAGGCTGGGAGCGATCAGCGCTGTCGCCGCCGTGGTCATCGCGGTGATGATGGCGTTCAGCCTGAGGCGCGCGCCACATTCGATCAACCGCGGCGTCGTGCAACTGGCGAGCCTGGGTTATGCCGTGCCTGGCGCCGTGATCGTTGTCGGGCTGTTGCTGCCTGTGGGGTGGCTGCAGTCGGTGGCGCCGCAATCGGGCATTGGCGGCCTGGTCACGGCCACCGTGTTCGGTGTGGTGTGGGCGTATCTCGTGCGCTTCGTTTCGGTCGCGCTGCAATCCATCCAGAGCGGCTATGCGCGCATTCCCACCAGTTTCGACGACACGGCGCGTGTGCTCGGCTCGGGCGGGGCGCGCTTGTTGTCACGCGTTCACTGGCCGCTGCTGCGGCGCTCGTCAATGGCCGCAGCGCTGCTTGTTTTTGTCGATGTGATGAAGGAGTTGCCCGCGACGATGGTGCTGCGGCCCTTCAACACCGACACGCTCGCGGTCGTTGCCTATCAGCTTGCGCGCGACGAGCGGCTGGGCGAGGCCGCCTTGCCGTCGCTCGCGCTGGTGCTGGTGGGCCTGGTGCCGGTGATGCTGCTCAGCCGCACACTCAGGAGCGCTGGGCGCTAGTCAGGCTTCATCGGAGATGCCAGCCTGGTTCGATGCCGGTTTTCGAAAGACGATCTCGCCCGTGGGCACATGCACCACGCGAATCTCACTGTCGGGTTTCGTAAACGACTTGGCCGCGAGGGTCACAGCCAGAGCGCGGTCTTTCACCTCCAGCCGGTGTGCGCCCCGTACGGGCCAGAGCAGGCCATTGATGGGCTGGTTGCTTTCAATGCGGTAGTCGGCAGACGTCATTGTTTTCCCCTGGGCTTCCCGCAGGTTACTCCCGCAAAACAGTTTGTCTGTAGGACCAGTCGTACGCCGCCAGCCGCACCTTGCATCAATTTGTTAACGGATGGGGGGCTCGTGGAAACCCTCGCAGGGTACGGTCGTGTTCGCACTAGCATCCGCACCAACAACAGAGGAGACGAGATGGTCAAACGCTCAATTGCCTTGATTTGCCTGGCCGCGCTGGCGTCCGGCTGCGCCACCCAGACCGCGACCGCGCCGGCGCAAGTCACGGTGTCGCCAGTAGCCGCGCCCTTGCCAGCCAACGTGCCGGCCTGGCAGCAGGGCCGCGCACCGGACCAGGCTGCATCGCCCCTGGCGCCGGTTGCCGGCCGCCTGACCGCAACGCCGCCCGCCGAAATCCCGCTTCAGAATTTCCGGCTTCCGCCCGGATTCAAGATCGAACTGTGGTCGCACGGCACGCCGGGCATTCGCGCGATGTCACGCAGCGAGTCGGGCAAGATCTACGCTGGCACGCGTGGCATCGGTCGCGTTTACGAGATCACCGACAACGGGCGCGAGCGCACCAGCCGCGTCGTCATCGACAAGCTCAACCAGCCTGCCGTGACCTGGCATAACGGTTCGCTGTACGTCGCCGCCATCGACAAGATGCTGCGCTTCGACGGCATCGACCGTAATCCGGCGGCCCCTGCGCAGGACCTCACCGCGCGGTTCAACCTGCCACCCGAGCAGCATCACAACTGGAAGTACATCGCGTTCGGGCCCGACGGCAAGCTCTACGTACCCTTTGGCGCGCCGTGCAACATCTGCGTGCCCACCGATGCGTATGCGCAGATCCGCCGCTACAACGCCGACGGCTCCAACATGGAGGTGGTGGCACGCGGCGTGCGCAACACACAGGGCTTCGCGTGGCATCCGGTGACACGGGAGCTCTGGTTCACTGACCATGGCCGTGACTGGATGGGCGACGATTCGCCGGAAGACGAGCTCAATCGCATGCCGCGGGCGGGCCTGAACTTCGGCTTTCCGTACTGCCACGCCAATGGGGTGGTAGACAAGGATGTGCGCCGTGAGCGCGCCTGCGAAGGCGTGACGCTGCCGGTGGCGACCATGGGGCCGCACGCGGCGGCCATGGGCGTCACGTTCTATACCGGAACCATGTTCCCGCCGGAGTATCGCAATGCGATGTTCGTCGCCCGCAAGGGCTCGTGGAATCGCACCAAGAAGTTCGGCTACGACGTCGTCACGGTCACCACCGATGCCAATGGTGGCAATGCGCGCATCACGCCGTTCGTCACCGGCTTCCTGCACAACCCTGCCACCGACGCGTTCTCGGGTCGGCCCGTCTACATGCTCCAGATGCCCGATGGCTCGATGCTGCTGTCGGACGAGCAGCTTGGCGCGATCTATCGCATCTCGTATGCCCGTCCGTGAGGCTGCGGGCGGGGCGCTTTCCGATGCGTAAGGGCTTGCAAGGGCTGGCGAGGCGGTTTCTGGTCCTTGCGCTGTCGGCAGGCGCGGTGTTTGCGCACGGGCAGCAGGCCGCACCCCCCGCGCAAGCCGCGCTCTGCATGGCCTGCCACGGGCCGCAGGGGAATTCGCAGATCCCGACCACGCCGTCCCTGGCGGGCCAGCCTAAACTGTTCATCGAGAACCAGCTGGTACTGATTCGTGAGGGCCTGCGCGTCATTCCGGAAATGAAGGGAATGCTGGACAACATCAAGGACACCGAAATCATCAGCCTGGCCAGCTACTTTGCCGCACAAAAGCCTGTGCCTGCCCGGGGCGCGGTCGATGACGCGGTGTGGCGGCGCGGCCAGGCCCTTGCCAGCCGGATGCTCTGCGGTACGTGCCACCTGCCAGACTATTCGGGCCGGGAGCAGATACCCCGGCTAGCCGGCCAGCACGAGCAGTTCCTGATGCAGTCGATGAAGCAGTTTCGCGACCATCCGGGCCCGGGGCGCGACACCATCATGGCGGCGTCGCTATACGGCCTGAAAGATGTGGAGCTGGCGGAACTGGCGCATTACCTGGCCTACTTTCGCGCCGCCGGACCGCAGTGACGCGGCAATTACAATGACGCCAATTGCCGCCGTAGTTCAATGGATAGAACGAGCGCCTCCTAAGCGCTAGATATGGGTTCGATTCCCGTCGGTGGTACCACTCAGGTGATGAGTCGGATCACTTCGACAACAGCCGCATCGCCTCTTCCAGGCCCTTGATCGTCAGCGGGTACATGCGCTGGTTCACCAGTTGCTGGATCACGCTGATGCTCTGCCGGTACTGCCACACGCCCTGGGGCTCGGGGTTGATCCAGGCGAATTTCGGGAAGGCGTTGGTCAGGCGCTGCATCCACTCCGCGCCGGCCTCCTCATTGTTGTATTCCACGCTGCCGCCGGGCTGAAGGATTTCATACGGGCTCATCGTGGCGTCGCCCACGAAGATCAGCTTGTAGTCCTTGTTGTACTTCCTGATGATGTCCCAGGTCGCGA
>JAZKFD010000133.1:0-5264 GCA_040386635.1 Pseudomonadota bacterium
GTCATTGCGCCAGTGCTCCAGGATCGGCTCGACCCAGCGCCAGGCTTCTTCCTGTTCATCGCTGCGCACGAACAGGTTCAGGCGGCCATCGATCACGTCGAGCAGCAAGCGCTCATAGGCACCGACGCGCTCTGATCCAAATCGCTTGTCGAAATCCAGATCAAGATGCACCGGCGCAAGCGACGGCACGGCGCCCTTGCTCGCCTGCCGCTGCTCCTGCCCCTGCGCGAGCAGATGCAACTCCAGCCCATCCTTGGGTTGCAGGTGAATGACAAGGCGATTCGCCTCGCCAGAGGGCGAGCGATAGATCGCATGCGGAGCCGCATGAAAACTTACCACGATGCGCGCATCGCGCCCGGCGAGCCGCTTGCCGGTGCGGATATAGAACGGCACGCCGGCCCATCGCCAGTTGGCGATTTCAGCGCGCAGGGCCACGAAGGTCTC
Source organism: Pseudomonadota bacterium (assembly GCA_040386635.1). Taxonomy (GTDB): domain Bacteria; phylum Pseudomonadota; class Gammaproteobacteria; order Burkholderiales; family Burkholderiaceae_C; genus Ramlibacter. The sequence goes on from JAZKFD010000133.1 coordinate 445, forward strand.
GGTGGTGCTTTGCGGATGGACGCCCGGTTCATCACGATAGGCCGGCACGTCCTGGCCATCGACCTTGCCGGCCACATACTGCCCGCGGACGACGTGTTGGGCGAGCGTTTGCGGCGACCACGCTTTGAGCGATCGCAGCACCTTGAGCTTTTCGTCGCGTATCGCATCGGCGTGCGCGTTGATCGGCGGCTCCATTGCCAGCGCGCACACGAGTTGCAGTGCATGGTTTTGAACCATGTCGCGCAGCGCGCCGGTCTGGTCATAAAACGCGCCGCGCTTTTCCACGCCGAGATCTTCGGCAATGGTGATCTGGATGTTGGCAATGTTCTCGCGCCGCCAAAGGGGCTCGAACAGTGCATTGCCAAAACGCAGTGCGAACAGATTCTGGACGGACGGTTTGCCCAGGTAGTGATCGATGCGAAAGATCTGCCGCTCGGCAAACGCTCGCCGCACGGCTTCATTGATGGCCCGGTTCGAGGCCAGGTCATGCCCCAGGGGTTTTTCCAGCACGATGCGCGTTTGGGGCGTGTTGAGCCCCGTCGCAGCAAGCTGTTCGCACACGGTGGTGAACAGCGACGGCGCGGTCGCCAGGTACATCACCACGGTCTCTGCATTGCGCTCGCGCAGGGTGGAGGCCAGGCGCTGGTAGTCGTCGGGCCTGGAAAGATCGACCCGTAAAAACTGAAGCATCGAGGCGAATCGATCGAACTCCTGGGGGCTCGGCCGTTTGGACAGATCGACATCGGCGAAGCGCGAACGGATCAGTTCGCGATATTGCGGGTCACTCAGGTCATCGCGCCCGATGCCGATGATGCGGCCGTCAGCAGGCAGCGTGCCATGGCGGAATGCCTGGAACAAAGCGGGCATCAGTTTGCGCCAGGCGAGATCGCCCGTGCCGCCAAAGAGAACGAGGTCAAAGCTCATGGTCTGCTGCGGGGAGAGTGACGGGCCACTTTAACTTGATTTGGACTCATCGTTGTCGCGGTGCGTATGGGGCGCGGATTCGCGCACGCTCCGGCGGCACCCCACGGCGCGCCGCTCGCGGGCAATAATGCGCGCATGATTCAACGGAGAGTCGCCTGACATGACGTGGAACCCGGATCGACCGCGTTGCGATGAAACGCCTGCCTGGCGGGCCCTGCAGCACCTGTGGGGCGAAGGCGACCGCGGGTTCGACCTGCGTGCGGCCTTCCGTGCGGATGAAGACCGCGTGACCGCGCTCAGCCAGCAGGCACCGCACGTGTTTGCGGACCTCAGCAAGAACCTGATCGACCCGAGAGTCGAGTCGCTCCTGATGCAGCTAGCGCGCGAGTGCGCCATCGAGCGTCATCGCGACGCGATGTTCGCCGGCGAGGCCGTCAACAACACCGAAGATCGGGCGGTCAAGCACTGGTTGCTGCGAACACCGGGGGGCGCGACAGGCGATCCGGATCTCGCCGAAGTGCACGAGACGCTGGATGCGATGCTTCGCTTTGCGGCGCAAGTGCGAGGTGACCGGTCGATCACCGACATCGTGAACATCGGCATCGGTGGCTCGGACCTCGGGCCCCAGATGGCGGTGGCCGCGCTGGAATCATTCGCCATTGCCGGCAAGCGCTTTCACTTTGTCTCCAACGTCGATGGACATGAGATCGATGGGGTGCTGCGCACCGTGCGTCCTGAAAGCACGCTATTCCTTGTTGCTTCCAAGACCTTCACGACCATCGAGACGATGACCAATGCGCTTTCGGCGAAAGCGTGGTTTGCTGCTCAGGGCGGCCGTGATGTTGCCAGGCACTTTGCCGCGCTCACCACCAACGTCGACGCGGCGCGCGAGTTCGGCATCACGACGACGTTCGGGTTTCGTGATTGGGTGGGCGGGCGCTATTCGCTCTGGTCCGCGATCGGTTTGCCGGTCGCAATTGCGGTCGGCCCGCAAGGGTTCCGTTCCCTGCTGGCCGGCGCCCATGCGATGGACGAACACTTTCGAACGGCGCCGCTGGAACGCAATCTTCCCGTACGCCTTGGGTTGCTCGACGTCTGGTACCGCAACTTCCATGGCTTTGCGAGCCGCAGCATCGCGCCGTATCACAGTCACCTGAAGCGGCTTCCCGCCTATCTGCAGCAGCTTGAAATGGAGAGCAATGGCAAGCGCGTGGATGCGCAGGGCCGTGCCCTGGGTATCGACACCTCGCCCGTGTTGTGGGGCGAGCCCGGCACCAACGGGCAGCACGCGTACTTCCAGATGCTTCACCAGGGCACGCAGGTCACGCCGGTCGAGTTCATCGCGGTCAGGCAGCCGGCACATCAACTCGGCGATCATCACACGCTGCTGCTGGCCAATGCGGTCGCCCAGGCGCAGGCGCTGATGCAGGGCCAGCCGGATGGTGGCGGCCATCGCGACTTTCCCGGCAATCGACCGAGCACCTTCTTTGTGCTCGAGCGTCTGGACCCGGCGAGCCTGGGCGCCCTGTTGGCGCTTTACGAGCACCGCGTATTCGTGAGCGGATCGATCTGGAGCATCAACAGCTTCGACCAGTGGGGCGTGGAACTGGGCAAGGTGTTGGCGAGGGACGTCGCGGCGCGACTTGCAAGCGGCGATGTGGCGGGGCTGGACGCCTCTTCCGCTGCGCTGGTGCGCAGGCTGTCGTCGCACTGAACCGGGTGCACCGGCCTTCGCATCCGTCCTTGCACCGGTTTTGAGACTTCCTGGCATCTTCTGGCTATCTTCCAGTGGGGGTTGGGCCTATCATCGCCGCGGGGATGTTCCCGGCAAGACCAGATGAGGAAGAGAACATGGATGACATCAAACAGGCAGTCACGACCTGCTTCAACAAGTACGCCGATTTCAAGGGTCGCGCCGCGCGCCCCGAGTTCTGGTGGTTCGCGCTATTTCAGTTTGTCGTGCTGGCGATCCTGGGGATGCTGCACAACTTTCTCTATGCGATCGGTGCACTGGCCTTGCTCTTGCCTGCCCTTTCTGTCGGAGCGCGTCGATTCCACGACATCGGCAAGAGCGGCTGGTTTCTGCTGCTCGGCTTGATCCCCTTCGTCGGATGGCTGATCCTGATCTATTTCTTCGTGCAGCCTAGCGGACCGGCCAATGAATGGGGCCAAGCCGAAGGTCCTGTCGAGGCGGGACCGCCGATGGCACCCGGCCAGCAGTAAAGCTGAGCCTCATTCGACCACGCAACGTCCGGTTACTGTCCGACAACAAAACGGCACCGGACGGACACTGCACACCAACCGTGCGGGTGTTCAATGATTTCATGCGGACGTGCCTGTCCGCCAAGGAGTCATCAATGAACAAGCACATCATTTCTTCGCTGATTGCCGCCACGCTCGCCGTGGGCGGCACTGCATTCGCCCAGGGCGCCGAAGGCCAGGCCGGCTCGGCCTACAACAATAACCAGGTTGACTACGGCCCGGTTCCAGGCACGCCTGAATACTACGGAAACAGTGGTTTCACACCGCCGCCGACCACCTACTGGGACGGCCGCCGCCATTACGCCCAGCCCCGTGCCGTGGAGCGCTACGTGCCAGCCTACCCTTATCGCAACGAATACCGTGGCACTGCGCGTGACCGCGATGGCGATGGTGTGGTGAACCGTCGCGACCGCTGGCCTAACGATCCCTCGCGGAGCTGAGGCGAGAGAAGCTAACGAAGCATAAAAAAAGCCGGGCTCTGCCCGGCTTTCTAATTTGACCAAACCACTCCCAAATCGCGCAGCGATCGGAGAGTGAAGTGCCTTACATGTCCATACCGCCCATGCCACCCATTCCGCCCATGCCGCCACCCATGCCAGCACCACCAGCGCCGGACTCTTCCTTCGGTGCTTCGGCGATCATGGCTTCGGTCGTGAGCATCAGCGATGCGACAGAAGCTGCGTTCTGCAGGGCCGTACGTGTCACCTTGGTCGGGTCCAGGATACCCATTTCGATCATGTCGCCATAGGTGTCGTTGGCAGCGTTGAAGCCGTAGTTGCCCTTGCCGTTCAGAACAGCGGCGACGACCACAGATGCTTCGCCGCCGGCGTTGAACACGATTTCGCGCAGTGGCGATTCAATCGCACGCAGCACCAGCTTGATACCGGCTTCCTGATCGGCGTTGTCGCCCTTGATCTCGCCAGCAGCCTGCTTGGCACGCAGCAGAGCCACGCCGCCGCCAGCCACGATGCCTTCTTCAACGGCTGCGCGGGTTGCGTGCAGTGCGTCTTCGACACGAGCCTTCTTTTCCTTCATCTCGACTTCGGTGGCAGCGCCAACCTTGATCACGGCAACGCCGCCGGCCAGCTTGGCCACGCGCTCTTGCAGCTTTTCACGGTCGTAGTCGCTGGTCGCTTCTTCGATCTGGACGCGAACCTGCTTGACGCGGGCTTCGATGTCAGCGCCGGCGCCGGCGCCGTCGATGATCGTCGTGTTTTCCTTGCCCACTTCGATGCGCTTGGCCTGGCCCAGGTCAGCCAGCGTGACCTTCTCGAGCGTCAGGCCGACTTCTTCAGCGATGACCTTGCCGCCCGTCAGGATGGCGATGTCTTCGAGCATGGCCTTGCGACGGTCGCCAAAGCCCGGAGCCTTGACGGCCACGACCTTCAGGATGCCGCGGATCGTGTTGACGACCAAAGTAGCGAGGGCTTCGCCTTCGACTTCTTCAGCGATCACCAGCAGCGGACGGCCGGCCTTGGCAACCTGCTCCAGGATAGGCAGCAGGTCACGGATGTTCGAAACCTTCTTGTCGTACAGCAGCACGAACGGGTTGTCGAGCAGGGCCGATTGCTTTTCCGGGTTGTTGATGAAGTAGGGCGACAGGTAGCCGCGGTCGAACTGCATGCCTTCGACGA
>JAZKFD010000134.1:0-2507 GCA_040386635.1 Pseudomonadota bacterium
ATCGGCGAGCATGCGTTGTTGGTCGTTGTGAGGTCGCATGGATTCCTGAAGCCTGTTGTCTCCTGCTCACGAGCATCTGACAAGCGCCGCGCATTGACAATTGACCTTTATTGGCCACACTCGAACGCAATTCAACTCACCGGCCCGATGGGTCAGGGATAAGGGCAACTAGGCCTTGATCCCCAAGCGCCGCGCCAGCTTGTGCAGGTTACTCGCATCCAGCTGCAAGTGCCGCGCCGCAGCCGCCCAGTTCTGCTCGTGCAGCATCAACGCCTGCCGGATCGCCTGTCGCTGGCTCGCCTCGACGATCTCGTTCATCGAAGCGAGTTCCGGCACCCTGATGCCGTCCGATTCATGCGGATCGGGATGACGAGGCGCACCTGCTGATATCTCCAGCGCATCCAGGTCGAGCATATCCGCCTCCAGCGTCACGATGTCCTTGCGGCTCGCGCCCCGGCTCACGGCCTTCAGGGATGCCCGGCTCACCACATGCTCGAGCTCGCGGATGTTGCCCGGCCAGCGATACCGCCGCAGTGCGTCTTCGGCCCCGGCCGACAATCGCAGACTTCGCAGCCCCAGCCGTGCGCGATTGAGTTCCAGGAACCGGCCCGCCAGCAGCAGCAAATCGTTGCCGCGCTCGCGCAGGGGCGGAATCAAAATCGGATACACCGACAGGCGGTGATACAGATCGGCGCGAAAAGTCCCGTCGCGCACGTGGTCACGCAGGCTGCGATTGGTCGCCGCAATCACACGCACGTCCACGCGGCGCGGCCGGTCCGCACCGAGCCGCTGGATCTCGCCGTTTTGCAAAGTGCGCAGCAGCTTGGCCTGGATCGACAGCGGCAACTCGCCGACTTCGTCGAGAAACAGCGTGCCGCCATCTGCCGCCTCGAAGCGGCCGGGCCTGTCACTCACCGCGCCCGAAAATGCGCCGCGTGCATGCCCGAAGAGCTCGCTCTCGGCCAGTGACTCGGGCAGGGCCGCGCAGTTCACGTGGACCAGCGGCTTGCCTGACCGGCGCGACAGGCGATGCAGTCGGTGCGCGAACAGCTCCTTGCCCACGCCCGTCTCGCCCAGCAGCAACACGGGCAGCCCCGAATCGGCCACCACCTGCAATTCGTGCAACAGGTGCGTGATCGCCTCGCTCTGGCCGACGATTTCGTTGTCCTCGCCAGGCGCCGCCTTTCCGGCCGGCAGCGCGACGCCAGACAACCGCAGCGCGCGGATCTCGGCTTCCAGCCGCGTGACACGAACGGCCGCCTCGATCGCGCAGGCCAGATGGGCCAGGTCGGCCTGCGCGCTGCTATCGAATGCGCCCACCGTGAGTGCATCCAGCGTGACCACACCCCATCGCTTGCCCTCCACGTCAAGTGCCATCCCCATGCAATCGTGCACCGCCAGGGGCTCGCCAATGTGCTCGTCGATCAGGCCGTCATAGGGGTCGGGCAGCACGCTGTCGTGGTCGAAACACGTGACACCACGCCGCTGCAGGATGGCCGCCAGCCGCGGATGGTCCTTCACCACGAACCGTCGGCCCAGCGTGTCGCTCACCAGCCCGTCCACGGCGACAGGGCGCAACTGCTCTCCTTCGAGCTTGAGCAACGCTACCGCTCCACAGGCGAAGTGCGCCCGCAGGCTGCCTGCAAGCCGCTGCAACCGGACGGCCACCGGGAGATCGGCGACGAGATCGGTGAGCAGAAGAAGCTGTATGGAGGCGATGGTCATTTTGACCCTGCATGGTATTTGAAACCACGCATGGGTTGGGTACTAAATACCATCCATTCTGCAAGTGCTTGATTCATATCAAATTTTATCTGGCACGCGACTCGCTCCTCATCCATGGCGCGCAGAGGATGCGCTCACGATTGACAAGCACTCAAGGAGCAGACCATGCAACACATTGACTCATCGCCGGGCCGCCCTCCACCCGGTGGCATCGGTTTCGAGCGCGACTGGACAAAAGCGACCTGGCCCGAGTTGAGCGTCCATATCCTGTCGCGCTACCACGCCGCGCACCGGGATCAGCTCCCCGAGCTGATCCGCCTGGCGCGCAAGGTCGAACAGGTGCACGCGGGCAGCGACGGGTGCCCCCATGGCCTTGCGGACTACCTCGAGCAAATCGCACAAGAGCTGGAAAGCCACATGCGCAAGGAAGAGGACGTGCTGTTTCCGTTGATCGCACAAGGTCTGGGCGCAACCGCCGCAGCACCCATCACGGTGCTGCGAAGCGAGCATGAGCAGCAAGCCGCCGCCTTGCGCCGGCTGGCGGAAATGACGAACGACATGACATCGCCTCGCACCGCCTGCGCGACATGGCGCGCGCTTTACGCCGGCCTGCGGACCTTCCGGGAAGACATGGTTGCGCACATCCATATCGAAAACATTCATCTGTTCGAGCGCTATGCGCCCGCAGCACTGGTTAGCTGAAAGGAAAAAAAGTGGGACCCTACAAAAAACTCTGGTTCACGCTGATCGGCGTGATGATCGTCACCTTCTCGCTGCTGGGT
>JAZKFD010000135.1:0-13867 GCA_040386635.1 Pseudomonadota bacterium
CAGCAGCGTAGCGGCCACTGGCTGCAGTCGCTTTTAAGCTGACACGGGTAAACGTTCTGTTATTGCAAGTTCGGGTGTTTTGAGGCGAGTAGCGCGTTCGCGCGCCATTTGATTGTGCCAAACGGTCGTACCGTATCGCCCTTCGTGTGAACTCCGGCGCTCGGCGCCGCTCAGGTTTCCAACGATCTACATTGCGCTGCAGTTCGGGTCAGCAACCGAGAAAGCCGGTCACCCCAGCTGCGGCGCTGCGGAACGTCGCTCGACGGTGGAGCACTCTTTCCCATGCGAGCGATCTCCTCAAGCTCTTCAGCAATTTGGGCGCATGCAGAGGCACGCGGGCCAGTACCGTTCCTCAGGTACTTCGCGAGACGCGCAGGTCCCTCGATCGCCACGACGGGCCCCCCGTCCGGGGTTGGAGCAGTAGACGCTTCCGTAAGCTCGTCCAGGGCCGCCACCCACTCATGAAGCACCTTCCGTGCATTGTCAGTCATAGGTGCGTCGCTCAGCAGAGCTGACGCCAGCACGAAATACTTCTCAGGGGTTTGATCTAGCCACCGATCTATGAGCGGCATCGCAACATGGGTCGGAGACCGCGCCAAAGACCGTGCGCAAGCGGTAATCGTCGTGATGCGCCCAGGTCGTCCACCAAAAGGCTGCCCGACTTGGGTCTGCAGGTCCAGCAGTTCAGCGACGTTGATCGGCCACCACTTCACCATCTCCTGCGCACGATAGTAGCCGAGACAGTCAATAAAAATCACTCCCGATTGATCTATGCGTCTCGTGAACTGAACCAAACAGAAAGATGCGAACTCGTTCTTGCCGCCGGATGCCTCCTTGAAGTCGACCGCCGGATCCACCAGCAAAGCGATCGCACGTGTGGTCTGGCGGTCGGTCAGAAGCGTGCGAACGCGGGCGATTTGGTCGAGGTTGCTCGCGTAATTATGCAGTCTTGTGCCGTGAATGTACGGCACGCGCTCTTGTAACTGCGACTGGGGTAGCTGCCACCAGTCCACCAAGTTCTTCAACCATTCGGCTCGTTCAGCGTCCCCAGTGATAGTGCTTGGATAATTTTTGGGGAGGCGCTTAACCGCTGTGAAGTCGGAGAGGTCAAGCTGCACGATCAGCGTCTTGTCCTTAGCTTCGTCGCACGCCGCAAGCGTAACGCGGGCGTAGACCTCGTCAAAGTTGCTGCCTTGGATGACGACTGGCGCCTCCGCGCAGCTATCAGTGGGAAACCACAATCTGCTGGTAGACGCTGGCGCTGAAGCCGGATGCAGGCCACCCCGCGGAATGCCCAGCGGCTCAACATCCAGGGATGGCACCCACGGCAGCCCAGTCAGTTCTACGATTCGCATTGCATCCGCATGATCTGACGGGCTGAAGGAGGCGCCGGCAACCATTAGCACTTTGTGAGGCGCACTTTCCGAGATGGATTCGATGACGTCGGAGTGGATGCGCCCAGCGTGTTTGTGTCCGTGGAGCACGACCCGTATATCCTGTTCGGCGATGAAGGTGCGCACCTGCTCGAGGTTGCTGATGTCGGCGAAAGGCTTGACTTCCTCGGCAAGTGTCGGGGCGCGCAGATGATGATGCAGTGCCATCATCCTGAGTTGCTTTCCTTGAGTGGCTGGTGGAAGGCTTCTTAGCATCAGCCGGAGCGCGTCGAGCTGCTTGGGCGAGACTCGCGCCATGTCATAGCGAGCGAGCTTCATTAACTCGATTCTGAGCTCTATTTCTAGGTCGGCGTTCCCAGCTGCCAGAGTTGCCGGTATCTCGTCCCACATACTCGCAAGCTTGGCCGGAATGGCATCCACGTGAGACCAGTTGCTCGAGTTCACAGCGATGATGGCCCAGGCATTGGAAGGTCCCAGCAGAACGTGCTTTGCCAAGTCGGGCTTCGCTTGGTCGATCCCGTCAAGCCACGGCGTTACGCATCCCGCGCTGCGCCATATCTGAATAAACTCCTTGTATCGTGCCTCAGAGCCTGGTTCAGCGCCAAGCGGGACATCGTGATTGCCGGGTACTGCGACTATGCGCTGCGCTGTGATACCGTGGCGGCCGAGGTGCCTTAGAAGGAGCTCCAGCAGTAGTGCGTCGCCACCAGCCTTGCCGCCACTCAGTGCGTCGCCGGTGAAGATGACGGCATCTAGGAGCTGGTTGCTATCAGCGAGCCTCTCCCCCAGTCGCTCAAGCCTACTCTCTAACGCGTTTTCGCGCGTCTGGGGTTCCAGTTGAAGCTCAATTTTCCGGTCGTCTATCGCAAATGCCGAACCGTCAGGCTTCAGGTGGGTGTCGGTTATGTGCAGAAAACGCGCTGCTCGCGTCATGGCGCCTCCTCCGGCCTGGGCGCTGACCTAGAATTATTAAATGCCCGTACTCGCGGTTCCGTGACCAAGCCTCAAACGAACACTACTGGAGATACCTGATTGCCAATAAACCAAGCGCCGTTGTTCAATGATGTTGGTGACGAGGTCTTGCTCGACGAGTACCAGGACTTTACGGCAATTTCCGATCGGTCGGGGCTCGCGGGGGCCGACGGCCTGGGATTTATGCTTCTTGGGATGTTTGGTGAGGTTGGCAGCCTTCTAAGCGCGTTGAAAAAGAAAAAGCGCGACAAGGATGCTTTCCAAACCTATGACGAGGCAGTCATGGAGGAGTTCGGCGACGCTCTTTGGTACTTGGCGAACGCTGCGGACCGCGTGGGGCTGAAGTTGTCGGATCTAGCCGGCCGTGTCGTGACCAGTCAGTCTGATTGGAGCTACCACGGGCAGCCGGTCGTCCACACATTTGCCCATCTCCAGGACACCAGCAGCCTCGCAGCTTCGTCGGGTACAGCTTTCGAGGATCGTCTCATTGAGTTGGCAGCCAAGACTGGAGGACTCCTTGACAGCTACGCGAGTCGGCGGACGGACAACAACCGGGATAGGTTGGCCGCCGATCTTGTAGAGGTATTTCGAGCACTCGTGCGGGCTGCCGACGATGCGGACATCAGTCTGGCTATCGCCGCGCGACGCAATGTCCTCAAGTCCGAAGGACGCTGGCCTCGAAAAAGAGACTGGGGCGTTGCGTTTGACGAAGCATTTCCGGCGCAAGAGCGACTCCCACGACGCATGGTCTTTGACTTCTCGGAGCAAACGGCCAATGGGAGCACGTTCGTAGTGCTGGAGATGAACGGTGTATTCGTCGGTGACCGTTTGACTGACAACCGCCGCTTGGAGGACGACTACCGTTTCCACGATGTATTTCACCTGGCTCACGCTGCAGTGTTGGGCTGGTCGCCGACCCTCAGAGGCATGCTCAAGCGCAAGCGCAAATCCAACCCACAGGTAGACCAGAGCGAAGACGGTGCTCGAGCGATCCTTATCGAGGAAGGCATCTCCTCTTGGATCTTCAACCATGCTGCGCGTGCGATGCTTTATCGCTCGACGACCTCGCTCGATTTCAATCTATTGAAATCCGTGCGAGAGTTTGTGCAAGGCTATGAGGTCGAAGCGCGACCGTTGTGGCAGTGGGAGGTCGCGATTCTTGAGGGATATCGCGTCTTCCGTCTGCTGAAAGAGCACCGTGGCGGCAAAGTCACCGTTGATCTGGACGACCACACATTAACCTTCGAGCCAAGATAGGTCTTGGCTGCAGCCGGTAAGCACTGAAGCCTGTTATCGGTCAGACAAAAAGTTCGTTCTGAGCTTTCTTGCTCGACTTTTGAACGTGCAATGTGCAGGGATCTCTGCCCGAATTCAGCTCGAGCTTCCACTTTGGAGGGAAGTAGGGCGTGGGCAGGTCACCGCTGCTGGAGAACCTCTGCTTGATACGGGCGCGACCGGTTAGGGCGCTGAACTCTGGGTGCGCAACGCGTGCGTACTTATCGACTTCACAAAACAGGTTCTGGCAGTCGATGAGCTGCAGAGCACGTCCCCACAGCGACTTGAACGCAAGACCTCGAGTTTCAAATTCTGAGTGCTGGCGATCTGTTACCCACCGGATGGTATCGGCGGGAGAGTAATCGCCTAGTGACGAGAAGCATTTTCTCAAACCGTTCAAAGCTCCGGGTCCGGGTTGCACGAACTCGTTCTCGCTGAAGTTTGAGACGGGGCTATAGTTTAGATCGATAGCGTACTGGTAAGCTAGGAAAGGTCCAATGCTGGGCAGCGAAAGCAGTACTTCGTAAACTTGCTGCATGGACCGCGCTTCTCTTAGTTTGGCAAGTGTGCCGCTCTGCAAGATCTTCTTAAGGAGATCGAGGTGGGTGCGGTGCTTGTAGGAGCCCTCTTGCAGCCGAGGCGCGTTGGGCATGATGTAGGCGGCGGAATAGATCCGCGTGCCTGATCGCAGGGCATCGCTCAAAGCAGCGTCGAAGCGGTCCACGTCAAAGGTTGCGATTGACAGAGGGCCGAAGCACGATGTCAGCAGCTTCCACGTTTCAATCTTGTTGAACAATTTAAACAGGAGCGTGCGAAAGATGATGTCCAACTCATCGAACGTTCCCTGATAAATGACGTCGCGAATGAGGTACTGGCTTACCCGGTCAGCCGCACGGTACGCGTTAGTGAACTTGTACTGCGCCAGTACTGGGTCAAGTGTCCACGGGCCGGAGTCAGAAAAGAGTCTGCGGAAGTAGAGTTGCTGGCGTTCGGCCGCGAAACGCCAGTAGGTGTCATAGACGACAGAAGGCGTCGGCGGCTTGCGCCTGGCGAAGGTGGTAAGGCGACCCGCGACTTGTGAGGAGGACTGGGTCCCGAGGTTTTTGCCAGTCAACGTTCAATGTCTCAAGTAAGCTTCATGGGGTCGGCTGGGACGTCTCGTCCCGACCAACGCCCCATTCTCTCACGCGGGCCAATGGCACCCACCGGCCGGTTAGCTTGTAGAAATGGCGCCGCGACGATCGGGTGATCCGATGAGGCGGCAGTCGAGGTTCGCACACACAGCGATCCTCGCGCGGACGCGCGGTAGTCCCCCAGTTCGGCAGGTACAGACTTGCTGGAACCCTGTTCCCGCATCCGCGCCGAGCATCGCCCGTGGGAAGTCTCGATCTGTAAGGTAAAGCGCATGGTTCAATGTACTTCCAGCAACAGCGAGGTCGTCAGAGTTGCGCTCTATCAGACTGCATTGGGTCGCGCCGCGAATGGTCGCATGTGTTGTGCCCGTTTCTTCAACGCCGCAACTATGGCCGGAGGAAGAGCGGGCGGTTGTGGGATCGACCCTGCGCCGTCGCCTGCAGTACGCCGCAGGCCGTGAGGCTGCTCGCCACGCGATGATTGCCCTGGGGGTGCCGGCCTGTGCTGTCGGGCAGGGTGCCGAAGGCGAACCCCTATTCCCATTAGAGCTGCGTGGGAGTATCAGCCACACGCGAGAGTACGCTGTTGGACTTGTCGGTTGCGCTGGCGCTTACCGATCGCTCGGGGTCGATATAGATGATGGGCGTCCGCTAGGCGATGCCGCTGCGGAGGGCGTGACATGGAAGTCCGAAGTCAGGCGCATCCAGCACGCGATGAGGCTTGTCGACCGTGCTCTCGCGCAGAACTTCGCCTTCAGCGCGAAGGAGGCCGTCTTCAAATGTCAGTACCCACTGACATTTAACGGCATGCTCGCTCCGCTGCAGGCTCGGCTATTGCAAATTCCAGGGTGCAACGGAATGGCCGTTGCTGGTTGGCGTGTCTCGATAGTCACGGCCAACGTATTGGCCCGAATTAGTGTTGACCGGCTCCTCTTGGATGGCCACGCCGTAGCCGTTGCTGTGGCAAAACACGGCTGCACATGACCCCGTCGAGCCTTTGTTGGAAAATCCAACAATGCATGGTATAGTCAGTTGGAATTCCGAACGGGGTGCGCATGGCCAAGATGAAAAAGCTGACACCGGTTAAGTTCTCGCAGCTGGTGCCTACGCTGATCGAGCGGCTGACAAAGGATCTCGAGCGGGAGCAGGAGGATTGCGCACTACCCACTCTCGCCAAGGATCCGTTGTGGGACACGCCAGAGGTTGATTCCAAAACTGTTGCGAAGCTATCCCCCGCAGTGAAAGAGCTGACGGGCGAGTCACTCGATCCGCGTTGGATCCAGCGGGGCGGCTATCACACGATCTCCGAAGCGGTCTCACACATCATCAGTCAAATCAAACAGCACCGCGTGGCTGTGCCGGACCAGCCGGCTCACGTTCTTGCGCCAGAAGATGAAGTTGCGATTCACTAGAGCAGGAGCCGACAAATGTCCGACGACCAAGCCGCCATCGCCGCGAGGCTCAAGGAGGCTCGCGAGTACCTGGGTCTATCGCAGCAGGAGGTCTGCGATGCGACAGGAATCCCCCGTTCGGCAGTCTCGCTTATCGAAAGTGGGAAGCGCAGTGTCGTCGCTCAGGAGCTGACTGCTCTCGCGCGGGTCTATCAGCGACCCACTGCCTACTTCACCGGCGAGGAGCAAGTCTCGTATCCCGCAGATGTGAACATGTTGGCGCGCCAAGCATCAACCCTGTCGGCAAAGGATCGGTCCGAACTGCTGCGCTTCACCGAGTTCCTCATGCAGCGTGCACAACCAGGGGAGGGCGAAAATGGCTAAGCGCGACGCCATCCTCACAGGAATCGCGCGTGCGGCGGAGCTCCACCACACACTGGGCATACGAGATCGGCTCATGGACGGCAGCCGTCCGATGGACGTCTTCGCTGCGATTAAAGCTCTCAAGATTATGGTGCTATTCCGTCCTCTCGATGGGCTATTGGGGGCATATGTACCTACACCCAATTCCGCCGGGATGCTGGTCACGACCCAACGTGACCACCACGTCCAGAGATTCACCGCCGCACACGAGCTCGGTCACCACGTCCTTGAGCATCGAACCGTGAGTTTGGACATCAACATTGGCTATGTTGGTCGCGGGGAGAAGTCAGGCTACAGCGAACAAGAACTGGAAGCCGACTCGTTCGCTGCTGAATTTCTACTTCCGAAATGGCTGATTGCGGCGCACGCAAGACGGCAGGGATGGGGCCGTCGAGAACTGAGACAACCGGAAGTGGTTTATCAGCTCTCCCTGCGCTTGGCCGCTAGCTATTCGGCTACGTGCTGGGCCCTGTCGTCAGCAACGTTCCTGACCCAGAGCGAAGCACGGGCACTGGCAACTCGAGCACCCAAAGAGGCGAAGCGGCAAGTGATGTCAGACGTCGTGCCGGCGTCTTGGCACCCTGACGTGTGGCTGCTTTCAGATCGAGACATAGGTTCACAGCTAGTTGGAAGCCCTCAGGACTTCCTAGTTTTGAACTTGCAAGAGCACCTCGCCGGCGGATACGAGTGGAACATGGAGCCAGTACCCTCTGACGCCCTGGAAGTTAAAAAGGACCATCGCGTAGATACCTCAGATGACACTATAGGAGGCACGGTGACCAGACGCGTTGTCGTTCAGGGCAACGCTCCGGTGCGCACCAAGTGGCGTCTCCACGAGCGCAGGCCGTGGGAGAGTGGCGACAGCGCCATCAACTCGGTGGAGTTTGATTTAGCACTCCTAGGAAAAGAGCCCGTTGGTCTCCTTCGCGCTGAGAGACTGATGGCGGCATGAGCGACGTTGGAGGCATCGTCGTCGAAGCGGACGTGCGTGGTGCGTGGACGGGCGTCCGGGATCAAGGCAAGCGCCCTACATGCCTGGCCTGCGCGGTCTCCGACGCGCACGCGCATGCCCACGGCTTGGGGCACCCCCTATCCGCGGAGTTCTTGTATTACACAGCGTTCAAACGTGTTCCGTCGTTGAACTCCGCCAATGGCCTAACCTTAGGTGCGGCAGACATGGCTCTCCGGAAGGACGGGCAACCCAGCGAACTCGAGTGGCCCTACCAAGCCGCGACGCCAAACCCCTGGGCACCGCCAGCTGTAACGACCCTGTGGTATGGAGGATTGGACCAGTGTGCCGCGTCCGCTTCCGGGGTAACAGACTCGATTCTGGCAGGCATGCCGGTAGTGCTTGGCTTGCGCTTAGTGCCTGGATTCAATCGCGTTCAGAACCCCCCGTACATCATCGACGGGTCTGGGCCATCGGCGGGGGGCCACGGAGTGCTAGCTGTTGGGCTTGGCTCTTCGATCGAACATGGGGCCACTGACCTGGTGCTCATTAGGAATAGCTGGGGGTTCCGTTGGGGCTTCGGAGGCCACGCGTGGCTGCCCGTGAGCTACTTGAACGACAAGCTTATCGGTTCCAGAACTCTAGTCACGTTCGACCTGGCCTCGGCCGCTTGATAAAAGGACCTATATGACACCCGTCTTCGCAACCTCTCGCGCAGAAGCGTGGCTGCAGTCAGCGCAACTGCTGTTCGCGGAGCATGAACGGATTTACAACCTTATCCTCGAAATCGCGGACCCAGGTCTTGAAAATGAAGTGACGAAGGCCATCGAACATCGCGTTGATGCTTTTCTGGCCGACCACAATTGCTTACCGGTGCAAACGGTGGCGGACACAATCTTCCCTGCAACTGAGTACAAGTTAGGCGGCTTGGAGAAAGTCTATGCGTATCCCACGCAGGTCTACCCGTATATCAACGGAATCCGCGCAAATCGGTGGGGAACGTACGCCCTAAGGTTGACGCAGCGCACCTGCTCGGACGGCACGACTATCAATCCGCTAAAGCTCGTGATCGACAAGTTGAGGGTGGCGATGGCCACGGCTGAACGGGTCAAAAACGGGCCGCCAAGGGCGACCTACGAGCTGGACATGGCACTCGAGCCACTCGAATTGAAGTTCTACGATGCCGAGCACGACCATGACAACGGACGTGGTGGTCAGTGCCTGAGTCACGTCAGCCTGAAGCTCGGGCCCAAGCATGAGTTGTACCTCACTGCCGTCTATCGCTATCAGTTTTTTATTCAGAAGGCACTCGGGAACCTGAAGGGACTTGCACGGCTGCAAGCCTGCATCGCCCGCGAGGTTGGAATCCCAGTGGGGCCGCTTGTATGTCATGCCACGCTTGCGACGCTGGAGGAAGGCACTGGAGAAGGCGGACAGACTCGGTGGGGCAGGCGAGCGCTCGAGTCGTTAGTAAACGACTGCCAAGCTCTCACATCGCCGGCGGACGAGAAGGCTGTGGTTTAGCTCGTCCGTCCGGTTGATTGCTCGCTTGTGGACGTAGCCGCCTTCCAGGCCGGCAGGCTACGTGAGTTGCCAGTAGACGGCACCATCGGCTGTTGTCGCCACCTGGAGACTCGGTCTTCTCGCTGGCGGTAACCCCTGGGTCAGCCACAAGAAAATGTCATTCAAAAGCGGCCGCTCTGTGGCGAAGTCAGAGTGGCCTAGGAAGGTGCTGTCTACCTGTGAGGCATCAATGGTGTCCAGTCCCGCGCTGACCGTAATAGGCGGGAAGTATCCTGCCCGTGCGTATCCGTGCAATATCTCGGAAGCAGCAACGGCTTTGTCCTTGTTGGATGCATAGAGAGTGCGCCCACTCCCGATTGCTTGTAAGGCAAACATTGTTTGCTTGAAGGTGTCGCGGTCTTCGTCAGGGGCGGCAAACACGATCTTGTCTACTGCCTTCGGCTGCCAACCGAGCAGAGCTAAATCGTGCAAGGCTCCAAGCAGTACTCGATTTCCCATGCTGTGAGCTATGACATGCAACCTGTGCCCTGATTTTCCTGCCGCGTCATCCAAGGCTTGGAGATACTCGCGAAGAAGCGATTTGGACGCCAAAGCGGCCGGCTCGTCGGCCGTGTACGCTGCCGTTTCACCCGCAGAAGGCCAGCTAAAGAATGATGCAGTGTGCGCGCGAAGGTCGTACGCCAGTTGTGCGGTTCGGACAGCCGCATCTACGAAGGAAACTCGATAACCATGCACGAACAATATCCCGAAGTCCTCGTCGCTAGCTTGCGAAATATGATCCCGAAGCTGCTCAAAATACGCTCTGCTCAGTAGAGGTTCAATCCCTTCGACCTTGAGCCTGTCGTCTCCCTTCAAGAGCCGCTTCCACCACTGCGAGCCAGTACTTCCGAATCTGTGTCCCTTTGGCACACTAACGACGCACTTGCCGTAGTGAACCACACTCTGCTCACTTCGGCGCCCTGAGAAAAAAATCCCATTAGCTGGAGCTACGTCCCTATTCGTAGCAAACCAAAGCGTAAGTTTTTTCGCGTCCGCAACTGCCGTTCGTCTCTCCTCGCCCGGAAGATTCAATGCGCCCTCATGCTCGAAGCTCAGAGCTATGGTGCTGTCATCGACACCATCTGAGCGTTGCAATTCCGGGGTGCGTCCGACTTGGCGAGGCCCGTGGCCAAGCTCTTCCTCGGGCGGAAGGGAACCGCTCTCCCGAAGTTGTACTATGGGATCTGGGTCGTCGGACAGCGCATTTTCCCAGTTCCTGAGCTCTGGGTGATTAAAGACGATATGGTGCAGTAGACGCTTGACCTCGATGCTCGAGAGCTTGAAGTTTGTACCGCGCATCCATGTGCGCCAGAGGTTCTGCTCTTCCGCGAAAACACGGCTTTGCGTTAGTGGAGTCCGTGACCAGTGGCCCACTTGTATTGTCACCATGCGGTGCTGACTCCATGAAGTGAGCTTTGGACGGTCAACAATCCTGCCCCACCCGCGCAGCCCGCCTGCTCGCGTCGTCTGCCAAAGAAAAACAAGGTCACCCGGATCCATCTCGGACGCCCATCTTGTGGCTCGCCACAAGATGTGATCGCCCGTCCTCGGAGGGTTGCTAAATGAGTACTCCTCAGTCCCGTCGATCTCGCGTGCGCCGTACTGAAAGAGCCAGGCTTTTCGTTCCATTTTTTGTGATCCTCGGAGGTCCCGAACTGGCCGGCAAGCATTGCTCTGGCTCAGCGCTACCTCAATTGGCTCGCATTTTCACACGGCACCGCCCCTCGGCCTCAAGTCTGGCCCCTCCGTCTGTTGGCCATGTAGATGTCGTGGACACGCCGGGGAAGGACCGCTCATGCCTAGTGCGGCGGAGACCTACGTGGAGACGTGGTCGCTCGGGATCAACTGTCTATTAGGCCCGCCTCACTGGCCGAGACTCGCCGGTATTAAGTGCCCCACGGTATCCCTGTTGCAGCGAGGCGGCTCGGGTGATTCACGTCGGAATCGCTGCCACACGTAAACATTCAATTATCGTGAGTAGAAGCGGCGTCGAGCTCTTTCGCGAGTTCCTCGGCAACTGGCCTCGCCGGTAGCAATGCTGCTTCGCCGCTCCCCACCATGGAACCAAGCCGTTCCACCGTGAGCACCCCCAGCGTGCACAGCGGCGATGTGCGAAAGTCGGCGTTCACAACTGGGTGAGGCAGACCAAGACGATGCTAGACCGGCGCTACGACAGCGGTGTACGTTCAGCAAGCGCATCCGACGCTTGCGGGATGCAGCCGGATTACTCCGCGGTCACAATACACGGGTGAATCTGAGCACCCATCACGCATGACAGCCCCGAAGCGCAGTGGGCGGCCTCGAAGATCCAGGCGCCAATGGGCTTGGGAATTTTTGCGCCGCAATCCGTCTTACCAGACCGCGTTTTCTGTCTGGGAAACTGGCACCCGAATGTCTGGAGCGCCCCACCCAGAATTTATTCAAGCCGTTCTACGCGCCCGCCTAGCGTTCGCAGGCCGCTGGGGGGTGCGATTTTCTCCCTGGCTTGATGCGGCTTTGCAAACTGGCATGCAGTTTATCCAAGCGTTCGTTATACGTGAAGAGGGTGCAAGCTTCACCACAGTTGCTGCACCAACGAACATGGAGGAGCTGCTTCCGTACATCAATCAGCCGAACCTCCACATGATGATGCTTGCGGACCATTCATTGGACCCGCTGCAGTGGGGCATCAATCGGTGGGTGGATCCGCATATCCCGTGCGAGCAGGTCACTGGACTCGAAGACATCTTTGATGCTCGGGCCGTGGCAGTGTACGAGAGCATCAATCCTGCGTCGCAGACCGCGCAGGTCCTTCGCTCGTTTGGGTTGCTCACCCTTCCGTACCCCGGTCAGCATCCTCCCATCACTGCCATTCAACATGGAATTTCTGGTGTTGTGGGAGGTGAGTACATCTCTAATCGCATCGTCTTGGAGTTCGACGCGTCTCTGCCCATCGCTGCACAGCTTGAATCTGCAGCTCACGTGCTCATCGCAAGGCGCGGAGAGTTGGTGAAGATGTCAGGCCGGACGAAAGATGAATTTGTTGAAATCCAAGTCGCTGACCAACGTGGACGCTACTGGAACTACATCGACTTGTTAGACGTTCCAGCGCCCCCTGGAACGTCTGATGCCGACATCATCCGCCAACTCGCAAAAGCTCCTAATTTGGAGAAGTCGGACCCAAAGTACGACATGTGGAGCAAGCGGCTCACTCAAGCGCGTGAGTTGAGGGACCGGGGGTACCTTTCGCTGGCCTTCCCACCCTCCAGCGCATTCAGCGAGAAGCGTAAGCGCGGGCGGCGGGGCTGAAGCCTGCCGCGAGCTCTGGGTCTGCCTAGAGAGGCGAACAGGCACACCCGCTCCGTAGTCAACCAGGGGAACTGAAGTGCCGCAGCTAAGCCGCAGGCCTGCTGTGCCTAGCTGATCTTTAGCACGGCTTGCGTTGGGAAAAAGCGCACTTGGACGACGCCTTTTCCGACGACAGCGGAAGGCCGAACGCTCAAAGTGCGCGGCATGGCTACAACGAATCTCAAAACAGCTCAACAAGGGCAAGGCTCCGGCAGCACCCGACCAAGGCTCCGGGTCAAAGATATCCAGCGGATCTTCCAGGTGTGCCGCAACACAGTGCGCAACTGGGAGCGAGAGGGAGTACTTCCAGAGGCTCGGCGGCTAAAAGATCGGGATGGGAAAACCTACGGGCGCATGAAGTGGTGGAACCCGGAAGATCTTGAGCACCTCGTCAATGTCGACGTCCGCGGCGCGCAGCCGGCCTTGAAACCTCGAGTGGTGCCGTGCGACACGCGGATTGCCGGTGGGGAAGGGGCATGAGCCGTGACCCGGTCCTCAGCAAAGTGCGTCCCGGTTTAGTGGCGATTCTGGTCCGAGACGCGAACCTCACGCCCCACGTGCGCTGCACCGTCACTGCTGTGTTGAGAAGTGGGCTTCCGCTGCTCGGTATCCCTATGCCCACCGTCGAACGCGTGGTGTCCCTACATGCAGAAGGGAGGCGCCGATTCGAGACTGCGAAAGCGACAGCGCAGACGTACAGATCGAAGTACGAGGCCGCACCGCACAAGGAGGTGCTGGTGTCCGAGCGGCACCTGTTTGACTGGTGCAGCCCAGAGGGGGCTGCAGCTATCGACCACCGACTTGCGGCTCACACATGGGTCGTCGCCCAGCAGAGGCTCGACAACTTCACTGCTGCAGCTGCAGCATCACTTCAGCACCTCAGAGCGCGTGCAGCGGCAACAGGAGCGTTCGTGCTGCTCATCTTTACTGCTGCTACCAATCGCGTTGCGTTCAGTGATGTTGCTGAGGTGGCGGATGACGCCGCTGAGGTCGATCGCTGTGACGGAGAACGGGAGGACGAGGTCGCCTACTCGATCAGCTGGTACGGATTAGAAGATCTCGCCGGGGTGACGAGCGCCAGCCGAATGTGCAGGGTGCGGATCAATGAGGGGAGGGCGCGCGCCAACTTCGTCCCGATGATTCACCGAAGCTTCGAGTATCGGGCTGTTTGGACGCTGCGCGGCTTGGGCTGGACGCTGGCAGAGATTGGCGCACTGCTGGCCGTAGACAAATCTACGGTGATGCGGCGACTAGCGGAACTGCCGCAGCTGGACACCCATCGCGCCGAAGCAAGCGAAGACATTGTGCAGCGGATTGTTGAGCGACTCCAGATCCCTGCAGATCGTATTCCGAAACGGCATTGCAGTGCGAGCACTGGCGCTACTCGGATTCCGTCGACCGCAGACGGCCCGGCAGAGGTGTGGTGAACGGCGCTTACGC
>JAZKFD010000135.1:13967-32487 GCA_040386635.1 Pseudomonadota bacterium
AACTCACGCAACTCACGCAACTCACGCAACTCACGCAACTCACGCAACTCACGCAACTCACGCACACGTATTGCGCGCACAGTGAGCAGGCATGAAGACGTGGTCCTCCACTAGAGCTGAAATCTAGTAAGAAAGCAAAGCGCGAGCCGCTTCAAAAGCTGCATCAACGTACGAAGTAATACACGACAACATGACAAACGCTCATCACGCGAAGACCACCCCAATCTCACAGGCATGTTCCGACTGTGTAGCCAAGAGAGCGACGTTCTCTTCAATGTTCGACAACATCTCCGTCAGGGTCAGGTGGAAGAGCTGTAGAACGCTGCTTCACTTGCTTAGGAGCAGGCAGAACAAGAATATCAGCTATCGCAAGCATAAGATTTGCGTCAGGAGCAGATTCGGAACGGTCGCTCATATCACCGTTGAAGCTGGTTCCGGGACCGTCGTTGTAGACGGCTCGGCACCCAAGTTCCTGACTGGCCAGAACGTTTTAGGAGTAGAACAGCTCACAGCCCTGTGCGTTCAATTTGTCGTGTCGGTCTTAAGCCGGGCAGGAGCCGAACTCACCGACGAGGAATTGCGGTGGATCCGTGAAGGCCACGTCACGCTCCTGCGCGTGGACTTTGCAGCGCACGTAGACTGCGGCTCAGAGCGACTGGCGATCGAGTTCATGCAAGCACTGCAGAACCGGTGGGCAAGCGTGCCAAGAGACTTCTATGAGTACAGAAGCGAGTCGATCTGCTTCACCCCTCACTCTGAGCGGTGGTCGCTCAAGGCGTACTTGAAGGGCGCGGAGATCCGCGCCCACCCGCTTTCGCGACTCGTCTTCAATCGAGGCCAGATCATCGACTACGCCATCCGGCTAGTGCGCTTTGAAATCGTGTTCCGCAGCAAGGAACTGAAACGCTTGGGTTTGGACTCGCCGGGTGCTTGGAATTCGAGCCGTGCGCGCGCCTTGCTCATCACGGCAGTTACTGATGTTGTCCCAGTGGAAGTGAACATACCGAACCCTGCAGTCATGAGCAAGCTATCCAAGCCGTTGCAACTGCGACTGGAGGTGTGGCTCAGAGGCGGGCAGCCGTTCAACAAAGACAGCAGCAGCTATAGACAGGACGTCAGGCAGATTCGCGACGTCACCGGCATCGACGTCCGATGTCATCTTCGGGCCGCCGGGCAAAGCAAGTGTTTTATCACCATGAAGCAGATCTTTAAACGGGGGTTTGGCTTCAAGTGCTGCGAAGACAAATGGTCAAGGTTGCTAGATGCCGCTCCGTGAGTGTTCGCGAGCCCCAGCTTAGCTTTGCAGCACTGATCACGAGTTGCATGTCGTGCCCCTGAGGGGGGAGGGTTGTAAATGAGATCGCGCGGTAATCGCTACTGGTAGGCGTAACTGGGAGTACGGCATCAGTTTTTTTTGTGTACCTTTCCGCATTTGTTTAGGAGACCAGAATGACCTTTCACGTTATAAGCATGGCGGACGTTGGCAGACGGCTGAAAAAAATCGCTGCTGCCCATCCCGACAACCCCGTGTTCCAGCGCGCCGCGCGATCAATCAAGGGCAGACTTCGCGAAATCACTTTCGTGCATCTCAGTCCAGCCCACCGCGTGCACGCAAGCGCCGGCAAGCTGAGGGTTGAATTGAAGCCTACAGACGATGAAGATGACGATGACTATGATTTCGATATTTGTCCAAGCGGCGAGGGGACGGGCACGTGGGTGGGGGTACGGACTGTCGGCCGTCCGGTTCAGCGCAAGGACTGCGTCGAACTAACGGTACATTCTGACCGAGCTGGAGGAATGTGGTTCCCCGTAGCGCTTGATTCCTTCGACTTCTTCCATGAACTAGAAGGGTACCTAAGACGGATTACTGCGGTAGACAGTGTCCTCGGTGACATGATCGGACATGTTGCCGGCATTGTTTATGAGTGGGCTCCGTTCGTTAGCCCAGAACCTGACAGTCGAGACGCGATGATTACTCGCGGACTGCGGTTCAACGCCATTCCAGCGTTCGAGGTCACAGCCACTTCAATGCGGTTTATGAACGGTACGGGCGAAACGATGTTCCGCTCGCTGCACGGGCTCACGTCGCGGCATGTTATCGAGGACGATGGCGAGGACGTTCTTGTCACCGTTCGGCAGGGCTCTGGCGGAGAGGAAGGTGTGGGATTGGAAATCTTCTACGACGCTTTCGTCATGACAGAAAAGGGCGTCTGCTTCAGGGCCGATGACGCGAGTTAGTTGCAGCTGCCGCGGTGGTCGAGTTCAATTTGCAGCGACTTGGGCAGATCCACGTCGTACTCGACTGCTGCGCGCCCCTCGCGTTCGACCGTGACGCGCATTTTCTTTCCGCCTGAGTGGCGCGTGAATGTCACCTCATACCAGCCGCTCCCGCTCTTTCGAGGTTCTTGAACACGCTCGCTTGATTTCATTCTTGTGCCCATAGTTACCTCCGTAGACTCTGTAAAAGGCCTCGCCACCAACAGCGGTAGCGAAATGAAATTAGCGAGTGGAGAGTGGGGGCGGGTACGGACACAACGCTACCGCTTGGGGCAGGTGATCCGCCAGCTGCAGTACGGCGCTGGCCGCCCTTGAAAAGAGCGCGATGTGCATGCGGCCGAAAGGAGTCCGGGTGCCAGGATGCGATAAACGAACGTTTACGTGAGTCAAAGGTAAGCGTGCGGTGAACCCATCTTGATGGCGACCTGCCAGACAAAGGAGCATCTTGTCCACCCACGAATAGGTAGACACGTGTCTACCAACGAAGGAGTGGCGCCTGCCGGTCGACAGCGTCGGCGACACAGTGAGGAGTTCAAGGCGTATGCAGTAACCGCGTGCCACCAACCGGGCGTTTCGATGCGGCAGTGGCCGTGGCGCACGGCGTCAATGTTAATCGACTGCGTCGCTGAGAGTGCGAACGCTCCGAGCCATCAAGCCAGGTGACGCTCGCCAGTACATCAACGCAGGCAGTTAGCGCTGCGTTCATCCCCCGACTGTCCCGGCTGCAGTCGCCGACGAGCCTTCGCCCGAGATGCGCATCGAGCTGCAGCGTGGGGTCACCACGGTGAAGATCAACTGGCCTGCCAGTGCAGCTGGCGAGTGCGCGATCTGAAAGCCTCGGGCCGTGGCGCGCTCTGGCGCGCTACATCGACGACGGCGAGCTGCCCGCGGACAACAACTGGGTCGAAAACGGAATGCCGGCCGATCGCCATTGGGCGCAACAAATGGCTGCTTGCCGGCTCGCTGCGCGCGCGCAAGAGGGCCGCCGCAATCATGAGCGGCCTGGTGCACTCGGCCAAGCTGAATGGGGCATGAGCCGCATGCCTACCTGAAGGACGTCATGCAGTGCTTCCCCACCCTGCCGGCAAGCCGGATCGGCGAACTCCTGCCGCATCGCTGGCAGCAGTCGCGGGCCTAAGTCAATACGGTTGCCCGGACTCCGATGGGCTGGCAGCCCAAGCGAGGCAAGATTTCGAGGGCACGTCCAGGTGAAAGCAAGTCACAGAACCGGCGTCCACGCGCCAGCGAACCACAGCGACCGCGGACGGAGGCTCGACAGCAGCTGCGCGAACTTCGTGATGTCCACTGGCTTTGCAGCATGGTCGGTGAACCGCCTCCAGTGCCGCGGATCGATCCTGCAGTTGTCTGTAGCCCGTGATAGCCACTAGGATTGGCGCCTCGGCCATTGCGGTGCGGATGGTACGTGGCGACGAACACCCGCAAGCGGTTCACTGCAGGAACAAGGCGGCCGATGCTGTGGTGCCGGGGGAAGCGGCGGCGTCGAGCTTTCGACAGGGTGACGGTGAGCGTGCTTCCTCGCCCCTCACGGGCGCTCTGAGCGTCGATTCGTCCGCCTGCGGCGCGCTCAGACGTCCGCTCGGCTTGCAAGGAGCGCGGGAGCCGAAGTGTCTGCCACTCGGAAGCACTTCTCCAGTCGACTCTAATCTTCGAGATCCACCGCTTAGCAATAGACCATACAGTCGCCCTTGGCAACGGGAAATTCGGTTCGCTGCGCACGCAATCAGACAACTGCCACCCTGAGGAGGTTTGTTGTGCCTGCGCGTCCGAAAGGCGAGCCAGCGATGGCCACGATCAACTGTCCGGGATTGGCGAATCCCTCACTGCGGGCAACGTCGACGGCAGTTTCCGTCATTTGGGCCACATCATCTACATCCGCGATCTTTACGGCATGAACCCCCCACACCAGAGCCAATTGTCGTGCTGCGTGCAGGCTCGGAGTCAATCCCAAGATGGGCGCTTCGGGCCTCTCCCGCGCCGCCCGCAACGCGGTCTTGCCCGAGCTGGTGTAGCAAACCACCGCCGCCGCCTCCAGCAAAGACACCGCTCGCCGAGTCGCACAGCACACAACTTCAGCGACAGTACTTCCCTTCGCTGAGGCGCCGTGAGACGCATCGATCACCTGCCGATAAAAGGGGTCCTTTTCGGTTTCTTGAATGATCTTGTGCATGATGGACGCTGCGGCAGCCGGATGCTTGCCAGCGGCCGACTCGGCCGACAGCATGACCGCATCAGCGCCTTCGTAGATCGCTGCAGCCACATCTGAGGCTTCAGCACGGGTGGGGACCGGTGACTCGATCATAGACTCCAGCATCTGCGTCGCGACGATGACGGGCTTGCCTCGTTGACGGCACATCCGGACGATGTGCTTCTGGATGGCTGGAACTTTTTCAGCTGGAAGCTCGACCCCAAGGTCTCCTCTCGCGATCATCACCGCATCGGACAAGTCGATGATCTCCGACAGCCGGTCCAATGCGGCGGGCTTTTCCAGCTTGCTGATGATGGCAGCGCGAGTACCGATCAGCGCCCGGGCTTCGGCCACGTCCTCGGGACGTTGTACAAACGACAAGGCGACCCAATCCACGCCGAGTTCGAGTGCTATATCGAGGTCACGCCTATCTTTTTTGGTGAGGGAGCTGATCGGGAGCACGACACCTGGGACGTTGACGCCCTTGCGGTTAGACAGAACGCCCCCGACGACGATCGTGGTTAACGCGAAGTCACTTCCACACTCGAGGACTCTCACTCGCAGCTTCCCGTCGTCCAGAAGCAGCTCCGCCCCTGGCACCAAGGCCGCAAAAATCTCTGGGTGCGGAAGGCACACGCGGTCCTTGCTGCCGCAGTTCTCGTCAAGGTCGAAGCGAAACGTGCTGCCCGCCACCAGCACGACGGCCCCGTTCTCGAAGGTTCCGACCCTAAGCTTCGGCCCTTGAAGGTCAGCCAAGATTCCGATTGGCCGATCGAAGTCCTCCTCCAGCTGCCTGAGGATTTGCACCCGCTGCGCGTGGTCGGCGGCGGTGCCATGACTGAAGTTGAGTCGAAATACGTCGACTCCTGCAGAAAAAAGCTCCTCGACCACTTGGGCATCGGAACTCGCCGGTCCCAAGGTAGCGACGATTTTCGCGTTTCTATGTCTGCGCATCACAATCTCCGGTTTCGCTGATCAGGACGGCTCGAAAGTCGTTCACGTTAGTGAGTGTTGGTCCGGTCACAATGCTGGCTCCCACTCGCTCAAAAAAGACATGAGCGTTGTTGCGGTCTAGTTCTTGCTGGGCGTTGAGACCGAGCCGTGCCGCGATTTCAAGCGTTTTTGGCGAGATGTACGCGCCCGCGGTCTCCCGGCTGCCATCCACGCCGTCGGTGTCGGCGGCCAGGGCATGGACAGACCTGTGCCCCCTTAGTGCGAGACAAAGTGAAAGCAGGAACTCGACGTTCCGACCTCCGTGCCCTGGGCCCTTGATCGACACGGTCGTTTCGCCGCCGGAGAGCAGTACGCAAGGCCGGGGGAACGGCTTTCCGTGATCGGCGACCTGCCTGGCGATTGCCGCCAGCACCTTGGCTACCTCCCGCGACTCGCCCTCGATGGAGTCACTGAGGATGATGGGCAAAATCCCGGCGCGCCTGGCCACTTCCGCTGCCGCTTCTAGCGCGCGTTGAGGCGTCGCGATAAGGATGTTCTCGCATCGCTCCAGCCGCGGATCGTCGGGTTTGACCGACTCGCCGGCAGCGCTCTCCAGGACTTCCTTCACAGACCCCGGCGGCACGATTCCGTAACGCGCAAGGATTTCCAGCGCGTCTGCACAGGTTGTGGTGTCACCCGCGGTGGGGCCAGAAGCGATGTCCATGAGACTGTCCCCTGGAACGTCGGAAATGATCAGAGACACCACTCGCGCTGGATGGCATGCGGCGGCTAAGCGGCCGCCCTTGATGGCTGACAGGTGGCGCCTGATGCAGTTCATCTCGCTGATGCTTGCGCCGGACGCAAGTAGGGACCGGCTAAGCTGCTGCTTGTCCTGGAGTGTCACAGCGCCTAACGGGAGCGGCAGCAGGGCTGAGCCACCCCCCGAAATGAGACAGATCACGAGGTCATGTCGCGAGAGGTTGGCCACCAGTTTCAGCATGCGTGCTGCCGCACGCTGCCCAGCCTCATCAGGGACCGGATGGGCGGCTTCGACGATCTCGATCCGATGACATGAGCTGCCGTGCCCGTACCGAGTGACCACCAGTCCTTCCAAGGGTGCTGACCAGTGCTTCTCGACCGCTTTGGCCATTTCGGCAGACGCTTTTCCCGCACCAACAACGATGGTGCGACCGGCGCCAGGTTGTGGCAAATGCTTGGGGACGACGAGTCCCGGCTGCGCCGACGCGACCGCCGCGTCAAGCAATTGCCGCAACAAATGCTTCATGATTGCTTAGCTACCTCGAAGTTTGCAAGCTTCTCGAGCGCACGTACCATGGCAGAGTGATCCCAGCCAGCGCCGCCATGCGCGACGCAGGCGCTGAAAAGCTGCTGCGCAGCCGCAGTGGCCGGTAGCGCCATGCCCATCTCCCGTGCGGTTGCTAGAGCAAGATTGAGGTCTTTCTGATGGAGCTCAATACGAAAGCCAGGATCGAACGTGCGCTTGATCATCCGTTCACCATGCACCTCGAGCACCTTGGAGGAGGCGAAGCCTCCCAGTAGCGCCTGCCGCACCCGAGCGGGATCGGCTCCCGCCTTGGCAGCGAAGAGAAGAGCTTCGGAGACAGCTTCGATGTTCAAGGCGACAATGATCTGGTTGGCTACTTTTGCAGTTTGGCCGTCGCCGTTGCCTCCCACCAGATTGATGTTCTTGCCCAGGACATCCAGTAGCGGTCGGACGCGAGCGAACACGGCTTCGTCACCTCCCACCATGATCGAGAGGGTCGCATTCTTCGCCCCGACTTCGCCTCCTGACACCGGAGCATCTAGATAGTCGCAGCCCAAATTGTTCACTCTTTTAGCAAACAACTTGGTTGCGGTCGGGGAGATGGAACTCATGTCCACCACGGTCTTACCCTTGCTCAGACCTGCCGCCACACCGTTCTCGGAGAACAAAACGTCCTCAACGTCAGGCGTGTCCGGAACCATGATGATGATGACATCCGCGCGTTCCGCAACGCCCTGTTGGGAGATGCAGATGGTGGCACGGCTGGTGCCGATCGCCTCCGGCAACTTGCCTTTGGTATGAACAAAGAGCTGGTGCCCAGCTTTGAGCAGGTTCAGGCACATGGGCGTGCCCATGATGCCAAGGCCGATGAAGCCGATCTTTTGTTTTGCAGTGTCCATCTTGAGTCTCCTTAAACGAGCGATGTGCGCCAACCTAATCCCGCGCGGGTGTCGGCTGCCGGCTTGTACTCACACCCGACCCACCCGCCGTAGCCGATCTGGTCGAGGTGCCTGAAGAGGTGGGGGAAGTTGATCTCGCCAGTCCCCGGCTCGTGGCGGCCCGGGTTGTCAGCAAGTTGAACGTGGCCGATGCGGGGAAGGTGCCGGATCAAGGTGCCGGACAGCTCTCCTTCCATGCGTTGCGCGTGATAGATGTCGTACTGAACGAAGAGGTTGTCAGCACCCACCTGGTCGATGATTGCTATAGCCTGTTCCGTCCTGTTCAGGAAGAAGCCTGGGATGTCGAAGGTATTGATAGGCTCAATGAGAAGCCGCAGTCCCGCAGTTTTGAGTTGCTTTGCCGCGTATTCCAGGTTGCGGACAAAAGTCTCGGCTGCGGTGTCCAGCGAGACCGCCTGCGGCAGCTTCCCAGCAAGACAGTTCAACTGGCCGACTCCAAGACCGTGGGCATAGCGGATGGCGAGATCAACGCCGTTGCGGAATTCACTGGTGCGGTCTGGGTGGCAAGCGATGCCACGCTCCCCGCTTTCCCACATGCCTGCAGGCAGGTTATGCAAGACAAGTTCCAAGCCATTGGCTTCTAGCTGCTGCTGCAGCACATCCACCCGGTACTCGTACGGGAAAAGAAACTCCACCGCCTTGAACCCGGCGGCGGCGGCGCGCTCGAAGCGTTCCAGAAACGGACTTTCGGTAAAGAGCATCGACAGGTTGGCTGCGAATCTGGGCATGGTGATACCTCGGTCAGTCCAGGAGTGCGACGGTGGACGGAGCGTCCGCTTTCGAGTTCGCCAAATCCTCGAACTCCATGATGTTGTCGATCTCTGTACCCATCGCGATGTTGGTGACCTTCTCCAAGACCACCTCGATGACGACTGGAACCCGAAACTCCGCCATCCACGCTTCGGCTTGCTTAATTGCAGACTGCAATTCCTCCTGCCGGTGCACGCGCACTGCCTTGCAGCCAAGTGCCTCGGCGACCTTTACATGGTCGACGCCGTAGCTGCTTACTGGCTCATCCTTGGGCGTATTGATGTTGTCGAAGGACAACTGCACGCAGTAGTCCATGCTGAATCCCCGCTGCGCTTGGCGAATCAGCCCTAAGTAGCTGTTGTTCACCACCATGTGGATGTACGGCAGCTTGAACTGCGCTCCAACAGCGAGTTCCTCCAGCATGAACTGAAAGTCGTAGTCGCCAGACAGCGCGACAATCTTGCGCGTGGGGTCGGCGACTCGAACGCCGAGGGCGGCTGGACCTGTCCAGCCGAGGGGTCCAGCTTGGCCGCAGTTGATCCACCGACGTGGCCCGTACACGTGCAGAAACTGAGCACCCGCGATCTGAGACAGCCCTATGGTGGAAACGTAGGTCACGTCACGCCCAAACGCATTGTTCATGCATTGATAGACGCGCTGAGGCTTCATAGGCACAGAATCGAAGTTGGTCTTCCGCTGGTAGGCCACGTCGGACTTGCGTGCCAAGCAGCTATCCGCCCATGCTGACCAATCACCGAGCGACCCGGCTGCTTTTCTCTCCTTGGCCATCGTGACGAGCAGCTCCAATAGCGCTCTGGCGTCCGAGACGACTCCGTAATCAGGCGCAAATACGCGTCCGATTTGCGTCGGCTCGATATCGACGTGGATGAACCGGCGACCTTTGCAGTAGACCTCTGGCGAGCCGGTGTGTCGGTTAGCCCAGCGGTTGCCGATCCCCAGGACCATGTCAGAAGCGAGCATGTTCGCGTTTCCGTAGCGATGACTCGTCTGAAGTCCGCACATACCCGCCATCAGCCGATGATCGTCGGGGATGCAGCCCCATGCCATCAAGGTGGGGATCACCGGGATGCCGGTGAGTTCAGCAAACTCCTGCAGGAGTTCCGAGGCATCAGCGTTGATCACTCCGCCACCCGCCACGATCAATGGTCGCTCTGCGGATGAGAGCATGTCCAGGATCTTCTCGACCTGGTTGCGCGATGCGGTCGGCTTGTAGACGGCCAGTGGTTCGTACGTTTCGATATCGAACTCGATTTCTGCCATCTGGACGTCGATCGGGAGATCGATGAGGACGGGGCCCGGACGGCCAGATCGCATGAGGTGAAACGCCTGCTGAAACGCTCTGGGAACTTGCGCCGGCTCGAGGACTGTTGTGGCCCACTTGGTCACAGGCTTGGCAATGGACGTGATGTCTACCGCTTGGAAGTCTTCCTTATGGAGCCTAGCTCGGGGCGCCTGGCCTGTGATGCACAAGATGGGAATGGAGTCTGCACTTGCCGAGTAGAGGCCGGTAATCATGTCGGTTCCGGCGGGCCCGGACGTGCCGATACAAACGCCGATGTTCCCGGCCTTCGCACGGGTGTACCCCTCCGCCATGTGCGAAGCACCCTCAACGTGCCGAGCCAGGATATGGGAGATCGTTTGACGCTCTCTCAGCTGTGCATACAGCGGATTGATTGCCGCCCCGGGCACCCCAAAGGCCTGGTTCACGCCTTCTTTCTCCATCACCAGCACCGCGGCCATCGCCGCCTTCATCTTCGCCATCTGTCGCTCCTAGTGGATTTGCCTCGATTCTTCCGTGGCGGCGACCAGGTGTAAACCTCAGTGCGGAGACTATGAGATATTCACGAACGGAATGAAGAGGGGTGGCCGGAGACTTCGGCGGTACTGCGCCAGATTCAAGGGCACTACGGCTCACCCGGGTTGCCAATTCGACGCGCCTCAAAAGCGGTCGGTAGGCTTGTCCCACCAACGCTCATCGAAGCGCCCCTGAAGGTACGCAATGAAGGTCAGAACCTTGGCCGACACGAGTTTTGGCGAGGGGAAAACCGCGTGTATTTCCTGCTCCGGCAAGGTGTTCTCTTCAAGAACCCGAACAACAGAGTCGTCGCTCAGCGACCCAGATGCAACGTAGCAGGGCAACGCCGCTATCCCCATGCCGGCCTTGGCAGCAGCAAGGACGGACGACAAGTTGTTCGATCTCAGTCTCCCGGTGACTGGTACCGTCTCAGGTTCGCCGTACGCTGATAGCACACGCCACACGTCACCGCCTTGAACGCTGCTGTAGATCAACGTGGCGTGATCCGAGAGTTCGCTGGCCCGCTTGGGCGATCCATGTCGCTCTAGATAGGTCCTGGAGGCCACCATCACCCAGGGATTTGTCCCCAGGAACCTCGCACCCAGCGCTGAATCGGCCAACTTCCCCAAGCGGACCGCTACATCGATGCCTTGCGCCACTAAGTCTACGTAGCGGTCCTCGAAGCTCAGATCAACCTGCAGGTTCGGGTGCTGGGACATGAAGTCAAGCACGAGGGGCACGATCACCCGACGGCCGAAGCCGACGGAGCATCCGATGCGGAGCAAACCCTGTGCCTCGGACTGCTGGATGCGTGCGATGCCGTCAGCATCCTCAGTGGCTTTGACGATTGAGCGGCACTTGTCGTAGTAGAGGGCCCCGACCTCTGTAAGGCTGATTCCACGTGTATTCCGGTTCAAAAGGCGCACCTTCAGCCGGGACTCGATAGCGGCCACCTGCTTCGTAACGGTCGGCTGAGTGATCCCAAACTCTGCGGCAGTCTTGGAGAAGCTCCCGGTCTCCACCACCCGTACGAACACCTCCATCGCATGAAGCCGATCCATCTTGTTGTCTCCTTCGAAGCCGAGCGTAGGGATCTTGACCGCGGGTGGATCGGTCGGATTGGTGAAACAGTTTTGACCAAAGGCGCACTACCAAATCATCCCGTCGCACCGCACAGTGCTGCCTCGGCGACGTAGGCCGCATGACCGGCAAGCCGGCGATGGAGAGCGGACGTAAACAGCGAAGGATGTACAAGACAGGTTCAACGCCTTCGGAGTTGGAGGACGGCGGCGACACGTCGAAAAAGATCTTCCAACTCGTGAGTAGCGAGCTGACCAAGTGGGCCAAAGTAGCAAAGGAAGCAAACGTTAGGGTGGGAAGCTGATGATGAAGCCCCGGCACTGGTAGTGATCTAAGCAACGTTGCCATGGCGCTCCTGATGGCGCGCAAGCGCGA
The DNA here is from genome assembly GCA_040386635.1 of Pseudomonadota bacterium. Lineage (GTDB taxonomy): Bacteria > Pseudomonadota > Gammaproteobacteria > Burkholderiales > Burkholderiaceae_C > Ramlibacter. The sequence continues at coordinate 25,649 of JAZKFD010000135.1, forward strand.
TTCCTTAGAAGAGGGGCGGCTGCTTTGCCATTTCAAGCGGCGGGAGCTTACGCACCTCACTTGTACACGTTGGAGCAAGCAATCACTTCCTGGTAGTCAATCCGCGAGCCCCTGTAGCGCCGAGTCCGCCTAGAGAAGCTGCCGTGTGCCCATAGAGCGTGATTGCCTAGACCTCTCAAGGGACGCTGCGCGGCGCCCACGAAGTGGGTGAGCATTACGGTCGATCCGGCTGAATGCGCTTGACAGGCGCTTCGCGCTGCGTGGCACGATGCAAGCCGATTTTGCGCACGAGCGCTGCGAATGTTCGCATCAAGGCGGTGCGCGTACCATCTTCTCGCCACACGATGCCGGGGGTGCGAATCGGTGTCGGCGCCTCAAGCGGAATACGCACGAGGGACGAGTTCTCACTTAAGGCTCTTTCAGATGTGATCGTACCTATGGTCGAGTGCTCGACCAGCCGAAGCGCCGGGCCAATCGTGTTCATTTGCGCGACGATTTGCGGTACGGCGCGGCACGTTTGGAAGCAGAGGTCTAGCATTTGACGCGTGGCGAATTCAGGAGGCATGAGAACTAGCGGAGCGCCATGCAACTCCGCCATCCGGATGCGCTTGCGTCTGGCGAACTTGTGCGCCGGTGCAACCACTAAAACCATCTGCTCGTCGTATAAGGGTTCGAAGGCGAGCCCGCTCATGTCGAGCGGACGATACGACACACCGACGTCGATTCTGCCGGCCAGCAAGCCGTGGCTCACTTGGTCTGCCGTGAGTTCGACGACATCGACGTGAACGTCCGGGTGCCGCTGGAAGAGGGCAGCAACACACTCCGGGACCAAGCCCATGTTGAATGTGTTAGTTGTGCCGATGCGGACGTGGCGGTGGTTGCTAAGCGAACTAGCTGCCAGTGCTCGCACACCTGAGTCGACCTCCTGGAGCGCACGCCTAGCGATCGGGATGAAGAGGTCACCTGCCTCTGTCACAAGCAATCGCTTACCGACGCGGTCGAACAAGGCCGTGCCCAGCTCGGATTCGAGTTGCGCGATCTGGTGCGACAGAGTCGACTTCGTGACGTGCACCTGCTCCGCGGCACGGCGAAAGCTCATGCAATCGTGGAGCGCGACAAGGTAGCGGAGATGTCTCAGTTCCATGGTGTTCCCGTCTCATCGATCGATGCCATCGACCATGAGGTTCGAAATTCTTCGCTTTTCATGTCGGGGGCTCCGACGTGTAATGAACGAGATCGATAGATAGATGGCCGATTTGGTAGTACCCCGGGACAGCAAGCGTACAGGAATACTAGAACTCATGACAGATGTAGGCGAGGCGAATAGCCGCCGCCACTAAGCGTCGGTTGTGGGCTGGACGCCGTTGCGGCAGCGCGATGCGGCACCCCGACGTACACGCGTTGTGAGGGGTTGGGTTTTGACAAAAAAAAGAGGAGCAATTGCATGGCAAGAATCAGCTTCGAGAGCGTTTCGAAATCGTTCGACCGAGATCGTGGCCCATGGGCAGTTCGAGACCTCTCGCTCGAAATCGAAGACGGCGAACTGGTCGTATTCGTTGGGCCTTCGGGTTGCGGAAAATCAACGACATTGCGAATGTTGGCTGGGCTCGAACAAGTCTCTTCCGGCGAGATCCGCATTGGAGGCAGGAACGTGACTCGGCTGCCGCCGAAGGATCGCGACATCGCTATGGTCTTCCAGAATTACGCACTCTATCCACAGAAGTCCGTTTACGAAAACATGGCGTTCGGTCTACGCGTGCGAGGAGAGGCGAACGACGAGATCGAGAAGCGAGTTCGAGAAGCGGCCCGTAGCCTCGACCTCGACGCGCTGCTGCAAAGAAGACCGCGCCAACTGTCGGGAGGTCAGATGCAGCGAGTCGCGCTCGGCCGTGCTCTGGTTCGCGACCCGGCAGTGTTCCTACTGGATGAACCGCTTTCAAACCTTGATGCGAAGCTTCGGGTTCGAACCCGCGAAGAGATTGCCACGCTGCACAAGAGGCTTGGGGCGACCATGATCTACGTGACTCACGATCAAGTCGAGGCGATGACTCTCGGAGACCGGATCGTAATCATGAAGGATGGGTTCATGCAGCAGGTCGGGCGCCCGCTGGAACTCTATGACCGGCCCTGCAACGTCTTCGTTGCCGCGTTTATCGGATCACCCGAGATGAATCTTTTCGCGGGCGAACTCGTCCGGCACGAAGGCAAGTTGCACGTCAGGGCCGGAGGGTTCGAGTGCGCGTTGCCGGAAAACGAATTTTCAGATTCGCGGCAGGCTGTCACGATCGGGATACGGCCCGAGCACATTGCGCGCGCACGTGATCAGCCCGATGTGAATCTGCATGTGGACATCGTGGAGCAGATTGGCGCTCAGACCTACGTGATAGGAACTGTCTTCGGCCAGCGAGTGCGCGCGGTCTTTGATCGCGATGACCAGCTAAAGGCTGATATGAACGTGCCGGTGAATCTGCCGGCGCTGCGATTGCATGTCTTTTCGCGCGAGAGCGGAATGTCACTGCGATCGTCCATTCCGCAGTCCGCGCAACGAACAAAGGAATCTCCATGAGAGTGAACACAGAGGACCAGGGTCGGAACGAACAGAAAACGAGCGGAGACAGGCGAACGTTCCTCGGAGCCTCAGCCAGCGCTCTCGCTGGCGGGATTGCGGTGATGGGCGCGCCTTTCGTCAAGGCTCAGGGCAAGACGACGATCCGGTTTCTGAATTCTGAGACGTCGACAGAGTCGCAGGCCGTCCTTCGCAAAGCCGCCAGCGAATACGAAAGCCTGTATGGCGTCAAGGTCGTGGTTGACTCGACGCCGATTAGCAGCGCATTCCCGAAGTCGATGGCCGCAATCAATGCCGGGGCTCCGTATGACATCGCGACGATGGGGTTCATCGCCCACATCCTGCAGTACGCGCGCGGCGGTCATCTTGTTCCTCTGACCGAAATGGTCAAGCAGCATAGCTGGGGTCAGATGGGGTCGTGGCAGTACCAGGGTGAAAACTGGTTCTATCCATACGACTACAACCTAGTCACCATGTTCTATCGGAAGGACCTGTACGAGGAAAAGGGCCTCAAGATCCCCAACACGTGGGATGAACTACTAGCCAACTGCCGGGCGTTGACGATCTCTAAGGACGGAAGCGTCGAGCGCGGCGGCTGCGTCATGCCGCTCGCTAGCGACAGCTCGACCAACTGGGCCAGCTTCGGCAGTCTCTTCGCAGAGGAGCCGCTGATGTACGACAAAGATTGGAAAGTCGTAATGGACGCTCCTCCTAATGCGCGCAAGTACCAGCGGTTCCTTGATCTCTACGGGGAACTCTACAAAACAATGCCGCCCGGCATGAACAATGTGAGTTACGCGGAACTCATGAGCCTCTTCGTGACGGGCAAGGTGGCGCATACGTTGTATTCGGGCCGAGTGGTTGAGGCTATCGAGTCGCGCAACCCGGCGCTTGCCGACAAGTACGGCATCTTCGCATCGCCAGACAGTTCTGGAAAGCGAAAGGCGCTGTCTTACGCGTTCGATGGGTTCATCGTGTTCAAGACGAAGCAAAGTGAAGAGACCGTCAAGTTTCTCAAGTGGTTTCTGGACAAGTTCTACATTGATTGGCTGCATTCGGCGTGGATGAACTTCCAGCCCGCGCGATTGGACATTTATGAGGACCCCCGGTGGAAGAAGCATCCGATGATCCAGAAGCACTGGTCGACGATGATGCAGATGAAGTCATACATCGAGAACAACGATGTCAAGCTGGCGTCGGTCGATTTGATGGGGCCAAGCATCGACCTGCGTCCCTGTAAGGTCTTCGAGACGAACGTCCTCCCGGAGATGTTGCAAAACAAAGTACTTCGGGGAATGTCATCCACTGACGCGGTCAAAGCAGCGGCAGATCGAGTCCGGAAGATCGGCTGAGGGATGGGGCCGCGACAATCCTTCCTGATCAAAGCGCTGAGCTGCCTAAGTGCAACGAGGCCTCGGCATTCAATGATGAGATATCCAAGGATTGAAGAATGAACCAAGATTGGAGAGTCGCGGCCCTCTTTTTTGCGAGTGTTCTAACGCTCGGCGTAATCGTCGGCGGACCACTTATTTACTCTATCGGGCTGTCCTTCTATGCGTCGGAGTCATTCGTTTCGCCTTCGCGCTGGGTCGGATTGGCCAACTATGTTGAGCTGCTTGCCGACCCGCTTTTTTGGAAGGCGATCGGCAATGGATTGCTGATTTCGGGTGTAGCCATCGTATTGCAGGTTTCACTCGGGATCTCGATTGCGCTGGTTCTCAACCAACAGTTCTTTGGGCGGTCCTTGGTGCGTGCCGTCGCGGTTCTCCCCTATCTTCTGCCAACCGTCGTGGCCTGCTTGGTCGTGCAATGGATGCTCGACCCTAACTACGGGCTGCTCAAGAGCGTCCTCTCTTCGTTTGGGATTGGCATGTTTGACTGGGGCGGCAACCCAGCGACTGCCATGGGCGTCATCGTGATGGTGAGCGTCTGGATCTGGACGCCGTTCGTCGTTACCTGCGTCTTAGCAGGGCTTCAGGGCATCCCTGCTCAGTTGTATGAGGCCGCGCACGTCGACGGCGCCAGCCCGTGGAAGCAGTTTTGGCACATCACCTTGCCGGGCCTGAGGTCCGTAATGATCGTGGTAATCCTGCTGCGTGGAATCTGGATGTTTAACAAGTTTGACGTCATTTGGCTACTTACAAAGGGTGGTCCCCTTGATGAGACGGAGACCCTGCCCACCCTGGCGTTTCGTCGAGCCTTTGTTGAGTTCAATTTAGGCGGTGGCGCCGCCGTGGCGACGATGTCGTTCCTGCTGCTAGCAATGGTGATGCTGGTTTACTTGCGGCTATTTCCCATCGACGAGACGAGACAAGGACGGTGAATATGAAATCAGGTACTACCCCACGACTGTTGCGCCACATCTCAATCCCGGACAGCTTCTTGGTGCGCGAGCTCGAGCCTCGTCCTGAGGCCAATCGTGCAGCGACGTCCCGCTCCTTGGGCGGTGAGCACAGTCCGCTCGGTGCTGGCTGGCTGAAAAGCCTAATGCGAGGCATACGCCGTCTCGGGCTGTACCTGACAGCGGCGGTGATCTTCGTGTACTCGTTCTTTCCCGTCTACTGGATGGTGCTGTCGAGCGTCCGAGCTCCTGAGAAGCTGTTCCTTGACACTTCGCTGATTCACTGGCCGCCGGACTTCAGTGCGTACAAGACATTGCTGCAGTTGACTGACTACCCGTCACACTTCGTCAACAGCCTCATCGTCGCGTCGGTCACCGTAGTTCTTGCCACCGCCTTGTCGTCGCTCATCGCCTACGGCGCGACTCGCCTCAAGTTTCGCGGCAAGACGGCTCTCGTGGCTTCGATGCTCTTCGCCTACATGTTTCCGCCGCTGATGCTCGTAATCCCGATGTCGGCCTTCTTTCGGATGGTCGGATTATCGGACAGCTTATGGGCGCTCCTTGTCGCGCACCTGGCGATTTCCTTGCCGCTCGCGGTTTGGCTCCTCTGGGGCTTCTTCAAGACAATGCCTTTCGAGCTGGAGGAGGCTGCAATGGTTGACGGCTGCTCGCAACTCGCCGCCTTTTTCAAAGTGGTGCTGCCCTTGTCGGCACCAGGGCTGATCACCGTCGCCATCTTCTCGTTCCTCCTCTCGTGGGCCGACTATGTCTTCGCATTGATCTTGATCATGAGCGATCACAGCAAGACGCTGCCAGTGGCGTTGGCATCAATGCTCGGCGCGCAAGATCTGCGTTGGGGCGAAGTGCTCGCAGGATCGTCGCTCATCGCCTTGCCCCTCTTCGTGCTGTTCACTTTCTGCTACCGCTACTTCGTCAGCGGTCTGGCCTCTGGTGCGCTCAAGGGATAGAACTCGTGTGCGTATCGGCGAACGGAGTCGAGGAGCACCTCAGAATGGGATAGACCTCGACGGGCGCTTACTGCGCGCCAAGTCAACATCGTCCAAGAAGGGTCAATCATGATCGCATCAGACCCGTTCCGAATCTATTGCGCTGCAAACTATGGAGCTAAGGCATGAAGGACGACACGTTTCCGGGCAGGAGGACTCTATCCACATTACAGGTCGAATCGGCAGTGATGGCTGAGACGGCGGAGGGCGATGCGAGCCGCGCACTGAGTCGTGGAAGAAAACCTCGGGCGCGGGGGATCGCGCCTGAGAATCTGACCATTGATCCGGCGTGTAGGAGGCCGGAACGCGCTGCAAAGGCGACATTGTGAAATCACGTTCCTACGACTACATCATCATTGGCGCGGGTTCGGCCGGTTGCGTTCTGGCAGCGCGACTGAGTGAGGATCCTCGTGTACAGGTGCTCCTCGTAGAGGCCGGTTCGCCGGCCTCCTCCGTGTTCGTCCACATGCCTGCCGGTATTCGGGTCCTGTACACCGGCGCTCGGCACAACTGGCGCTTCTGGACCGAACCGCAGCCCAATCTAAGCAACCGGAGCGTCTACGTGCCTCGCGGCCGTGTCGTGGGAGGATCGTCGTCGATCAATTCGATGATCGCTATTCGCGGCAATCCACAAGACTACGACGCATGGGCCGCCTGCGGCCTGCCGTCGTGGGGTTATGAAAGCTTGCGCCCATACTTTCGCAAGATCGAAGACGCCACTCTTGTGACCAGTTCGCGGGACCCGGACCGAGGCTACGGCGGGCCGATTCGGCTGTCATACGGCACGCTGCGCAACCCGGTGTCTCTGGCCTTCATTGAAGGCGCGAGATCCGCCGGCTTGCCTGCGAACGATGGCTTCAACGGTGCTTCGCAAGCGGGAGCGGGTTTCTACGAACTCAGCATTGCCGACGGTCGCCGTTCGGGT